>CAMDLH010000055.1 GCA_945901405.1 Bordetella parapertussis | reverse complement strand
TGAGGGTCTTAACAACAAAGCAAAAGTCACTATGAGAAAATCTTACGGATTCCGAACGTTCAGAGTGGCAGAACTCTCGCTATATCATGTACTTGGCAAACTACCCGAACCAAAGCTCGCCCACAGATTCTACTGACGAACCTCTTTTTCTAAACGTGCTCTAAACGTGCGGCAGCGGCTCTGTCGTCGGCATCGACGCCGGCACGACACGGGCACGCGATTGATTGAATGGTTCATCAAGTATATATTCATTTTTCGCCCGGCAAGCAATCAATGCGGGACGCGCATCGAGGCTGACAACATGAATCATCCGCGGGAAATCGTTTACGCAGCGCTGGGCCTGCTGGCGCTCGGCCCCGGCAGTGTCCGGGCGCAGGAACCGGCCGAGGTTTTCCCCACGCGCCCGATGCGCGTGATCACCGGCTTTGCCGCCGGAGGGGTGAGCGACATCATCGCGCGCGCGGTGGGCGAGCAGATGGGCAAGCAACTCGGCCAGCGCATGGTGATCGACACGCGGCCGGGTGCCGGCGGCATGCTCAGCATGGGCAGCGCCGCGAATGCCTCGCCCGACGGATACACGCTGCATCTGGCGACACCGGTGATCACGTTAAGCCCGCTGTTCACGGCGCGCAAACTCGGCTTCGATCCGCTGAAGGCATTCGCGCCCGTGTCGCTGATCGGCACCGGGCCGACGATACTCACGGTGCATCCCAAGCTGCCGGTGAAATCGGTGAAGGAATTGATCGCGCTGAGTAAGGCACGCGCTGAACCGCTGCGCGTCGGGCATTCGGGCGACGGTTCGATACAGCATCTTGCGGGCGAACTCTACCGCGTGATGTCCGCCACAAAATTGACGCCCATCGCGTATCGCGCGGGGCAGGCATCGATACTCGCGGCGATGCAGGGTGAAGTCGAAGTGACATTCGTGCCGCTGTCGTCGGCGCTGCCGCACATGCAGGCGGGCCGCCTGACCGGCCTTGGCGTCACCAGTGAGCGCCGCGCGAAAGCCGCGCCCGATATTCCGGCCATCGCCGAAACGCTGCCGGGGTTTAACGTATTTTCGTGGTACGGTTTTCTGGCGCCCGCCGCGACGCCCGCGCTCATCGTGACGAAGCTCAACGGCGAAATCAAAAAAGCGCTCGCGGTGACCGCGGTGTATGAGATGCTCGAGCGGCAAGGCGTCGAGGTGCAATACACAACGCAAGTGGACTTCGGCAATCTCATGCGCGAAGATCATCAGCGCTGGGCGAAGCTGGTGAAGGATGCGGGCATCGTGCTGCGCTGAGCGCAATGGCGAAAATCGCAAGCTGCTTTGCATTTATCGCCACACAAAAAATATCCATAAAAACAATAACTTACGTACACTCACACAATAACGTGCAGCCATGACAACTCCGTTACTCATACTCGACAACGACGCCATCAAACAAGTGCTAGACATACGCGCGTGCATGGATGCACTGGATCGCGCGTATCGCGCGCTGGCCGCTGGCAACGTCAGCGCCGGCGGCCGCCGCCAGATTTACGCGCCCGGCGGCACGCCCGCCGCGGCGTATTGCCTGAAAAGCATGGAGGCGGCGCTGCCCGATAGCGGCTACATGGTGCTGCGTCTCACCTCCGATCTGGTGGCGGAAGAAACCAGCGGCGGCGAATCGCGGCGCGTGAAACTGCCGCGCGCGCCGGGCAATGGTTTTAACGGTTACGTCGGGTTGATCGTGCTCTTCAGCACGATTGATCTCGCGCCGGTTGCGATACTGCACGACGGCTACATACAACTGGTGCGCGTGGCGTGCACCGGCGCTCTGAGCGTGCGGCTGATGGCGCGCACAGACGCGGGCGACCTCGCGCTGATCGGTTCCGGCGAACAGGCGTGGACGCATCTGGCGGCGATACGCGGCGAGCGCAAGCTGCGCCGCGTGCGTGTCTACAGCCCCAATGCCGAGCGGCGCAACACATTCGCGCGCAAGGCCGCGGCTGAGTTCGGATTAAACGTGCAGGCGGCGGACAACGCGCAGGCCGCGATGGACGGCGCGGACATCGTGGTGGCCGCCACCAACGCCAGCGCGCCGATACTGGATGGGCGCTGGATCACGCCGGGCGCGCACGTGATTTCTATCGTCAGCGGCGACAAAAAAACCCAGCGCCGCGAACTGGACGACGAGACCATGCGCCGCGCGGCGCTGGTGGTAACGCACTGCAAGGAAGACGCCATCGAGATGCAAAACGGCGACCTTGCCGTGCCGGTGGAGCGCGGCATCATGCGCTGGGACGACGTGGTGGATTTCCCCGATCTCGTTACCGGCCGCGCGGCGGGACGCGTGAATGAAACCGACATCACCGTGTTCAAGAACAACGGCGGCACCGGCATGCAGTTCGCCGCGGTTGCGCCGCTGGTTTACGAAGCCGCACGCGCCGCCGGGCTGGGCAACAAGGTGCCACGTGAATGGCTGGTTGAGCAGATGATCTCGTAGTTTTTTTATCATGACCGCCACACCCCACATGACCGGCGAAGCTTTGCGCGTTTACGGAAATCTTTCGCTATTGGAAATGGCGCCGGTGCTGCTGGCCGTGCACAAGGTCTACGCCGGCAAGACGGTCATCGAGCACGGCGGCGTGATGAGCCTGTGGGGCAAACCTTATGATTTGCCCAGTCTCGACGCGGCGGGCAAATCCGACGTCGCCGCGAATTCGGAAACACAGGTGATACGCAGTTCATACGCCAATCCAGATCTGCGCATCATCCTCACGCTGGCCGCATGCCCATACCGCATTATCTGCCGCCGCTCGGCGGGCATTCACCAGCTCGGCGATTTACGCGGCAAAAAAGTGGGCACCATGCCGAATTCGTCAGGCACGTATTTTGTCGATCGCATGCTGCGCACCATCGGCCTCACCCAGGATGACGTCACCCTGGTGCCGTTCATGGCCAAGACCGCGGCGCCACTAAGCCTGATGCCGCGGGCGCTGCTTGAGAGAAAAATCGATGCGGTTGCCGTGTGGGAGCCGCAGTCGCAAAAAGCGAAGCTCGCCATCGGCGAAGATGCCATCGAATTTTGCAACCCGGCGGTGTATCACGAGCTTTTCAGCCTGTGCACCACCGAGGCGAATCTCAAGGATGCGGCGCTAAGAAAAAAGATTGTTGCGTTCGTGCGTGCAGTTGTTGATGCCACGCAGCAGTTACAGCGCGATCAAGCGGAAGCGATGCATCTGGTGGCGCAAGCTGCGGAGTTGGATATCGAAAGTGTGCGCAATTCGTGGCCTTACCTCACCTATCCCGCAACGTTGCCCGCGGACTTGATCGATGTTCTGGCAAACGCCGATGTGTGGGTAGCAAAAGAAACCGGACGCGAAGCGCGCTCACGCGATGAATTGTCGAAACTCGTCGACGCCAGCGTGTTGTGCGAAGCGTCGGCGGAGTAATGTAGCGGCTTACTCCACCTTCAAATTCAGCGCACGCACCACTTTGCCCCAGCGCTGGATTTCGGATTCGATTAGTTTGCCGAATTCTTCGGGCGTGCTCAATGCGATTTCAACGCCGACGTTTTTCATCGCCTCCATCATATCCGGCAGTCGCATGGCTTTATGCACCTCGGTATTCAATAAATCCACCACTGCCCTCGGCGTGCGCGCGGGCGCGAGCAGGCCCAGCACGGCATCCGCACTATAGCCGGGCACGCCCGACTCGGCGATGGTGGGCATGTCAGGCGCGGATGCGGAACGCTTCGGACTCGCGATGCCCAATGCACGCAGCCGCCCGCTTTGTATGTGCGGCTTCACCGTCAGCGCGTTGCCGAACACAACGGCAACCTGCCCGGCCAGCACCGCGGTTAGCGCCGGCCCCGCGCCCTTGTACGGAATTTCGCGCAGCTTGATGCCCGCCATTTGATTGAACAACTCCGCCGCCAGATGCGCCGAGCTGCCAGAGCCGCCCGAACCATAATCGA
Source organism: Bordetella parapertussis (assembly GCA_945901405.1). Lineage (GTDB taxonomy): Bacteria > Pseudomonadota > Gammaproteobacteria > Burkholderiales > SG8-41 > CAMDLH01. The sequence goes on along the minus strand of CAMDLH010000055.1, from coordinate 30,145 downwards.
TTTGCGCGGGCCGCGCCCTGGCAAGCGCGATCAGTTCCTTGACGTTACGCACCGGCAGCGACGCGTGCACCACCAGCACGTAAGGCGAGGTCGCCGCCATCGACACGGGAGCAAAATCGCGCACCGTATCGTAGGGCAGCTTCGCATACAGGCTCGGGTTCACCGAATGCGGGCTCGATACAAACAGCAGCGTGTAACCATCGGCGGGCGCATGCGCGACATTCTCGGTGCCCACGATGCCGTTGGCGCCGGCGCGATTGTCCACCACGACCTGGCGTTTCAACGATTCGGACATGCGCGCCGCAAGATGGCGCGCGATCACATCCGTGCCGCCGCCCGGCGCGAACGGCACCACCATGCGTATTGGTTTGATTGGATAATTTGCCGGTTGGTTTTGCGCCAATGCCGCGCCGCCGGTCAGCGCCAGAACCATCGCCGCGAACATGCGGCTGCGTGCTTTACGATAATTGGGCATCAGCGTTGATGTAGCACTCGGAAAAAGAGAATTTCAGGTATCGTGACGTCCGGACCACGGTGAATTGTACCGAATTGTACTTTATGCGATGAGGAGTGGAGCCATGATTCAACGCCCGCAAAACGTGCACGCGCACTACCACGCACATGTTTATTTCGACGAGACATCGACCGAGCAGGCGCGCGCGCTTTGCCAGGCAGCCGCGGATCAATTCGGCGTGACCATGGGCCGCGTGCACCAAAAACTCGTCGGGCCGCACCCACACTGGAGTTGCCAACTCGCGTTCGACTCCAGGCAGTTCGATGCGCTGATCCCGTTGCTCGACGCGAATCGCGGCAATCTGAATATCCTCGTACACGCGCAGACCGGCAAGAACATAGAGGATCACACCACGCACGCATCGTGGCTGGGCGAGCCGGCTGTGTTGAATCTTGCACATTTTCGATAGCCGGATATGGTGCGGCATCGGGCAATTCATCGCCGTATGGCCGCATGCTGAACTTATCGGCTCACCGTTGATTGACTACAGTCCGTCGATTCGGGACACTCACACAATTCACTGACCACAGAGCAACAAGCATCGTAACCATGAACGCCCCAATCCCGCCATCCCAGCCGTCCTGCCCCCTCGAAGCCGCAAAAAAACTCGCGCCGATGATACGCGCGAGCGCCGACGAGATTGAAGCCGCGCGCGAACTGCCGCGCCCGCTGTTCGAGGCGATTGCCGACGCCGGGCTTTTTCTGATGGCGGTGCCGCGCGCGCTGGGCGGTACTGAGATCGATCTTCCACTGCATGTGCTGGCGGTCGAGGAGCTCGGCAAGGCTGACGCCAGCACGGCATGGGCGGTGAACCAAGGCGCAACTTTCGGCACGTTCGCGGCCTATATGCAGCCGGACGCCGTGCGCGACATCTGGATCAACGTGCCGCGCAGCGTGGTGTCGAACACGCCCGCGCCGACGGGAAAAGCCGTCGTCGTGCCGGACGGCTTTCGCGTCACGGGTCATCACGGGTTTAGCACCGGTTGCCGGCATGCTTCATGGGTGGCGTCCCACGCGCAGGTGATTGAAAACGGCGAAGTAAGGTTAAGAAACGGCAAACCGGAAATTCGTTATTGCATCATCCCCAAGACCGAGGCGCAGTTGCTCGACACCTGGCGCACGCGCGGCATGCGCGGCACCGGCACGCATCACTTTGAGGTCAAGGATGTTTTCGTGCCTGAAGACCATACCGTGCTGACGGCAAAAGAAAAAGTTATCACCGGCGGCACGCGTTATCGCGTCCCGCAGACGTTGTGCTTCGCGGCGGGTGATGGCGCGATTGCGCTGGCGGTGGCGCGCAGTTGTCTTGATGCATTCTTCGAACTCGCCGGAGCAAAAGCCCCGCGCCACATGACTGGTCTTTTGCGCGATCAGGCGATCAGCCAATTCACCGTGGGCCAGGCCGAGGCGTCGCTGCGTTCAGGGCGTGCCTTTCTGATGGAAGCGATCGCCGAAATCTGGGATGAAGCAAAAAATGGCGAAGTCAGCATGGAGCGGCGTCTCGCGCTGCGTCTGGCGGGCACGCATGCGATCAGGCTCGCCGCGCAAATCGTCGAGAGCATCTACTCCGATTGCGGCGGCACCGCGATTTTCGAGGGCAATCTGATCCAGCGTCACTTCCAGGACATACACGTCATCACCCAGCACTTGCAGGGGCGGCGCCTCTATTATGAAATGACCGGCAAGCACCGCTTGGGCTTGCCGATTGACGAGGCGCGGCTCTAAAACGCCGCCGGCATGCGCGGCATGAATCGCAAAAAGTACGTGGGGCACGTGAGTCGCTCGGCGCTGCTGATGAGCGCGGTGCTGATTACACACCTGGGCACGGCCGCGGCCCAATCCAATGCGCCCAATGCGTCGTATCCCAACAAGCCGGTGCGCATCATCGTCGCCTTCGCCGCGGGCGGGCCCACCGATGGCATCGCGCGCGTGCTGGCGCAGGACATGTCGGTCATGTTGAACCAAACCGTGATCGTGGAAAACCGCACCGGCGCCAATGGCCAGATCGGCACGGTCGCCGCCGCGCGCGCCACGCCGGATGGCCACACGCTGATTTACAACTCGCTCAACCACACCATCAATTCGCTGCTGATGAAATCGCCGGGCTACGACCCGATCAAGGACTTCACGCCCATCGTGCTGATGCAGTTCAGCCCCTCGGTGCTGGTGGTCGGCGCAACACAACCGTGGCAATCGGTGCAGGATCTGGTGCAGGCGGCGAAATCCACTTCGATCACCTTCGGCTCGGCCGGCGTCGGCGGCTCTGCGCATTTGACGGCGGAGTTGTTTCGCACACAGGTCGCCGCGAACATGACGCACGTGCCGTTTCGCGGCAACGGCCCGGCGCTGGTGGATGTCATCGCGGGGCAGGTGTCGTTCATTTTTCACCCGATGGGCGGCTTGCACGAGTTTGTCGCCAGCAAACGCGTGCGCGCCATCGGCATCACCACTGCGCAGCGCCATGCGCTGTACGCGGAAGTGCCCACCATGAAGGAACAAGGCTTTAGCGGATTCGAGGAATCGCATTCGTGGAGCGGCATGCTCGCGCCGGCGGGCACGCCCCGCGCCATCGTGGATAAACTATCGGCGGTGCTGCACAAATCCATGGCATCCGGCGGCATGAAAAAACGCGCCGAGACTTACGGCACCACTTTGGTGGGTGGCACGCCGGAGGAATTTGCGCGCTTTCTGGTCAGCGACGCGCAACGCTGGCGCAGGGTGATACGCAATGCGGGGATTAAGGCGGAGTAACCGGTTTTCATCGGCTGCATGGCGGCGACAGCCCGTTCGTTCGCCCCCGCGCGTTCAAACCGTTAGCGCCTTCCACTCCAACCCAAACCGCGCCAGATATTTGCGCAACCGGTCGGCATCGTTGGTGGTGCCGCGCGCGGTGCGCGATGCGGCGTAGAGTTTGCGTCCGGCGTCAGACAGATTCGTGGATTGACGGCAAACCTGAATCACGGACTCGAGTTGCAGCCGGTCGAACAAGTCGATGCGGGCGAGTTTGTCGGCGCCGATGAGTTCGTCCAGCGTTGGCGTCGCCGACGTATTGGGCGCCACATGCCACGACGCGCGCAAGCGCGCCATTTCGTTATCCACGTCTGTGCTGGAGATGCGCCCGCCTTCGGCCAGTGTTGCCATGCGCATGACGGAGGCGGACAGATCGCGAAAGTTGCCGCTCCATTTGGCCTCGTGCGAAGCGGCAAATTTGAGGTACGCCTCGCGCGCTTCCTTGTTAAAGCGGATCATCTGCCCCAGCTCGGATGAAAACTGCGCGAGCAGATAGTCGAGATTCGGCTCGATGTCTTCGGGCCGGCGCGCGAGGCTCGGCAACTCATACGTCCAGAGATTGATGCGCGCGTAGAGGTCTTCGCGGAATCGCCCCGATGCCACGTCGGCGCGCAGATCGCGATTGGTGCCGGCGATCAACTGAAAATCGCTCTTCACCTCGCGATCCGATCCCACCGGGAAGAATTGTTTTTCCTCGATCGCTTTTAACAGCATCGCCTGTTCATCGACGCCGAGCTCGCCGATCTCGTCGAGGAACAACAAGCCCTTGTCGGCGGCGCGCAACAGGCCCGCGCGCTCATTGGCGGCGCCAGTGAATGCGCCCTTCACGTGGCCGAATAGCGCGGAGGCCGCGCCGTCGCCGCGCAGCGTTGCACAGTTGACCTCGACAAAACCGCCGCTCACCAAATGCCGCGCTTTTTTCAACTCGAACACGCGCTTGGCGAGAAACGACTTTCCAGCACCCGTGGGGCCCATCAACAACATCGGGGATTTTGAGCGCACGGCGACGTGTTCGATTTCCTCCACCAGCTTGTTAAAGCGCACATTGCGCGTGGCGATGCCCGACTTCAAAAAACTGATCGCGTCGTTCTGCTCCTTAGCGAAGCGCTGCGCGAGCTGGTTGTATTTCGACAGATCGAGATCGATCAACTCGCAGCCGCCGGGGTCGCCCATGTTTTGGCGGCGCGGCGGCGAGGATTGCAACAACACGCCGGGAAAATAACGCGCCTCGGTCATCAGGAACATGCAAATCTGCGCGACGTGCGTGCCGGTGGTGATGTGGATGAGGTAATCCTCCACGTCGGTGTTGAAGGCATGGCCGCGCGCGAAATCAAACAGCGCCGCATACACGTCGCCGAAATCCCACGGGTCGGCGATTTCAAGCTGCACCGGCCGGACTTCGGTTTCCGGCGACACCGTATGAATGTCGGTCGCGAGTTGCTCGATCAAGGCCTTGTGCGGCGCCGTGTGCAGCAACTCAAAGCGGCTCACCACCATGTCCTGGCGTATTGTGAGCGCGACGGTAGGCCGCCACTTTTCCCAGCGATGGCTGCCCTTGCCGGAGTCGAGTTGGGTGCCGGCGAAGCCGATAATTACGGTTTTCTTCATGAGATTAATAGCTATAGTATTAGCTAATAATATACATACTATCGCGACTACAATAAGCGGTCATTTGAGTATTCGGATAAATAGTAATAAAAACAAATACTTACAGCTCCACATCACAGGCGTCCCGCCTGGCATGGCTATTGCGATACATTGGTTGCCGACACAAGCCGGCCAGACTACTGGAGACGAAAATGCAAAATGAAAACTACGAAGTGATGAATGTCGAGGAAGGCCGCCACGTAAAGATGTGGACCAAAGGCGTGCCGGTGGAAGACGAGGCGCGCAAGCAGCTCGCGAGTGTGGCGAAGATGCCGTTCATTTTTAAACACGTCGCGGTGATGCCGGACGTGCACGTGGGCAAGGGTTCGACCATCGGCAGCGTGATTCCGACCAAGGGCGCGATCATTCCCGCCGCGGTGGGCGTGGATACCGAGCACTTCGATGATTACGTCGAGGCGGTGGGCTGGGCGCAACACTTCGCGCGCTTGAATCGCGAGGCGATGATGCGCGCGGTGGTGGTTGCGGCGCGCGCGGTGATCGCCAAACCGTTCGAGACGCACGTGGAGGCGGTGAACTGTCACCACAACTACGTGCAACAAGAAACGCATTTCGGCGAGAACGTGCTGGTAACCCGCAAGGGCGCGGTGCGCGCGGGCGCGGGCGAACTTGGCATCATTCCCGGCTCGATGGGTGCACGCTCGTTCATCGTGCGCGGCAAGGGCAACGCCGAGTCGTTCGAGAGCTGCAGCCACGGCGCCGGCCGCGCGATGTCGCGCACCGAGGCGAAACGCCGCTTTACCGTGGCGGATCAAGTCAAGGCGACCGAAGGTGTCGAGTGCCGCAAGGACGCCGGCGTGATCGACGAGATCCCGATGGCGTACAAGGACATCGATGCCGTGATGCACGCGCAACGTGACCTGGTGGAGATCGTGCATACCTTGAAGCAGGTGGTTTGTGTGAAGGGGTGAAGGCGCGAGAAAGGTCTTAAGTTAAAAGTAACTCCGGACTCGACTCGCCTCCACTCAACGCTCATCACTTAAAACTCAACATTGAACGTAAGCACAAAATGACCATAATCCTCGACGGCTCCCAAGGCGAAGGCGGCGGGCAAATTCTGCGCAGCGCGTTGTCGTTGTCGATGTGCACCGGCACGCCGTTTCGCATCGAGCGCATACGCGCCAAGCGTAAGAAGCCCGGCTTGCTGCGCCAGCATCTGACTGCGGTAAATGCCGCCGTTGAAATCTGCGGCGCGAGTGTCGAGGGCGCGCACATCAGCTCGACCTCGCTTGCCTTCACGCCCGGCGCGATCAAGGGCGGCGACTACAAATTCGCCATCGGCACGGCGGGCAGTTGCACGCTGGTGTTTCAAACGGTATTGCCCGCGCTGCTCAAGGCCAGCACGCCCAGCCGCATACGCTTGCAAGGCGGCACGCATAATCCGATGGCGCCGCCGTTTCATTTTCTCGAGCGCGCGTTCGTGCCGTTGCTGCGCGCGATGGGTGTCGAAATCAAACTCGAACTCAAGCGCTTCGGTTTTTATCCGGCGGGTGGTGGTGAATTCACCGCCGAGACTCAGCCTGCGCGCGCGCTCACGCCGCTGCACTTGCCGGAGCGCGGGGCGCGTTCGCGTGCCTACGCGGAGAGTTTTATCACCGGTGTGCCAGGGCACGTCGCACAGCGCGAGCTCGATGCCGTGGGCAAGGCCTTCGGCTGGATGCCGGAGCAATTGCAGGTACGCGGCCTGCCCAGCGAGCAGGGGCCGGGCAACGCGTTGATGATTACGCTGGAGCACGAATGCGTCACCGAGATTTTCACCGGCTTTGGCGACAAGGGCGTGACCGCCGAACAGGTCGCCAAGCGCGTCATCAACGAGGCGCGCGAATACCAGGCATCGAATGCGGCCGTGGGCGCGCATCTCGCGGATCAATTGTTGTTGCCGATGGCGCTGGCGGGCGCGGGTTCGTTTACGTGCTCCAAGACCACGCCGCATACCATCACCAACGCGGAAGTGATCCGGCAGTTTTTGCCGGTGGAGATCGACATCGCCAAACTGGCCAATAATAGCCACGAAGTTACAGTGCGCCGACGCGAGTAAACGGTCAGCCTCGCATGAGTTCGTATAGAAACATTAATAAAAACAATTAGTTATGATTTCATAAATCGTATCAATTTTTGATACAATATGGCGATGGCAGCATCAACAGCAAAACTGAACGCAGCCCTGAACGTTACCCTTGCCGCGACCCTGAGCGACCTGGCGGGCCCGGCGCGCAGCCGGCTCCTGCACGCGTTGCGTGCGCGCCCTGACGCGGGTCTGCACGTGCGCGAACTCGCGAAGGTTGCGGGGTTATCTCTCTCATCGGTGCAGCGCGAACTCGAACGCTTCAGCACGCTCGGCGTTGTGGAGCGGCGTCACGCAGGCAATCGTGTATTGGTGAGACTTAAACGCGGCGATCCATTTGCGCGCCTGCTGGTGGCCGCCGATGTCGCGCTCGATCTTCGCGGCTCCCGCTTCGAAGGCATGCCCGTGGATCGCGATCAGGAAAAACGGCTCGTCGATCTGTGCGCGCATATGCCCCCCGATGCGGCGCTGTGGAGGGAATACGGCGATGCTGCGTTTCTGGCGGGACTCGCTGTTTTGCTGGCGGGCCACTCCGGTTTTGACCGGCATGCATACCTCGCTCTCGCGGAAACTCTGTATCCAGGCAAGAGCACGCTCGCAAGCCACGAAGCGTGGCGGCAGAAACATCGGCCGCAATTCGCGCGCCTGTTTGCGATGATAGACCGTGAACGCCGAACCCATGCCCCAACTCACGATCAGTAAGCGCGCCGATCCGGCGTAGGTCGAGGCCTTTCGCAGACTCGCGGCGCAACTCGCGCGCGCGGTGAACGCCACTGCCGCGAACCCGATCTCCATGTATCTGGCGGGCGGCGCGGCCATGCATTTCTACACCGGCGCGCGCATGACGGATGATGTTGACGCGGTGTTCGATCGCAGAGTGCTCATTCCGCCGGACTCGGCGGTGATCTATCGCGATGCGGCGGGCAAGGCGCGCACCATTTACTTCGACACCAATTACAACGAATCGTTTGCGCTATTACACGAGGATGCTCACGAAGATGCGCTGCAACTTGCCCTGGATGGCGTCGCGGCGGTACGCATTCTCGTGTTGCAGCCGGTTGACCTGGCGGTGTCCAAGCTGTCGCGGTTTTCCGAGATAGACCGGGGCGATATTCAACAACTCGCGCGCGACGGCTTGATTACCGCCAAGGCGTTGCGCACGCGCGCCGGGGAAGCCATTCCTGGATACGTGGGCAATATCAAGCCGGTCGAAACATCAATCATGCTTGCGTGCCGCGATATTGATTCTTTGGGGCGCGGCGCGGCGTAGGCCGGGATTTCTGTGGCATCATGACGCCTCTGATCGCAAGGGGGAAATATGTCAAAACAAATCGCAGTCCTGAGCACCGGTGCCATCGGCAGCAGCGTTGGCGCGGATTTATCGAATGCGGGCCATGACGTATCGCTGATTGATCAATGGCCGGCGCATGTGGAGGCGATGAAGGCCAATGGCCTGCATGTCAAGATGCCGGATTCGGAGTTGAACACCAAGGTGGCGGCGTATCACCTTTGTGAGGTGTCGTCGTTGAAACGCGAGTTCGATATCGTGCTGCTCGCGGCGAAATCGCACGACACGCGCTGGCTCACCGAATTCATCAAGCCCTATCTCAAGGCCGACGGCATGATCGCCGGTATCCAGAATGGCATGAACAACGCCGCCATCATCGACATTATCGGCAAGGAGCGCGTGCTAGGCTGCGTGGTGGAACTCTCCGCCGAGGTGTTCACGCCGGGCCACGTGCAACGCAACACCGATCAGGCGCACACGTGGTTCGGCCTGGGCGAACTCGACGGCAGCGTCACGCCGCGCCTGACCGAACTTGAAAAACTGATGAAGCACTCCGGCAAGATCACCATCACCGACAACATCGAGGGCGCGAAGTGGACCAAGCTGGTGAACAGCTCGATGATCCTCGCGCCGTTTGGCGCGCTGGGTTTGCAATCGTGGCAGGCGGTGGAGATACCGGAAGTGGTCAACCTGTGCGCCAAGCTCGCCAGCGAGACCATGCGCGTGGGGGCGGCGCACGGCTACAAACTCGATGCGATTTTTGGCTTGAGCCCGGAGGAATTCATGGGCCCCGAGGAAAAAATCATCGATAAACTTTTGTATACGATCCTCGGCCACATGGGCAAGAAAGGCTCGCGCACCGCGCGCGGCGTGGTGTTTCAGGATTTTCTCAAGGGCCGCAGAACCGAAACGGATTTTCTCAACGGCCACATCGCGCGCAAAGGCCGCGAGGCCGGCATCCCGACGCCGGCGAATGATGCAATCGTGCAGTTGTGCAAACGCATCGAGCGCGGCGAATTGAAGCCGGACAAATCGAATGTTGAGATTATTCTGAAGTCTATGGCCTAGAGTTGCGACGGGCCATAAAAGCTGTTTAAAAACAATCGGTTACGTTTATATAGTGGAACAGCGACTCGGTGCTGGAATGATTTCGAGAGGAAGAAAATGAGGGTGGTGAACACCGGCCCGGTGAACTCAGGTAGCAAGCTCAAGACGTATAACGGCGCTCTCGCGATATTCGCGCTGTGCGTGGGCGCGGCACTGGCCGCCGAATATCCATCGCGCCCCGTGCGCATGATTGTCCCTTCCACGGCCGGCGCCAATGTCGACATTACCGCCCGGCAGATCGCGCAAAAGCTCTCCGAATCCCTGCGCCAGCAGGTCGTGGTCGAAAATCGCGGCGGTGCCGGGGGAACGATAGGCGCCGCTGCCGCGGCCAAGGCGACGAATGACGGCTACACCATTTTGTTCGGCAACATACCGCCGATGGCGATAGCGCCGAGCATGTACAAGAACCTCGCCTATGATCCGGTCAAGAGCTTCACCGCGGTGGCGCGTGCGACGAGTCTCAGTCTCGTGCTTGCGGTGAGCGCAGCACTGCCGGTGAATTCCGTGTCCGAGATGGTTGCCTACGCCAAGGCGCGTCCCGGCCAGCTCAACTACGCATCCGCGGGCAACGGCACACTCGCGCATCTTTCCGGCGTGATGCTCAACAACAAGGCAGGCGTGGATATCAAGCACATCGCATACAACAATGTGCCGCAGGCTTTCGCCGAGATCAGCGGCGGCTCGGTGGCGATGATTTTCTATCCGTATCAAGGGCTGGCGCCGATGACGCAGACCGGCAAGGTGCGGTTGTTGGCGACGACAGGCACGAAGCGCACCGCCTATCTTCCCGCAGTACCGACGATGATCGAGGCCGGCATCGGCGAATTTGTCGTGATGGCATGGGAGGGGTTTTATGTCCCCGCGGGCACGCCCAAGCCCATCGTCAACGTACTCTACACCGCGCTTGCCGGAGTCATGAAAGACCCGGCCTTCGTCTCACGAATGGCGTCGGTGGGCATTGAAGTCGATATTGCCGCGCCCGACGTATTCGCGGCCTTCACCAAGTCGGAGGTCGAACGCTTTCGCCAGCTTGTCACGCTTGCGGGCGTCAAGGTCGAGTAGCTTCGTTCCCCCAACCTGCGAGTTCTGATTTATCATCGCGCGCTGACTCAACCACCTGATAACGACCATCATGCAAAACACCAACACATTGCTGAAAAAATTCCTCGCGGGCCTGGCCATCGGCGGCCTGCTCAGCACCGGCGCAACGCAGGTAACCGCGCAAACCGCCCCCGATGCGACACTCGCCGCGGCGGCGAAGGAACCCGGCGCCAAGGTCACCGCCAGCGGCCTCGTGATACTGATGATGAAGGAAGGCAACGGCGCGCAGCCGAATGCCACATCGACGGTCAGGGTGCATTACAAAGGCACGTTCCCCGACGGCAAGGAATTCGACAGCAGCTACAAACGCGGCGAGCCGATTGAGTTTCCGCTCAACGGCGTGATCAAGTGCTGGACCGAAGGTGTGGCAATGATGAAAGTCGGCGGCAAAGCGAAACTCACCTGCCCGTCGTCAATCGCCTACGGCGCGCGTGGCGCGGGCGGCGTGATTGCGCCGAATGCCACGCTGGTGTTCGAGGTGGATTTGCTGGGCGTGCGTTAAGTCCGGCGGCTCGCAAATCGCCGGCGCGAAGCGCAAAAGTCAGTTCTTGGCCGCGCGTATTCGGATCATTTAAACGTCACCCCCGCGAGAATTTTCTGCAGGGTCGATTCCTCGTCCGGGGTGTTGAATGACATGACGAAAAGCAGCGCATACCCCTTCATGATTGACGCGTAATACTTCTGATGCACGACGGTAGTGCCAATCCTCATGACCACGTGCATCACGTCGAATTCGATTCCGCCAAGCTTTTCGGTTGATACTTCCTTCGGAAACTCGAATTTGGTCTGACTCGACTCCATGAGTTTTCGTGCGTGATAGTGATAGTCCTTACCGCGCGTAATGCCCGGTATATCACGCACTCGTTCCGCCACGGACGCGATACTCGGATTAAAGGGAACAGGTGTTCCGATGGGATGCTTGAATACCGCCAGGAGATTGACCGACTGCAGCTCCGAGGCTTTCATAACGGCTTTTATGTTCTTATCGTCGCCGGCCACCATTTTTGAACCCGTTTCAGCGATTTTCTGACGCATCTTTTGGTCCTGCACGCTCCAGTCAGAAGGAACCGGCAGAATCAGACCAAAGTAATCATTTTGATAAACGGAGTTCTTTACGGTGCCAAAATCAATTTCGTTTGATGCTTTGTTGTCGCATCCGGCTAACAGCAGAATGCAAAGCGTGAGAAATACAAACCGCGCAGCCCGGTTGGTCATTGGTTACTCCCTCTGTCACGTCGGTTGGGTTGAAACAAACATATGGCCGTTGATATTCCGTTCAGCGATCAATTATATTCCGAACGAATCAAGGCCGCGGAAAATGCGAAACCATCGAGATCGATCTGATCATCCCGCGGAAATCTTCACGCAAAAAATGGATGCACCAAAGGTGCATCCATTTTTCAAATCGCAACCAAATGGCTCAGCGCTTCAATCCGCGCCGCCCTATCCCCTTGGCCCGATACAACCCGCCATCCCCAGCCGAAACATAAAGGCTGCCTAGGTCGCCATCACCAAACGCGCAACGCATCGGCAGATCCGCCGGCCCCTCGTGGGTTTCGAGTATGGTGCCGCCGGGCGAGACGACGATGATGTTGGCGCCGCTGCCGCTTTTTTTCCAGCCCATGCAGGCGATGATGTTGCCGTCGCTGTCCAGGCACATGCCGCTGATGCCACGCTCGCCGAACTGGAAGTTGAGCAGCGTCTTGCCGTGGTGGCCCACACTGCCGTGCGCGTTGACCTCGTACGACAGCAGTTGGCACACGTCGCCGCGCTCTGCATCACCATCCGCGACATACAGCGTTTTTTCGTCGGCGGATAACAGCACGGACTGCGGCCCCAAGGTGTCGTGTGTCACGCGATTCAGCCGGTAGTTGCCCGGCCCCTGCGGGTCGGCGCGCAGCACCGCCGCGAAGGGCAGCATGGGCGCGGTGGGCGGGCCGTACGGCGCTTGCGCGTTGTAGGCGTCGGCGATCCACACGCGGCCTTTGCTATCGAGTGCCACATCGCACGGCTGATTGTTGCGCTGGCCATCGAGAAACTCGGTGATGGGCGTTGCCGTGCCGTCGTTCAAGAACTGAATCACGCGGCGCCCGCCTTCCTGTGCGCCGAACACCGAACCATCTTTTGCCACGGCGAGGCCGTTCACGCGCCCGGTCCAGCGGCGGAAGTTATCGGTCTTGTTCGCGGCCGGGTCGAAACGCACCACGCGCTCTTCGAGCACCGCGCTGCACAGCATGCCTTTGCCATCCCACGCGAGGCCCCCAGTGCGGCCCTTGAAGGGGCCGGCTACCAATTCAAATTTCCAGGTCATCTTGTTCTCCTCTGTGGCTTAGCGCGACGGTACGCCGGCGATTTTGATGGGGAAGCGCGTCACCGAGCCGATGTTGGTGACGTAGAGCGTTTTCCAGTCATCGCCGCCGAACGCGATGTTGGTGGGGTGATGGCCCGGCGTCTTGATGCGCACGATGGGTTTGCCGGAGGGATCATGCACCCAGATGCCGCCGGGCGCGGTGCACCACACGTTGCCGGCGACATCACACTTCATGCCGTCGGGCACGCCTCGTTCGGGGCCGGTGTATTGATAAAACAAACGCTTGGGGCCGACAGTGCCGTCTGGCTTCACGTCATAGGCGCGGATCACGCGCTCACGGCTGCAATTCACGTAGAGTATTTTTTCATCGGGCGAGAAGCACAGGCCGTTGGGGTACACCGTGTCTTCGGTGACGATGCTCATGGTTTTGCCGTCGGGCGCGATGCGAAACACCGGCTGCGTTTCTAGGTAACGCTGCACATCGGGGCCGACCATGCCGACGTTGTACATGCCGCCGGGCGGATCGGTGAACCACACCGCGCCGTCGGAGGTGACGACGATATCGTTCGGCGTGTTGAGTTTTTTACCTTGCCATTTGTCGGCCAGCGTTTTCCACGAGCCGTCGTGCTCCTGGCGGAACACGGTACGCCCGCCCCAGCCGGCGGCGACGATACGGTTTTCCAGATCAAGCGCGAGGCCGTTGGCTTTCACCGACGGATTGAGCAACGCCTCCTTGCCCACGCCGGGCTTCCAACTCCAGATGGTATCGCCGATGATGTCGGTGAACACCAGGCGTTTATTCTTGCGGTCCCACACCGGGCCTTCGCCGAAGATGATGTCGCGCGCGCACAACTCCACCGGCGGGCTTTTGTCGACGATGCGCTCCCAGCCGGGCGCGCACATATCGACCTCTACATACAACTCTTCCAATGATCCATGCATCGGTTGCTCCTTTTGATTTGCTGCGGCTGAATGACTGTTTTCTGCTGGTGCAAGAACGTCAGCCGGCAGAATACAAGATCATTCGGCTCGACGCTACCGTAAGACCGCAATGCGTTCCACTTTGTGTTGGCTTACTTTGGATTATGGAATCAAAACAATGGATCCGGTGGTCTTGCGCGCTTCCATGTCACGGTGCGCTTGCGGCGCGTCTTTCAGCGCATAGCTCTGGTTGATTTCTATTTTTATTTTGCCAGAACCCGCCATGTCGAATAATTCGCCAGCGTTGGCAAGCAGCGCCTCGCGCGTTGTTTTGGGCTTTATACTGTGCGCCGTTTGCGCTGAAAAAAACAGAAACGAATCCTCATGACTGCAATCCAGCTGAATGTAGTGCTTGCCGCCGCGCTAATGGTGGTGCCAATGGCGGCGCTAATGGCGGCGCTACCGATCGCGGCTTATGCGCAAGCGTATCCCTCAAGGCCCGTGCGCGTCATCATCCCGTTTTCGCCGGGCGGCGGCACCGACATCATCGGGCGCTTGATCGGCGCGAAACTGGCGGCGTCAACAGGACAACAATTCGTGATCGAGAATCGCGTCGGCGCGGGCAGCACCATCGGCGCCGAGCTTGCGCTAAAATCGCCGCCCGATGGCTACACGCTGCTGCTCACATCCGGCAGCCACACGGTATCGCCGCATCTCTACAAGCTGCGCTACGACGCGTTAAAAGACATCACGCCGATCATACAGCCCGACGACGGGCCGTTCATCCTCGCGCTGCACCCCTCGCTGCCCGCGCGCAACGTCAGGCAACTGGTTGATCTTGCGAAAGCGCGGCCGGGGCAGATCATTTACGCCAGCAGCGGGCAAGGCAGCATTTCGCATCTGGCCACCGAGTTGTTTTCCATCGTCACCGGCGGCACGTTCATACACGTGCCGTACAAGGGCACCGGGCAGTCGGTGACCGACACCATCGCCGGACAAAACCAGATGTTGTTCGCGGCGGTGGCGAGCGCGATGCCGCATGTCAAATCAGCGCGGCTGCGCGCTATCGCGGCCACTTCGCCGCAGCGCGTGCCGGCGTTGCCCGACGTGCCGACCGTGATCGAATCGGGCTATCGTTACGAAGTCAGCAACTGGCACGGGCTGATGGGGCCGAAAGGTTTGCCGCCGGCCATTGTTGAAAAGCTCAACAGCGAAATCAACAAGATCATCAAGGAGCCAGAGTTCGTGCAGCGCATCGCCAGCGACGGCCTGGCGCCGGCGGGCGGCCCGCCGGAACGATTGATGAAATTGTTGACCGATGAGGTCGCGAACTGGGGCAAGGTGGTGGCGCGCACCGGGTTGAAGGCACAATAAAAGGATGAACATGAAAAACAAAATTGGCATTGCCATTGCACTCGCGCTGTTTGCGGCGGGCGCAAGCGCGCAGACGTACCCGCAGCGCCCGGTGCGCATGGTCGTCGCGGTTGCCGCGGGCGGCAGCACCGACATCGTCGCGCGCATCATCGCGGCGAAGCTCGGCGAGCGCCTCGGCCAGCAGGTGGTGGTGGACAACCGACCCGGCGGCAGCAGCATCATCGGCACCGAGATCGTGGCCAAGGCGCAGCCCGATGGTTACACGCTGATCATGGGCTCGGGTTCGATGGGCACGATCGGCAGTCTCTTTAAGAAATTGCCGTTCGATCTCACGCGCGATCTGGCGCCGGTGTCGCTGATCGCGACCTCGCCTTATGTGGTGGTGGTGCAGCCGTCGATCCCGGTGAAAACCGTGGCCGACCTCATCGCGTACGGCAAGACCAATCCGGGCAAACTAAACTTTTCAGGTTCCACGCCCGGCTCGCTGCAGCGCCTGACCGGCGAGTTGTTAAAACGCAGCGGCGGTTTTGACATGCTGTTCGTGCCGTACAAAGGCACCGGCGCGCTAATGCCCGATTTGCTCGGCGGGCGTTTGCATGTGGCCATCGATAACGTGTTGATACTCACGCCGTACATACGCAACAACTCGCTGCGTGCGCTGGGCGTCACGAGCTTGAAGCGCTCGGCGTTGTTTCCTGAATTGCCGTCGCTGGCGGAAACCGGCCTGCCGGGCTTTCATGCGGTCGGCTGGTTTGGCGTGTTCGCCACCGGGCGCACGCCGGATGCGATCGTCAATCGGCTAAACAGCGAACTCTCCACCATCATGAAAACCGCCGAGATGCGCGAGCGTTTTGTCGGCCAAGGCTCCGAGCCGTTGTTCGGCCCGCCGGAAGATTTGCGCGGCTATTTCGCCAACGAAATCAGCAAGTGGGGCAAGGTGATACGCGAAGCCGGCATCACGGCGGAGTAACGTAAGTATTTGTTTTTAAACAATATTTTAATCCGCGCTCAGGCGCAGTGATTTCACCAGCGCGCCCAGCGTCGTGATCTCGGAGCGGATGAACGCGGCGAATTCTTCCGCCGTGTCGCCCACCGGCACGTAACCCAGATCGATCAAGCGTTTGTTGATGGCCGCATCGTTCAACGCGGCGGCGGTGGCGGCGCGCAAAGCCGTCACACTGTCGCGCGGTGTTTTCGCGGGCGCCAGCAAACCGTACCAACTGCCGAACTGGTAACCCGGAAATCCGCTTTCGGCGACCGTCGGATATTCCGGCAGCAGCGCGAGCCGGCGCGCGCTGGTGACGGCAAGCGCGCGCAGACGTTGGCTGCGCACATGCGGTGCCGCAGTCACCACCGAGGCAAAATAGATCGAAGTCTCGCCCGCGAGTATCGACGCCTGCGCCTGGCCGCCGCCCTTGTACGGCACGTCGATCATGCTCACGCCGGCACGCGCCTTGAACAATTCCGTCGCGAGAAACACCGGCGAGCCGGTGCCCGCCGAGGCGTAATTGATCGCGCCCGGACGCGCCTTGGCGAGCTTCACCAGTTCGCTCACCGACTGCACGGGCAGCGACGGATGCACCACGATCACGTTGGGCGAGGACGCAAGCTGCGTGACGGGTGCGAAGTCGCGCACGATGTCATATGCGAGGCTGCGATAGAGCGTAACGTTCACCGCGTGCGTGATGGTCATGATGAACAGGTGGTAGCCGTCGGCGGGCGCGCGCGCGGCGATCTCGGCACCCAGATTGCCGTTGCCGCTGGCGCGATTTTCGACGATGAACTGCTGGCCGAGGCTCTGCGTGAGCGAGGCCGTGAGTACGCGCGTCAGAATATCGGAGCCGCTGCCGGGCGAGGTGGGCGCGATCACGCGCACAGGTCTCACGGGGTACGTTTGCGCCACACAGATGAGCGCGTGGCACGCAAACGCCGCGCCCAAGAGGCCGCGCGCCAGCGTCAGGCGCGCGTGATGCGGTTCGTGAGTACGCCGATTCCTTCGATTTCGCATTCGAGCAAGTCTCCGGGCTTGATCCACTTGTCGATCTCGAAGCCGACGCTGAACGCGGGCGGCCCCGAACCAAAAAAATCGCCCACTTCCAGCGTCTCGTCGCGCGACACATGCGCGATGAACTGCTCGAAGCTGAACGCCCAGTTTTTGAGATTGCCGGCGAACCACGTCTCGCCGTTGACGCGCGTGGTCATCTTGAGTTGCTCGATATCGGGGATTTCGTCGGCGGTGACCAGACACGGCCCCATTACCTTGGACGTTTCAAAATCCTTCGACTTTGCCGGCCCCAGGCGCAAGCTCATTTCCGCCGGCTGTATATCGCGCAGACCGAGATCGTTGAAGATGGTGTAGCCGGCAATGTACTCGCGCGCATTCTCGGCGGTGATGTCCTTGCCACGTTTGCCGATATACAAGCCGAGTTCGAATTCGTAATCGAGCTTCTCGCTGTATTTCGGCCAGCGTATCGGCTCGTGATGCCCGGCCACGGCGGCGCGGCTGGGCTTCCAGTAAATGGGGATCGAGCGCACCGCCTCGGGCATGCGGTCTTTTTCCGCGATCTTGAACAAGCGCTCCATGCCGACTTTGTAGTGATCGAGCAGCAGGATACCGTCGCGGATCATCGGCGGACGCGGCACGGGGGCGAGCCAGCGGATTTCGCTCTCGCGAAAAGTAAGCCGGCGGCCTTCCGGGCCGAGCGGTATGCGCTCCATGCGCAAACGTTCGCCCGCGTAGGCAATGGATTTCTCCGCCATCTCGCGCCCGATTGCGCCGCCTTCGAGAAACGCGATCATGTCCGGCGGCGCCAGCGCTTCGGCCTGGCGGCGCGCGGCGTACGCACTTTGCGACTCCGCGAAGTACGCCGTGCACGCCGAATTCAGATCGATGATCGTGCCATGCGCCAGCGCGCCGATGCGCTCGAACCTGCCGATGGAGGTTTGCACTTCAAAGCTGACGAGTTTCATCGCGGATTACTATTTGGCGGGTATCTGCAACATCGCCCGCGCCTCGGCAACGCTGGCGATCTCGCGCCCGAACTCGCGCGACACGCGCGCGATGCGCGCCACGTGCGCGGCATTGTCGCCGAGCAACCCCGGTTGCAGATACGGTTCGTCCTCGGTACCCACGCGCACGTGGCCGCCGCACATCACGGCCATCGACTCCAACGTGAGATGCGTGGGGCCGGTGACGCTGGTGACGTAATACGATTGCGGCGGCAGGTGCTTGGTGCGGTGCATGAATTCCTCGATCGAGGGCGGCGTCCACGAGCCGCCGGGCCGTCCGAAAAACAGCGTCATCACGAATGGCGGCTTTACCAGATCTTTCTCCACCAAGTCGCGCAGCATCCACAGTTCGCCCAATCCAAAAACCTCGAACTCCGGTTTCACCCCGTTGTCGCGGCACAGCCGCATCAGGTCGGCAAGCTCGGAGCGCGGATGCAGCTTCATCATGTCGCGGCCGATGAAGCACTGGTTGTGCGCGCCGAGCGCCACCGAAATCATGTCGGGCTTGTTCTTCACCACTTCGCGGCGCTGCTCGTAGTCCTGCGTCGAGATGCCGTATTGAATCAGCACGTCGCAGCGATCGCGTATCGCGCGCGTGTGCTCGGCCCACACCTTATAGTCGTTCATCGGCGCGTGGATGTGCGCGATGGCCGCCCCCGCGCGCCACGAGGCCTCGACCGCCGCGCCCAGCGCGTCGGATTTTTCTATCGATGGCGGCACGCCGGCGTGCATCGAAGTGTCGGCGGCGCAGTTGGTGATGATCAGTTTATCCATGCGGCTCTCGTTACATTAATGTTTAAAAACAATTACTTAGTGAACTATTGCGGTTTGATGCCACGATGCGGGGCGAGCGCAAATCAGCGCGCGAATTATTGTAGAGTATCGCCGCGACTCGCGTTTCGCGTTTTTGATGGAGCACGCTATGGAAGACCTTGATTTCAGTACGCCGCAGGAACAAAAGGCCATCTACGACGCCAATGGCGCGCAGGCTTTTTTCGGCGCGGCGGGCAAGACCGAAACTTTGAAACAAGGCGCGGTAGTGTTTAACGCTGGCGACAGCGGCGACAAAATGTATTTGCTGATCGCCGGCGACGTGGCGCTGTCCGCGGGCGGCAAGGCGATAGACACCATACGCAAAGGCGAAATTTTCGGCGAGATGTCCGCCATCAGCGGCCAGCCGCGCACCGCGGGCGCCGCCGCGAAGACGCCGTGCCAGGTGATGTCGCTCGACCGCAAGCAGTTTCTCGATGCGCTGCGCAGCAAGCCCGAGTTTTCGTTGAACCTGATGAACATGGTGATTGCGCGCATGCGCCTGACGCTCGCCACGCTGCGCATACGCGGCGGGCTGAAAAGTGAAGACGGCGGCCACGAAGGGCGCGTGATGGATTTTGCCGTGCTCAACGTGATGATGCGCGCGCTCGGCGAAAAAGCGCGCATGCACTACCCGATCAACCGCACCATCATCACCGAAGGCACCGCCGGCATCTTCATGTACGTGGTGATCGAGGGCAGCGTGGCGATCTCGATACAGGGCAAGCAGGTCGAGCGCGTGGGGCCGGGCGGGGTGTTCGGCGAGCTGGCGTTGATCGACAAGGGCACGCGCGCGGCGAGCGTGGTGGCCGCCAGCGACTGCACGCTGCTGGCGGTGGACCGCAACAGTTTTCTGGACCTTGTGCGCAAGCGCCCCGAGATCGGGGTGGAGCTGCTCAAGAGTCTGTCGGATCGATTGCGTTATCTCACCGGTTTGCGCAAGTGAAAGTGACTCGGCGTGACGCAAACCGCCGCCATTTGAAAAACAACCAAGGGTAATCACATGACAACAAACAGCCTCACCCTGCTCGGCGTCGGCGACGTCGGCCCGGTACACGAACCGATGGATGCTTACAGCACGCTCGCGCGCCCGGCGCTGGCGGCGGCGGACATCCGCTTTGGCCAATGCGAGCGCGTGTATTCCGAACGTGGTGCGTTGCAGGTTCATTCAGGCGGCGGACACAGCCGCGTGAAGCCGCATCTCGCGTCGATCTTCACCGATTGCGGTTTTGACGTGGTGTCGGTGGCGAGCAATCACGCGATGGATTGGGGCGCGGATGCCTTGCTCGATACCATCGAACTGATGGAGAAGAAGGGCATCAAGGCCATCGGCGCGGGACGCGATCTTGCCGAGGCGCGGCGCCCGGCGATCATCGAGAAAAACGGCATCCGCGTTGCATTCCTCGCTTACTGCTCGATACTCAACGAGGGTTACGCCGCCACCGCGCACAAGGCCGGCATCGCGCCGCTGCGTGCGCACACCTATTACCAGTCCGTCGACTATCAGGCCGGCGTGCCGCCGAAGGTGGTGACCATACCGTTTGAAGAAGACCTCGCGGGCATGGTCAGCGACATCGCCGCCGCGCGCAAAATCGCCGACTCGGTGATCGTGTCGATACACTGGGGCATACACTTCGTGCCGCGCATGATCGCAGATTATCAAACCACGGCGGCAAAGGCCGCTTTCGCGGCGGGTGCCGACATGATCCTCGGCCATCATGCGCACACGCCCAAGGCCATCGGCGTGCACGATGGCAAAACGTGTTTCTACAGTCTTTCCAATTTCATCATGTCGGCCCCAGGGAAAAATGCGGCGAGCGCGGCCGCTTTTGAAAAAAAATACGGCGTGAAGCTCGACCCCGGCTATCCGCATCTGGCCTACGGCGAAGACGCCAAGCGCAGCCTCATCGCCAAGGCGGTGATCACCAAGACTGGCGTGCAAAAAACTTCATTCCTGCCGGTGCTGATCGACAAACAGTTGCGCCCCGAGGTGCTTAAAAACGGCGATGCGCGATTCACCGACGCCGTGCGCTTCATGGATTGGGTGTCGGAGGATTTCGATCACAAGTTCGTGGTTGAGGGCGACGAGGTAGTCATCAATAACAACGGAAAATAAGCGAAAAATAACATGTTCACTCGCATCGACCACGTCATGATTTGCGGGCCTGATCTCGCCAAGGGCATCGAGCAATACCGCAAACTGGGTTTCAACATTCATCGGGGCGGCGATCACCCCGGCAAGGGCACGCACAACGCCATTGCCGTGAACAACGAGGATTACCTCGAGCTGCTCGCGGTGCGCGACGCCGATGAGTACGCGCGCTCGGGCATACCTGGTTCGTGGAACACGGGGCTTACCGATTTCATCAAGTCCGGCGGCGGCATCCGTTTTGTGGCGATACAAAGTGACGATCTCGCGGCGGACGTGGCCGCGATGCGCGCGCGTGGTGTCGATGTCGGCGACGCGACGGACGGCAGCCGCCGCACGCCGGCGGGCCTGGAACTCAAATGGAAATCGGCGGTGCTGGGCGCCGCCAATCCGCTGCCGATTTTCTTCATTCAGCATTTGACGCCGATGAGCGAGCGCCGCAAGCAAGTGCAAGCCGGAGAACACGAGAATCGCGTGTATACGCTCGAGCGCACCTACATCGTCACGCGCGATGTTGAAACCACCGCGGCACTTTACGCGAAAGTGCTCGGCATGCCGCAACCGAAAACGGTGAAGGGCACGGTCATCATGTCCGACATGTCAGTGTTCCAGATCGGCGAACACGGCCTGGGCGTGGTGCAACCGTACGCGCCCGGCCCGGCGGCCGATGCATTGGAGCGGCGCGGCCCCGGCCCGTTTCAGGCGCTGTATCGCACCAAGAGCATGGGCGCGGCCGAGCGTTGGATGAAAGCGCAAGGTCTGCCTCAATTGCCGCGCGGCGTGCGCAACACCGGTGAAGTCGCAATGCTGGCAACGCCGGAATTCACCGGTGGTGCGTATATCGGTTTTGTGGGGATGGAGTGAAGCCGCTGCAAAATAGCCGATGTTGTCGGCATCCGAGGGATTGATGCCCCGCATTCATTCAACCAAGCCATTGTGTTAGGCTGGATTTCATTCAATCCTGTTTACACCAATTGCTTGATCTAACGGGACTGACCGTCAGGAGGAGTTCGTGCGAAGTTCGCGCCGGATATTGACGATCTTGCATGTTGCCGCGTTGCTGCTTGGCGCAGCCTCTGTGCTCGCGCAAACCTATCCCTCGCGGCAGATACGCGTGGTCATCCCGTTCAATGCCGGCGGTGCAACCGATGTGCCCGCGCGCATACTCGTGGAAAAACTATCCGAAGCTTTTCGCCAGCAATTGCTGGTCGAAAATCGTCCGGGAGCGGGAAGCACCATAGGTGCCGCGCTGGTAGCCAAAGCGCCGCCGGATGGTTATACGATACTGATCAGCGCCAGCACTCACGTGATATCCGCCCATTTGTACAAGAGCCTGCCATATCACGCGGTCAACGATTTCGCGCCGCTGATGCAAATTGGCGTCGCACCCAGCGTACTGGTGGCACATCCTTCACTGCCGGTGAAATCCGTCAGAGACCTGATCGCGCTCGCAAAATCGCGGCCGGGCCAGATTGATTTCGCTTCTTCCGGTGTTGGCACCGCCCAGCATCTGTTCGCCGAATTATTCCAACTGCGCTCCGGTACGAAAATGCACCATATCCCGTATCAGAGCGCCGCGCCGTCGATAGACGTCATCAGCGGGCGGGTGCAGGTCTGGTTCCCCGGCATGGCGCTGGCGCTGCCGCACGTGACCTCCCAGCGGCTACGTGCGCTCGCCACGACGGGCGCACAGCGCGCAAAACGATTTCCCGAGGTGCCAACCATTGCAGAGGCTGGCGTTCACGGCTACGCTGCGGAGCTGTGGCACGGCGTCCTTGCGCCCAAGGGCACCCCGGCGGAAATTATCGCCCGCCTGCATGGGGAGATGATCAAGGCGCTCAAACTGCCCGAGGTAGAGAGCCGCTTCCTTGCATCGGGCAACGACGTGGTGGCCACCAATCCCGAACAGTTTGGTACGCTGTTGAAAACCGACTTCGACCAATGGGGGTTGGTCGTCAGGGCTTCACAAGCCACATTGAATTGACGCGGTGTGGCTTGAACTCGCGCACGAGAATGCGAGTGCAATAAACGAATTGCATCCACTGAAACGATGTTATGAAAAAACCACTGCAAACCGTTTTGTTGATTTACATCGCCGCCGCGCTGGGTGCATCCGCGGCACTTGCGCAGCAGTACCCGGCGAAGACGATACGCGTGGTCACCGCCGAGGCCGGCGGCGGCAACGATCTCGCCGCGCGCGCCATCGTGCGCGGCATCGGCGACAGCATGGGGCAGCAGTTGATCGTGGACAATCGCGGCGGCGCGGGCGGCATCATCGCCGCCGAAATCGTCGCGCGTGCGCCGGCGGACGGCTACACGCTGCTGGTGTACGCCAGCAATATCTGGATTATTCCGCTGCTGAAAAAAAACATTCCCTACGACATGGCGCGCGATTTTGCGCCAATCACCTGGGCGGCGCGCTCGCCCAGTACGCTGGTGGTGCATCCTTCACTGCCGGTAAAGTCGGTCAAGGACCTCATCGACATCGCCCGCGCCAAACCTGGGCAGCTTAACTACGGGTCGGGCGGCTCGGGCGCAACCACGCATGTTGCCGCCGAGTTGTTCAAGTCGATGGCGAAAGTGAACATCGTGCGCGTCACGTACCGCGGCAACGCGCCGGCGATCAATGATCTGATCGCCGGGCAGATACAGGTGATGTTCGCCACTGCGGGCACGGTGGCGCCGCACACCGGCTCGGGCAGATTGCGCGCGCTGGCGGTGACCAGCGCGCAGCCCACCACATTGGCGCCGGGCCTGCCCACCGTGGCGTCGGCGGGGCTGCCGGGCTACGAATCATTGTCGATCTATGGCGTGTTCGCGCCGGCAAAAACATCGGCCGCGATCATTGCACAGCTGAATCGCGAAATCGTGCGCGCGTTGAATCGGCCCGACATCAAGGAGCTTTTTCTCACCGCCGGCGTGGAGGTGGTTGGCAGTACGCCCGAGGCATTCGCGGCGGCGATCAAGGCCGACGTCGCGCGCATGAGCAAGGTGATCAACGAAGCGGGTATCAGGGAAGACTGATCGCATGGTAGAGTTTCGGCGCGGGTTTTCGTGGCCCATGAATCTGGCGCTTGGTTTGCATGCGCTGCTGATCATGGGCAACGCGTCCGCGCAATCAAGCTACCCTGAAAAGCCGATTCGTCTGGTGGTTGGTTTTCCGGCGGGCGGGCCGACCGACATTGCCGCGCGTCTGCTCGGGCAAAAGTTCGCCGATACGTGGGGCAAGCCGGTGGTGATCGACAACGCCGCGGGTGCGGCGGGGAGCATAGGCGCGGACCGCGTGGCGAAGGCGACGCCCGATGGTTACACGCTCGGGTTGTCGAGTTCGGCGCCGCTGGTGACCAATCCCAGTCTGTCGAAGCTCAGCTATGATCCGGTGAAGGATTTCGCGCCGGTGTCGCAGGTTTCGGTGTCGCCGTATGTGCTCGCCGTGCACAACGCGGCGCCCGCGAAGAGCGTGAAGGAGTTGATCGCGCTGGCGCGCACACAGCCGGGCGCGCTTACGTTTGCGTCCGCCGGCAGCGGCAGCGCGCCGCATCTGGCGGCGGAGTTGTTCAAGTCGGTTGCGGGCCTCGACATCCGGCACATTCCGTACAAGGGCACGGTGGCGGCGATCCCCGATCTGCTCGGCGGGCGCGTCACCATGACATTCGGCAACACCGTGGTGGTGTTGCCGCTGGCGCGCGACGACAAGTTGCGCGTGCTTGCGGTGACCGGCTTGCGGCGCTCGCCCGCGGCACCCGAGTTGCCGACCATCGCCGAATCCGGTTATCCGGGTTTCGAGGTGACGGTGTGGCTCGGCTTTCTCGCGCCGGTGAAAACGCCGGCGGCGATTGTGCGCAAGATTCATCTCGAAACCGTGAAGACACTCGCGCTGCCAGAATTACGCACGAAATTCGCCGACCTTGGTTTCGAAACCATCGGCGGCACACCTGATGAATTCGCCGCGGTCATCAAGTCCGAGATTCCGAAGTGGGCCAAGGTGATTCGCGACGCGGGCATTCGAGCTGATTAGTGGATCGTACGTAAGTAATTGTTTTTATTGATATTTTTTAAACAACAATCGCCATGGCTCAAACAAACGTAAACGCCGCAATCGCACCAACCGGAAAACTGCGGCTCGGCATTAACGGCTCGAACGCGACCTTGTATGCGCGCGCGGCAGACGGCAGCGCCAGCGGCATCGCCGCCGATCTTGGCAAATTCATCGCGGCAAAACTCGGCGTGCCGTTCGAGCCGCTGGTCTACTCGGGCGCGGCGGCTTACACCGCGAGCTTCGGCGCGGGCGAATGGGACATCATCGTCACCGGACGAAACCCGCTCGCCGCACGGCGCGTCGATTTCATGCCCGATGTAATTCTGATCGACTATGTGTATGTCGCCGCGCCGGGGCGCGAGTTCGCCGGGCCGGGCGAGGTGGATCGCGCGGGCGTGAAGATCGGCGTGCCGCGCAATGCGTCGGCGGACGCGTTCCTGACCCCGCGCCTGAAAGCCGCGGAACTGGTGCGCCTGCCCGGCGACGCCGACACGGCGACGCAAATGCTGCGCGAGGGCAAGATCGATCTCTACGCGACCGGCATCGACAGCGTGACGAGAATCGCGAACAATTTGCCGGGATCAAAAATCATCGGTACATTCGACACGGTTGCGTTTGCGATATCCACCGCGAAAGGCTGGTCGCCCGAGGCAAAAGCGAGGCTCACGCAACTGGTCAACGAAGCAAAAGCCGCCGGCATCGTGCAAAAAGCCATCGGCAACGCGGGGCTGAGAGGCGTGCGCGCCGCGCCGAATTGATGAGCCGCATCCCAGGGAGAACTGTTATGAATATTACTTCCATCACCGCCGCTTGCCTGCTGGCGTTTGCAATTTCACCGGCGCATGCGCAAACGCCGCGTTTCAAGCCGCTGACCGAGAGCGAAATGAGCGAGGCGCAGCTCAAGGTTGTGCGTGAAATGGCCAGCAGCCCTCGCGGGCGGTTTAATCCCGACGGGCCATCGGCTTTGTTTTTGCGCAGCCCTGAGTTGGCAAGCCGCACGCAGCGCGTGGGCGAGTATCTGCGCTACAACAGCTCGCTGCCGCTGCGGCTGAACGAATTCGCCATATTGATAACCGCGCGGCAGTGGAACGCGCAGATCGAGTGGTTTGTGCATCATCCGCTGGCGCTGAAGGCCGGCCTCGATCCGGCGGTGGCCGACGATCTGGCACGCGGCGTGCGCCCCACGGGCATGAAGGACGATGAGGCGATCATCTATCAATTCAGCAAGGAAATGCACGAGACCAAGAGAGTCAGCGATGCCACGTACAAGGCCATGCTGGATAAATTCGGCGAGCGCGGCGTGATTGATCTCATCGCCGTGAACGGCTACTACACCATGCTGGCGATGGTGCTGAATGTCGCGCAGCAGCCATTGCCTAACAACGCACCGCCGCCGTTGCCGGTGTTGAAGTAGCGGCACTGCGCGCCTTCACTTAAATCATCAAGGAGGATTACCGCTATGAGTTCCACTTCCAGTTTTGCCGCTCTGCCCAATGCAGGAACACCCCGTTTCGGCCCGCTGCCCGAAAGCGAAATGAGCGAGGCGCAATTGAACGCCGCGCGTGAACTCGCTAGCGGCCCGCGCGGCAAGATGAGCACGTCGGGGCCGAACATCGTGTTGCTGCGCAGCCCGGATTTGATGAGCCGCACGCAACAGGTCGGCGCTTATCTGCGTTACAGCAGCGCGCTGCCGGCGCGGCTTAGCGAATTCGCCATCATGGTGACCGCGCGCCAATGGGATGCGCAGGTCGAGTGGCTGGCGCATCAGCCGCTGGCGCTGAAGGCCGGCCTCGACCCGGCGGTGGCGAATGACTTGGCCCAAGGCAAGCGCCCCGCCACGATGCAGGAAGACGAAGCGATCGTGTATCAATTCTGCACCGAATTGCACGAGACCAGGAAAGTCAGCGACCCCACCTTCAAGGCGGTGGCGGATAAATTCGGCGAGCGCGGCGTGGTCGATCTCATCGGCATCACGGGTTACTACACGATGCTGGCGATGGTGCTCAATGTCGCGCAACAGCCGCTGGCTGGAGGCGTGGCGCCGCCGTTGCCGGCGCTCAAGTAATGGTGATGGTGATGGCGATGGCGAAGCGCGCGCTTGCGTTGATCGTGGTCGCGTGTTCGCAAGCGGGCGCCGCCGAGTATCCGCAAAAGCCCATTCGCATAGTCACGCCGTTCCCGGCGGGCAGCGTCACCGATATCATTGCGCGCCCGATTGCCGCCAAACTGAATGAGGCTTGGGGCCAGCCGGTGGTGGTGGACAATCGCAGCGGCGCTGGCGGCGGCATCGCCGCCGAGATCGTCGCGAAAGCCACGCCGGATGGGCACACGCTGCTCATCGGCGCGGCCGGGCCCAACGCCATCAATCCTAGCCTCATCAAAAATCTGCCGTATGACAGCCAGAGAGCATTCGCGCCGGTCACGCTCACGGCCACCAGCAATCTGCTGCTGGCGGTGACGTTATCGCTGCCGGTGAAATCAGTTAAGGAGCTGATCGATCTGGCGCGCGCCAAGCCGGGGCAACTGCGCTATCCGTCACCCGGCATCGGCAGTTCGCCGCATCTTGCCGGGGAGTTGTTTAAATCGCTGGCGGGTGTCGACATCGTGCACGTGCCGTACAAGGGCAGCACGCAATACACGGTCGATCTGCTCGCCGCGCGCATCGAGCTTGCAATCGCCACCGCCGGCCCGCTGCTGCCGCATATCAAGGCGGGGCGTCTGCGGCTGCTCGCCGTGAGCACCGCCACGCGCGACCCCACGCTGCCTGGCGTTCCCACTATCAGCGAGGCGGGCGTGCCCGGCTACGACGTGGCTGGATGGTTCGGACTGCTCACCACCGCCGGTACTCCCGCGCCGGCCATCAATAAACTGCACGCCGAAACCGTGCGCATCCTCGCGCTGCCGGACGTAAAAAGCGCCTATCTGAACAACAGCCTCGAAGCCACGGCCAGCAACAGCCCCGCCGAATTCACCGCGTTCATTCAGAGCGAGCGCATCAAGTGGGCAAAGGTCATCAAGGCGGCGGGTATCCGAATAGAATAAATACTGTTCGCGGAGTACGTTATCCAAATTACCCAAAGGGGAATGCAATGAAGTCACGTCTGTCAGCGGTACTGTCGAATATCATGCTCGTATCGCTGCTTGCGGTGGCCAGCGCGGCGCAATCCGCCGAACTGAAAATTCTGGTGGCCAACGGAATTCAGTCCGTGATCGAGGATCTCGCGCCCAAGTTCGAGCGCGCGAGCGAGCACAAGTTGACAGTGGCCTTCGCGACCGGGGACGCCGTGGCGAAACGTGCGCAGGATGGCGAAGTAGTCGATGTCGTCATTGCGCGGCGCGGTGGAATCGATGGCCCCATCAAGAGCGGCAAGGTTGCCGCGAACAACGTGGCGGCGCTCGCCAGCACGGGAATCAGCGTGGCGGTGAAGAAAGGCGCGGCCCCACCCGGCATCTCCTCGCCCGATGCATTGAAGAAAACATTGCTTGCCGCGAAATCGGTAACGTATCTGAATCCAGCCGATGGCGGCGCGAGCGGCATTCACTTTGCCAAGGTGATTGACCGCCTGGGCATCACCAGCGAGATGAAATCCAAAACAGTCTACGCGCCCAATACCGGCGCGGTGGGCACGTTTGTGGCGAAGGGCGATGCCGAGATCGGCGTGATTCAATATCAGTTGCTGTTCAACGTGCCGGGCATCGATATCATCGGGCCGCTGCCAGGTGATCTTCAGTCGTCCACCGTCTTCGCGGCGGCGATCATGGGTAGTTCCAGTGAAGTCAATGCCGCGAACGCGCTGAATAAATTCCTGCGTTCACCCGAGGCTGTCGCAGTGTTCAAGGCGAAGGGCATGGAGCCTGCAGGGCAGTAGGCCCGGCTTCACGCTCGACGGACAAGGTGATTTCCGGCTGTGACTGCTTGTCGGCCATTGCTGCCGTTGGCACGTCGATCCGCCAAAGTCCGCAACGCTGCGTACACCTGCCGCTCGGCGCTCCGGGTGGTTGAAAGGCAGCTCTGCGATCCCTCGAACGCGCCATACCGACCGGTTGCACGTTTAGACTATTGTCTGCTAACAACAATTCAATTGCGGAAGCGGCGTCGTCGCTCATTCACTTACTTCGAACGAGATTACGCGGAGCAAACGCGATAATTCTCATGTAGTATTCAACAGCCCAATTCACACAACATCAACTGCGCCAAAACGCAACCAGAGGAGTTCCATGAACAAACCCTTAGGCAATGATGATTTGTCCGACAAGCCGGGAGAACGCTTGATTGACAAGCCCGAGCTTCCAGCCGCAGGCATCACCAACGAAAACGATGTTCTGACCGAAACGATTACCGGCCAGTTGCAGCTTAAACGCAGTAAGTCCGGCAAATTTGAAGTGTGGTGCGATGAGCCCGCGCGCATAGGCGGTACGGATACTTATCCGTCGCCGATGACTTATCTGGCGATGTCGATCGGATTCTGACTATTGACTCAGGTTGCGCGGTACGCGCACATGATGAAGCTCAAAGTCAGCAACCCGAAATGCCGTGTGGTGATGCGCAAACATTTGGGCGGATCGGTTTTAAAAGGCACGGTGTTCAACCGCTGGGAAGGTATTACCACTTACCTGACGGTTGACAGTGACGAACCGCAGGACAAACTTGCGCACCTGATCAAAAACGCCAAGGCGGGATGTTTTGCGGAAGGATTGATCACCCAGGCAGTGCCGCTGCACAGCCATATCGAAGTCAACGGCAAGCCGTTTCACATCGAAGGTGTGACGCAGCAGTAGCGAGTAGCAAGCAGCCCTTGCAGGGCCGGTATTTTCAGGGTGACCTAGTAGATCGTTCCATCAATACAGTTACACAATAGGTTATAATAGCCATGATCTTTGTGCAACTCTTGACGGGGGCGATCATGGCGGGAAAGACAAAACGTGCTGAACTTGTGTTGACGCCAGAGCAAAGGACGACGCTCAAGGAACTTGCTAGATCGAGAACCGCACCGGCGCGCGA
>CAMDLH010000054.1 GCA_945901405.1 Bordetella parapertussis | reverse complement strand
GATATTTTTATTGACGCGGAATGCCGGCCACCTGCACGACCTTGGTCCACTTCGCAAGCTCGCGCCGGATCAGCGCGCGGTACTCATCGGGCGTGTTGGCGACCGCGTCCGAGCCATCATCAGACAATCGGCGCACCACCTCGGGACTGCGCATCGATGCTGCGATCGACGTGTAAAGTTTGTCGAGCACGGGCTTGGGAATACCCGCCGGACCGACGAGACCATGTTGCCCGCCTTCGTCAAAATCCGTCATGCCGGTCTCGTGAATTGTCGGCACATCCGGCGCGGCCTTCGAGCGCTGCGGTTTGGAAATCGCGATGCCGCGTATGCGCCCCGCGCGATGCTGCGGCAAGGTGGTCACCATGTTCGACATGAACAACTGCGTGTGGCCGCCGATAAAATCATTTAGCGCCGGGCCGCCGCCCTTGTAGATGATCTGCACCACCTTGATGCCCGCGCGGTAGGCAAAAACTTCCATCGCCAGATGCGGCCCGGTGCCAGCACCCGCCGAGCCGTGATTGAGTTCCCCCGGCCGCGCCTTCGCCAGCGCGATCAGTTCCTTCACGTTGCGCACCGGCAGCGAAGGATGCACGCTGAACAAATACGGCGTCGCCGCCAGCAGAGAAATCGGCTGCACGTCGCGCTCGGTGTCGTACGGCAGTTTCTTGAACACGGCGGGGTTTAACGAAATCGTGTTCGACACCAGCGCCATGGTGTAGCCATCGGGCGGCGACCTCACCAGCATTTCCGTGCCGACGATGCCGCTGGCGCCGGGGCGATTATCGACGATGACGGTTTGGCCGATGACCTCGGTCAACTTCGCCGCGAGTATGCGCGCCATGGTGTCGCTGGGGCCGCCCGCGGCTAGTGGCACGATGACGCGGATGGATTTTGCGGGAAAGTTGTCGGCGGGTTGAGCAAACGAAAATTGAGAAATCGCTACAGCACATAAGGCAACCCAGTGTGTGTGTTTCATAATCTATCCTCTTGCAATCAAATTCGATTTACCGCCACCGTCATTCCAGCCTGCGCTGGAACGACGGATTTGGTTAAGCACGTTTTCCAATCAATTTGAGCGCCGTTTTTCCCAACACCTGATCGCGATCTTTCGCGCTCAACCGCGCCACCTTGCCCAACATCTCAACCGGATGTTCTTCACCCATGTCGAACGGCGCATCCGTGCCAAGCACCACGCGATCCGAACCAACAAGGTCAATCAGATAACGCAACGCACGCGCATCGTGCGTCAGCGCGTCGTAGTAAAAGCGCCGCAGCAGCGCATTGGGTTTGGTCTTGGTCAGCGCGCGCGTCTCCTTGCGCACCTTGTGGCCGTGGTTGAAGCGCCCGATCTGGTAGGGCACGTAACCGCCGCCGTGCGCGAGACAGATTTTCAGTTGCTTCAGTTCATCGAGCACGCCGCCGAACATCAGGTGCGACACCATCAGCGTGGTTTGCAGCGGATTGCCGATGAGGTTGGAAAGATAATAATCGTCGAGATTGCACACGCCTGAATTTGAATACGGGTGCGCGAAGATGAACACGCCCAGTTCCTGCGCGCGGCGCAGCACCGGACGAAAGCGCGCGTCGGCGACCTGCTCGTTCTCCACCGAGGTGCCGAGCTCGATGCCGCGAAAGCCGTGTTGCTTGACGATGCGCTCCAGCTCCGCCACGGCGGCGTCCGGGTTTTGCATTGGCAGCGTGCCCAGCCCCATCAAGCGATCCGGAAATTGCGCCGCCATGTTGGCGATGCCGTCGTTGACGATGCGCGCGGCTTCGAGTCCGGCATCGGCATCGAGCCAGTAAAAATACACAATGGGCGCGGGCGAGATCATCGACACGTCCAGCCCCTTGCGATCCATCCCGCGCACCTTCGCCGCCGCATCGAAGAATTCATCGAACACCGGCTGCCCGCCGCCGCCATCCTTGGCCACGCGGCGATGCCCCGCCTCGTCGATGTAGCGCATGCCGAAACGCCCAGGCTGCGCGGTCAGTGCATCCAGCATTTCTTTCGGTACGACGTGGCTGTGTACGTCGATGCGTTTTACCTTGGATTTTTTCGTGGGCATGATTGTTCCGTTGTTTAATCCAGCTTGATGTTGGCGGCCTTGATCACCTTGCCGAAGCGCGCGATCTCCGCGCTCATCAATTGATGCAGGCCCTCCGGCGTGGTAGCGGCGATCTCGGTGCTGGCGGCGAGAAATTTCTCGCGCACGTCCGCGCGCTTCAGATACGCGGTGATCTCCTGATTAAGCCGCCGCACGATCACCGCTGGGGTTTTCGCCGGCGCCAGCGTCGCATACGCCGAGCTGCATTCATAGCCGGGCAAGCCGGATTCAGCCATCGTCGGCAGCCCCGGTGCCAGCGGTGTGGGCTGTGCGCTGGTCACCGCCAGCGCGCGCAATCGGCCCGACTTCGCATGCGGCAACGCGGCACTCGCATTGGGGAACATCATCTGCACGCGCCCGCCGATCACGTCGGTGACCGCAACGCCAACGCCGCGATACGCCACCTGCGTGATGCGCAGATCGGCCATGAATTTAAACAACTCGCCCGCCAGATGCGGTATCGCGCCCGACGGCCCGGATGCAAAATTGAATTCACCCGGTTTGGCCTTTGCCAGCGCGATGAGCTCCTTGACGGAATTAACCGGCACCGACGGATGCGTCACCAGCACCATCACCGAGCCGCCGATGTGCGTCACCGGTGCGAAATCGCGCACCGGATCGTACGGCGTCTGCGCGCGCATCAGCGGGATCATCCACAGCGTGTTGCTGTAGGTGAGCAGCGTGTAGCCATCGGGCGCGGCGTTCGCCGCGATGCTTGCGATGTTGATGCCGCCGACGCGATTATCGACCACGACCTGTTGACCAAGTGCGGCCGACAAACCTTGCGCGACGATGCGCGCCGCGACATCACTGCCGCCGCCCGGCTCGGCGGTCAACATGCGCAGGGGTTTGGTTGGGTATGTTTGCGTCTGCGCCTGCGCATCCCCGGCGATCAACAGCGCAATACATGTATAACGTAAGCTCATGTTTTTATTGATATTTTTATCTAGCCAAACCCAGCTCGCCCAAGAACACCTTAAGCGCCGCGTTGTCGCGATCCATGAATTTGCGCATCGCGGCGCTGCTCATCAATTCCGCGCTCCAGAAGTTTTTTTCGAGGTCCTGCCGCCACTCGTCGCTATCGGTCATGCGTTTGATGGCGCGCTCCCAGTATGCAATCTGGGTTTCGCCCGTGCCCTTGGGCGCGACCACGCCGCGCCATTGCGACACCACCGCGTCGTAACCCTGCTCGCGCCACGTCGGCACATCGGCGAGCGCGCCGCCCAGCCGCTTGGCCGACGATACGGCGAGTGGGCGCACCTGCCCGCCCGCCATCAGTTGCACCGCCAGCGCGGCGGTCACCGGCACCACATCGACGTGTCCACCCATCATTGCCGCGAGCGATGCTGAGCCGGCGTTGAACACCACGTTCTTCAGCGACTTGATGTCC
Source organism: Bordetella parapertussis (assembly GCA_945901405.1). GTDB lineage: Bacteria > Pseudomonadota > Gammaproteobacteria > Burkholderiales > SG8-41 > CAMDLH01. The sequence goes on along the minus strand of CAMDLH010000054.1, from coordinate 30,607 downwards.
AGCCCTTCGGCTTTGAGTGCCACCGCGATCGATTGATGAATCGGATTGCCCAGACTGGTGGCGATGCCGAAGCTGTAACCGTTGGGGTTTTTCTTCACGCGCCCAACGAGATCGCGGCCGCTCTTGATCGGCGAATCGGGCTTCACCGTGATCACCATGTATTCACCGAAGAGATGCGCCACGGGCGTGAACTCGGTGTAGCTCGGCCCGCGCCCGGCGATGTGATTGGTGAGCAGCGCTTTCGACGCGATCATCAGCGTGTGCCCATCGGGCGGGCGCGAATTCAAATACGTGTAAGCCACCACGCCGCCGCCGCCGAGTTTGTTCGCCACGGCCACTGGTACCTCGATTTGTTTTTTGTCTTGCAGGATAGCCTGCATCAGGCGCGCGGTGCGGTCGGGGCCGTTTCCGGGTGGCGTGTTGACGACGATTTCCACCGGGCGTTCGGGTTTCCAGTCGGTGGCGTGGGCTATCGTTGCGAGCAAGCAAAGTGCAACACACCAAAACATTGTCGTTCCCGCGCAGGCGGGAACCCATGCAATGGCTCTTATGGCGAATGTGTTTTGAGTTCCCGCCTGCGCTGGAACGACAGTAATGGGTTGCACGATTTTCCTCACACGTAACACGGCCCCGGTATCCCCGGCAATTTGGCGAACAACGATTCATCCACTTCAAATCCCAAGCCCGGCGCATCCGATGGCTCGATGTAACCATCAATAACCTTGGGATGCCCGCTGCACAAATCATCGCGAAACGGATTAAACGCAGCGCCATCGCTCTCGTAAATCAACGCATTCGATGTCGCGCACAAGAGATGCACGCATGCAGCCGAGTCTATCGCGCTCATGCCCACGTGCGGCGCGAACGCGCGCCGGAACGCCGCCGCGAGATCGGCGATTTTTTTGCACTCGGTGATGCCGCCCGCCTTGCACGGATCGGGCTGAATGATATCCACGGCCCTGGTCTCCAGCAATTGAAGCGCCTGATAACGCAGAAAGTGATTCTCGCCGCCCGCCAGCGGCACATGCGTGCGCGCGTTGAAGTGCGCGTAGTCGGCAATGGCGTCCGGCGCGAACGGTTCTTCGATCCAGAATACGCGGCACTCTTCAAACCCTGGCAGCGCGCGTTCGAGATCGAGATAGGTGTAGCGCGTGTTAATGTCCACCGCGATATCGATATTCTCGCCCAGGCCCTTGCGCACCGCGCGCACGCGCGCGAGATCGTTCTTCACGCTGTCGCCCATGCGCAGCTTGAGCGCGGTGTAACCCTTATCGACGAAGCTCTGCGCTTCTTCGAGCAATGCTGGCGGCGGCTTGAAACCCATGCACACCCCGCCGGCATAGGCGCGCGTTTTCTTGCGTGCGCCGCCGAGCAGTTTGTAGACGGGCATCTTCAGCGCCTTGCCGCGCACATCCCACAGCGCGACATCGACACCCGACAGCGCTTTGTAGAGCGCGTTGCCCGGCCCGTGCGTCTGGCCCTGCTTTAGATAAATGCGATTCCAGATTTCCTCGACTTCCATTGCGTCGCTGCCGACGACAATGGGCGCGAGATTCTGATTCACCAGATCGGCAACCAGCGTGGGCGCCAGTGCGTGATGCGCTTCGCCGTAGCCGACGATGCCGTCTTCGGTGGTCACGCGCACGATCACCGTGTCTTTCTTGATCGGCTGGCCCACGCCGCGGCGCGGCGCGTTCTCAAGTTTGAATGAGAGCGCAAAGGCTTTGACTTCGGTGATTTTCATTTTCATGGTAAGTATTTGTTTTTAAAAAATTATTCGACTTTCGCGCCAGACGCCTTCACGACCTTCGCCCAGCGTGCGGTTTCATCGCGTATCAGCGTCATCAATTCTTCGCCGCTGCCTGAGATCACGTCAAGGCCCTGCGCGTCAAACCTCTTGCGCATGTCCGGCGCTTTTGCGCCCGCCGAAACCGCCGCGTGCAATCGATCAACAATCGACTTATCCATGCCGCGCGGCCCCAGTACGCCAAACCAGGTGTAAACCACGAAGCCCGGCACGCCCGCTTCCACCATCGTTGGCACGTCGGGTACCTGTGGCGAACGCGCTTTGCTGGTGATGGCAAACCCCTTCAACTTCTTCGACTGCACGTAGCCGATGCCTAAATTGGAAGTATGAAACATGTATTGCGTGTGTCCGCCGAGCAATTGAATGGTGGCGGGTGCTACACCGCGAAACGGAATATGCACGGTGTTGATGCCGGTGGAACTCTTGAAAAATTCCGCGGTGAGATGCCCGGTGGTGCCGCTGCCGCCGGTGCCGAAATTGAGCTGCCCCGGCTTGGCCTTGGCGAGCGCCACCAGTTCCTTCACCGAATTCACCGGCAGCGACGGGTGCACCACCAGTATCATGGGTGCCGTGACCGTGAGATTGACGCCGGTGAAATCACGCACCGGGTCATAACCAAGATTCGGATACATCGACGGCGCGATGGAGTGAGAACTGGGGCTGCCGATGGTCAGCGTGTAGCCATCGGGCCTGGCCTTCGCCGCATAATCAGCGCCCGCAGTGTTGCCAGCACCCGCGCGATTGTCGATCACCGCCGATGCGCTCAACTGCTCGGTGAGTATCTGCCCCACCATGCGCCCGACGATATCGGTGGGGCCGCCCGCGGCCGATGGAACAATGATGGTAATAGGGCGCGCGGGGTACGTCTGCGCGTGTGCTGTATGCGTGAGGTTCGCCACGATTGCAGCACCCGCAAGCATGATCTTGCCAATCGAAGTCACTTCACGGCCTCCTCGAACAATATCGCCATGCAGATCAAATCCTCATAGTTGCCGTCAAGCCGCACGCCTTTGCGCTTCACACCTTCCACCACGAAACCCATTTTCTCGTAGAGCTTTTGTGCGCGCAGGTTGTGATCGCGCACCGTGAGTTCCACGCGCGTGAGACCCGCTATCTTGGCGGCATCCAGCGTCGCGCGCATCAGCGCTTCGCCCACGCCTTGCTCACGGTAGCCGTCGAGCACACCCATGCCAAGCACGCCGGAGTGCGCATATACGTGGCGATTGAGCGAACTGATATCGCACCAGCCGATCAGGCGCTCGCCATCGAGCGCGACAAAATGCGGGCGGCCTTCGCGCATATTTGTTTGCACGAAACGCCGCACGTCTTCAAGCGGCGATGCTTCAACCATCGCCAGGTAGCGCCGTTCGCGCGCGACCGCATCGACGGCTTGTCTAAAGCTCTCGATATAGTGGTCTGCGATGGGCACGATACGAAATTTCATACTCAAACGATAACCGAGCATGGCCTCGCGTGCCAGTGTTTTGCGCAGACGGAGCGCTGTTTCAATCAATTCCAGTATCTGGCCTACGCGCGCCGATATTGAGACATCCACCACTGTCTTCAGAGTAGAATTCATCCTGACCGAGCCGGAATCCGCGCCCGGCAACCATCCTGTTCCTCCAACGCTCTGGGAGACCCGCATGAACGCACCACTCACCGCCGTACCAAAAGTCGAATGTTCGCCCGAGGAATGGGCGGCCCGCGTAGACCTCGCCTGCGCTTACCGCGCCGTTGCGAAGATGGGCTGGCACCACAGCATTATTTACAATCACATTTCGGTGCGCGTGCCGGGCACGAAATCGCACTTCCTCATCAACCCGTTTGGTCTGATGTATCACGAGATCACCGCGTCGAACCTGCTGAAAGTCGATATCGACGGCAACAAACTGACCCCGTCGCAATGGCCGGTGCTGATGGCGGGCTTCGTGGTGCACCGTTCGATCCACATGGCGCGCGACGATGCGCATGCCGTGATCCACACGCACTCGAAAGCCGGTGTCGCCGTGGCGTGCCAGAAGCAGGGCCTGCTGCCGATCAACCTAGGCTCGATGAATCTGCACGATAAGATCGCGTATTACGACGTGCAGGGCGTGACCAACGACGCCGAGGAAAGCGACCAGATCGCCGCGTGTCTCGGCACCAAGAACGTGATGATTCTGCGCAACCACGGCCTGCTCACCTGCGGCCCGACCATGGGACATGCGTTCCACCTGATGCGCCGCATCGAAAGCTCGTGCGAGACGCAAGTGATGGCGCAGGCCGGCGGCGCGGAACTGATTTACCCGCCGATGGAAGTGGTCAAGAAAACCACCACGCAAACCACGCAGATCGTGCAAAAAGAAAACATCGACACCTCCGACGGCCCCGCCATGCTGTGGGCGGCGGTGCGGCGCTGGATGGAACAGATCGATCCGAGCTACATGCACTAAGCAGTGAGCAAGATTCATGTGATCGCGGCCGCTGTGTTACTGGCGGCCGCGCCTGTTTTTGCGAGAGGAAAACCGGAGTGTCACGCGGAATGCACCAAACCACGCCGTCGTTCCAGCAAAAGCTGGAACCCAGGTGGTAATCCGGCCCGAAGGGCCTGAATTCAGACGCTTCGCGTAAACTTACGCACTGAATTCCAGCCTTCGCTGGAATGACGGTAGTTTGGTAAAGTCACTCTGCTTATGACACATTCTCGACTGATCTTCTTCGCGGTTACGTTCGCGCTCATCGCAACGCAAGCGCACGCACAGCCCGCCTTCCCCGCCAAGGTCGTGCGCATTGTCGTGCCCAGCACCACCGGCGGCGGCGCCGACACCATGGCGCGCATGCTGGCGCATCATCTGTCGGAGCGCTGGGGCCGGCAGGTGGTTGTCGAGAACCGCACGGGCGCCTCGAACATGATCGCGTACGAATTCGTCGCGAAGTCGCCGCCGGATGGCCACACGCTGCTTGCGGGCATCTCCACGCTGGCGATCAATCCGTCCACGCAAAAGAGAGTGCCTTACGACGCGCAGCGCGACTTCGCGCCCATCCTGCACGCGGTGTCGATACCCAACATTCTCATGGTGCATCCGTCGCTGCCGGCGAAAAACGCCGCGGAACTGGCGGCCGTGGCGCGCACGCGTCCGGGGCAGATACTCTACGGCTCCGGCGGCCACGGCACCAACAACCATCTGGTGGTGGAACTCTTCGGCGCCATGACCGGCACGAAGATGACGCACGTGCCGTACAAGAATTCCGGCATTGCAATGGTCGATACCGTGGGCGGGCACCTGATGGTGTTCGCCACCAACATGATACTCGGCGTGCCGCATGTGCGCAGCACGCGGCTGCGCGCCATCGGCATCACCAGTCTCGCGCGCGCCACTGGCGCAAACGATATTCCGACGCTGCACGAGTCAGGTCTACCCGGCTTCGAGGCCGTGCAGTGGTACGGCCTGCTCGCGCCCGCGGGCACGCCGCGCGAGATCGTCGATAAAGTTTATCGCGACGCCAGCGCCGTCCTGAAAATGCCCGACGTGCGCGACCGCCTCACCGCCGATGGCGCAAACGTGGTGGCGGGCAACGGCGAACAGTTCGCGGCATTCATCAAGAGCGAGACGGTGAAGTGGGCGAAGGTGGTCAAGGCCGCGGGAATCGTGCCGGAATGAAGCTCTCTGTGTATTTGCGCCTCTGCATCCTTTTGATGGCAACGCCATCGGCTTTTGCCGCCGAAAGCGCACCAGCGTTTCCGGCAAAGCCCGTGCGCTGGATCGTGCCCTATCCGCCCGGCGGCAGCATCGATGTCGTCTCGCGCGTGATCGCGGCGCGCCTGTCGCACGCATGGACGCAGCAGGTGTTCGTCGATAACCGTCTGGGCGCGGGCGGGCGCGTCGGCGTGCAGGCCGTGACTGGCGCGGCGCCCGATGGCTATACGCAATTGATGGCGCTCAACACCAATTACACCATCGACCGCAGCCTGTTCAAGAACCTCGGCTACGATCCGGAAAAAGCGCTGCTGCCCATCACCATCACCGCCTCGACCGCGCAACTGCTGATCAGCAATGTTTCATTCCCGGTGAAAAACGTCAAGGAACTGGTGGCGCTGGCAAAGGCGCGGCCCAACGAAATCAACTACGGCTCATCGGGCGCGGGCGGCTCGCTGCATCTGGCGATTGAGTTTTTCAAATCGATGACCGGCATCCAGATGACCCACGTGCCGTACAAAGGCGGCGTGCCCGCGACCATCGACCTCATCGCCGGGCAAATTCAGGTGACATTCCTCAATGCTCCGGCGGGCGCGCCCTATGTCAAATCAGGCAAGGTGCGCGCGCTCGGCATCAGCACGATCAAGCGCTCGGCGCAATTGCCCGAAGTGCCGACGATTCACGAGGCGGGCGTGCCGGGCTTTAACATCGATGTGTGGTACGGCCTGTCGGCGCCCGCGGGCACACCCTTGGCCATCATCACCAAGACACATCAGGACGTGACGCAAGTGCTCAACCAACCGGAAGTGCGCAAACAACTCGCCGACTACGGCGCGGATGTGGTGAGCATCACGCCGGATGATATGGCGCGCCGCGTGCGTGCTGAAACGGCGACGTGGGCGAGGGTGATTCAGAAGTCGTCGATCAAGTTTGAGTAGCGGGTAGCGTCGTTCGAAACGTATACTGAAAACACGTTAAATTGTCTGGGGAGGCACATGACTAATGCCTGCACTTGCCGGAAAGTTTGCGCAATGCGCGTGACGCTCATCGCCGCCGCCACGCTCGCGACGGCAGCCCACGCCCAACCCGCCGGCTATCCCGCCAAACCCGTGCGCGTGATCGTGCCGTTCCCAGCGGGCGGTCCGGTCGAACTCCTCGCGCGCGTTTTCACCCAGCGTTTCGTCGAGACCATGGGCCAGCCGTTCGTGATCGAGAATCGGCCCGGCGCCAGCGGAACGATCGGGGCCGATGTGGTGGCCAAGGCGCCGCGCGACGGCCACACCATGCTGGTGCATAACTGTGCGCACGCCTCGAACGCGGCGTACTACAGAAAGCTGCCGTACGACACGCTGGCCGACTTCGCGCCGATCACGCAGATGACCGTGACATCGGGCAATCTGCTGGTCGTGCACCCCGCGGTGCCCGCGCGCTCGGTCAAGGAATTGATCGCGCTTGCCAAGGCGCGGCCGGGCCAGATCAACTACGCCTCGGCGGGCGTGGGCAGCCCGCAGCATGTCTCCGGTGCGCTGTTCGCAACAATGGCGGGCATACAATTCACGCACGTGCCATACAAGGGCAATCCACCCGCGTTCAGCGACGTGGTCGGCGGCCATGTCGAACTGATCTTCGTCACACCTTCGGTTGCACGGTCCTATCTGCCGCCGGCGCGCCTGCGCGCGTTAGGCATCGCGGGCCCGCGCCGATTGCCGACGCTGGCCGACGTGCCCACAATCGAAGAGACGGGGCTGGCCGGTTACAACGTTACCTGCTGGCACGGCATGTGGTTTCCCGTTGGCGTTCCCGGCGAAATCGTGCGCCGCATGAATAGCGAGATATTGAAGGCGATGCCCACGCCCGAAGCGCGCAAATATCTCGCTGACGCCGATTACTTCGCGGTGGGCGGCACGCCGGAGGAATTCGCCGAGTTTCTCAGGAAAGATGTGCCGCGGCAGGCGAGTATTGCAAAGCAGGTTGGCATACAGCCGCAGTGACCGCGATTACGGCTTCTCCACATCCACCGGCTGGCCCGATTTCGCCGACGCAATCGCCGCGCGTATCAGCGACAGCGCCTTTAACGAATTAAGCCCGTCGGTCTCCGGTCTTTTTCCAGTCATCACGCAGTCGGCGAATTCGTCGATTTCCTCGAGCATCGGATCACCGATGGGGAACTCGACGCGCTCGGATTCGGACTTGCCCTTGCGGTAAATCTCCAGCGTCGATGCGGCGTCGGGGTTTTGTGTGCGCTCCTTGTCGAACGCGCGGTCGAGGCGGCGCACGTTGCGCACGAGGTTGGCCTCGGTGCCGTAGACGTACATCCAGTTGGTGCGCGGGCATGCGAAGTTCGAACCGATGTAGCCGATGAGTCCCGATTCAAATGTGAACATGGTCGAGGTCACGTCGTCCACCGGCGCGGGGATCGCGACGTGGCGGAAGATCGAGTACACGCTTTTGACCGGCCCGAAGATGTGATTCAGCGTATCGGCCTGATGCACGCCTATGGTCATCAGCGAGCCGCCGGGGCAGCCGTCGTCGTCGGCGGTGTAACGAAACTCGCCGGGTTGCAGCTCCCAGCCCTGCTGGCTCGACATATTGGCCTCCACCGAGAGCGGCGCGCCGATGACGCCGGCGTCGATCAATTGCTTGATCTTGCGATTGACGCTGTGGCGCCGGTGCACGTGGCCGATCATCAGCGTGACCTTGGCGTTGCCGCACGCGGCGATCATGCGCCGGCCGTCATCCATGGTGTTGGCGATAGGTTTTTCGACGTAAACATGTTTGCCGTGGTGCGCGGCAAGCTCGGTCTGCTCGCGGTGATATTTGTTCGGTGACACGATGAGCACGCCATCGAGATCGCAGCGTTTCACCATGGCCTCAAAACTTTGCTCCTGCGCGATGCCGTAGCGCTCGCTGGTGACCTTGCGTTTTTCCGTCACCGGGTCGTAACACGTTACCAACTCCACCTTCGTGCTGCGCTGAACGGTGTTCGCTACCACGAACGAAAACGAACCCAGGCCGCAGATGCCGACACGTATTTTGTCCTTCATGTTTTCTCCCTTCGTGCTACTATTTTTGCTGAAAAATCGAAAGGTAACATAATGACACCATCGCATAGCGCCTCGCCGCAAACCCTCGACCGCGACATTGAAGTCTCGCCCGGCGACTGGAAGGCGCAGGAGTTTTATTACCTGATGACCGCGATGGTGATTCCGCGGCCCATCGGCTGGATCTCGACCATCTCGGCCAAAGGCGTGAGCAACGTCGCGCCCTATTCGTATTTCAACATGATGGGCAACGATCCTCCTTATGTCGCGTTTGCCTCGACCGGCGTCAAGGACAGTCTTGCCAATCTGCGCGAGGTGCCGCAGTTCGTCGCCAACATCGTCACCATGCACGTGCTGGAAGAAATGAACTTCACCTCGACGGATTTTCCGCGCGACGAAAGCGAATTCGGCTGGGCGGGGTTGACGGCGGTGCCATCGGTAAAGGTGAAACCCTTTCGCGTGGCGGAAGCGCGCGCGCACATCGAATGCGAGGTGAAGCAGATCATCACCGATCACAACACCAACATCATACTGGGGCGCATCGTGCATACACACGTCTCGAAAACCGTTTGGAAAGACGGGCGCATTGATCCGAAACTGCTCGACCCGGTGTGCCGCTTGTCAGGCTCCGGCTACGCGCCGCTAGGCGATGTGATCAACGTTGCGCGGCCATTGTGGAAGGATGTGCAGGGATCGCAAGGTAAACAGAAGATGCCGAAAGCGGTGAAGCGCTGAAGGTCGCATGCGTTTCACCACGGAAGGCACAACACCAGAGCCGTCATTCCAGCGAAGGATGGAATCCAGTTCGTTCCACGCATTGCAGTAAAACTTGGCGCTTGCGCGCGGGTAACAAACTGGATTCCATCCTTCGCTGGAAGGACGGTTTGGGTTATGTAACTTTGTTGTGCAGTGCCATTGCCATGCGCAACGATGTTATCGTAAGTAATTGTTTTTAAACGTTTTGTGGAAAGTTGTTCATGCGCCTAATTCGCCTCTCAGCCAGCTACTTCATCGCCGCAACATTTATAGCAGCCAGCGCCGGCGCGCAAAATTACCCCAACAAACCCGTGCGCATCATCGTGCCGTTTCCGCCAGGCGGCGCGAACGACATCGCCACGCGCACGTTGAACATTCGTCTGCCCGCGGTGCTCGGACAAAATCTCATCATCGACAATCGCCCCGGCGCGGGCGGCAACATCGGCGCCGAGATCACGGCAAAGGCGCCGCCCGATGGATACACCTTGTTGATGGCGAATAATTCGCTCATCACCAACGCGAGTCTTTATCGCAAGCTGCCGTATGATCCGTTTCGCGATTTCATTCCGATCTCGATGACGGCCACCTCGCCCAACATGGTGGTGTCGCATCCGCAGTTGCCGGCGCGTACTGTCAAGGAGCTCGTCGCGCTGGCGAAAGCAAAACCGGGCCAGCTCACCTATGCCTCGCCCGGCCCCGGCACGTCGTCACATCTCGCGGGAGAGTTGTTTCGCGTGCGCACCGGCTCGAATATTCTGCACGTGCCGTACAAAGGCGCGGGGCCATTGGTGGTCGATCAGATTGGCGGCCACGTGATGCTGAGTTTCACCGCGCCCATCGTCTCCAAGCCGCATATCGATTCGGGCAAGCTGCGCGCCATTGCCGTCACCAGCGAGAAGCGCTGGTCCGGCCTGCCGAACGTGCCGAGTGTCGCCGAATCCGGCTATCCGGGATTTGACGTGTACGTGTGGGTGGCGCTATTCGCCCCGGCGAACACGCCGCGCGCCATCATCGACAAAATCGCGGGCGATGTCACCAAGGCACTGGAGTCGCCGGAGATCAAGGAGCGCTTCGCCGGCGCGAGTATCGAAGTGGGTACCAGCACGCCCGACGGCCTCGCTCAGTTCATGAAAAAAGATTTCGAACTGTGGGACAAGCTCATCAAGTCGCAAGGCATCAAGCTGGATTGATGAACCATCGTGTCGTTCCCGCCTGCGCGGGAACGACAGTGTGGTGTGTGATTCAATTCCTTTCTAATCCGATTACTCCGGCTTCAACCCTATCGCCGCCAATATCTTCGCCATCCGCGGTCCCTCGCGGCGTATGGTTTCGAGCATGCGCTCCGGCGTGGTGTGCAGCGGCGCAATGCCCAGGTCGTTGTAGCGGTTTTTGATATCGGGCAAGGCGACGATGCGGCCCACTTCGTTGTTGAGCCGCGTGACGATGGCCGCGGGCACGCCCTTCGGCCCGGCGATGCCCCACCACTGCGTCGGCAACGGGTCTTTCACGCCTGATTCGATCATCGTCGGCACGTTGGGCAACGCGTGCGAGCGCTCGGCGATGGTCACCGCCAGCGCGCGCAAACGCCCGCCGCGAATCTGCGGCACGGCCGGCACCATGTCGGAGAACACCATTTCGATTTGCCCGCCCACCACATCGGATACCGCGAGCACCGTGCCTTTGTACGGCACGTGCAGAATATCCACTTTGTTGTTCGCCTTGAAAACCTCCGCCACGATGCCCACGGTGCTGCCGATGCCGCTCGATCCATAACTCAGCTTGCCCGGCTGCGCGCGCGCGAGTGAAATCAACTCCTTTACGCTGCGCGCGGGCACGGCCGGGTGCACCACCAGCACGTGGCCAGCGTAGGCGATCATCGAAATCAAGGAAAAATCATTCAGCGGGTCGAACGCCAACCGCTTGTAGAGATACGGATTGTTGACGAGCTGAGATTTCGTGGTGAGCAGTATCGTGTATCCATCGGGCGCGGATTTCGCGGCGATTTCGTGCCCGATATTGCCGGCGGCGCCGGGACGATTCTCGACGATGACCTGCCGCCCCAGCGTGTCGGTCATTTTCTGCGCCAGCACGCGCGCGAGCACGTCGCTTGATCCGCCCGGCGGATACGGCGCGATGAAGCGCACGGGTTTGGATGGATAACCTTCCTGCGCGGATACGCTGGCACAGGCCACGATCAACATGATCAGCAGAAAGAGACGCTTAAAAGCAGTCATGACATTCCCAATTCGATTTCACTACTACGCTGTCGTTCCCGCGCAGGCGGGAACGACAGTATGAGCGTATTCCGCAGCGGTTCGTTTGGCAAATCGCGCGGCTATCGCCGATAATCGCAATCATGACACAACACCACGACATCGCCGTCATCGGCGGCGGCCTGCTCGGCGGCGCGATCGGCTACGGCCTTGCATCGCGCGGGCTTAAAGTCGTGATGCTCGATGAAGATGATGTGGCGTTTCGCGCGGCGCGCGGCAACTTCGGGCTGGTGTGGGTGCAGAGCAAGGGAGCAGCTTACCGTCCGTATCATCTGTGGTCGCGCGAAGCGTCTTCGTTGTGGCCGGAGTTTGCGCGCGAGCTGCACGACGTTGGCGGCATTGACGTAGCGCCGCAATTCGACGGCGGATTCACCTTTTGCTATTCCGAGGCCGAATTCAAAGCACGCGCCGAACTCATGCACCATCAATTCGATGACGACCTGCCGCTGCCCGGCGCGTACTCGATGATGGATCGCGACGAACTGCTACGCTTGATCCCCATCATCGGGCCGAACGTCGTCGGCGCTTCGTATTGCAAACTTGATGGCTGCGCCAATCCGCTGCGGCTGCTGCGCGCGCTGCATGCGTCGTTCCGGCGCGTAGGCGGCGAACACAAGCCCGCGCACCCGGTCGAAACCATCACGCCGCGCGCCAACGGTTTTGAAATTCGCACACAGAATGGCACAACGTTGTCCGCCGATAAAGTGGTGCTGACGGCAGGCCTGGGCAATGCCAAGCTCGCACCGATGGTGGGCTTGCAAACGCCGGTGTCGCCGATACGCGGGCAGATGCTCGTCACCGAAAAATGCGCGCCGCTGCTGCCGCGCGTGACACACATCATCCGCCAGACCGACGAAGGCGGCGTGCTTATCGGCGACTCGCAGGAGACCGCGGGCATGGATGACGACACCAAGCTGGGTGTGCTGGGCGACATTGCCGCACGCGCGGTGAATGCGTTTCCCATACTCGGCACGCTTCGCATCGTGCGCACCTGGAGCTGCCTCAGAGTGATGACACCCGACGGCGTGCCGCTTTATCAGCATTCGATACAACACCCCGGTGCGTTTGCGTTCAGTGTGCATAGCGGGGTGACGCTCGCATCGGTGCACGCGCGGCGCATTGCCGGGGCGGTGGCCAGCGGCACGCTGCCCGAGAAGCTGCATCCGTTCAACGAGGCGCGCCTTGCGGTTTAAACCTGTCACTGAGGTTAAGCCTGCGGGCAGCTTTGAATTCGCCGGGCAAGCCGTGCCGTTCAGCGCGGGCCAAAGTGTGGCGGCGGCGTTGTTGTGCGCGGGCATCGTCACCTGTCGCACAACGCTGGCGTCCAATGCGCCGCGTGCGCCGTATTGCATGATGGGCGTGTGCTTCGAGTGCGCGGTTTTTGTCGAAAGTGTCGGCATCAAACAGGCGTGCATGCTGCCTGCGGTTGCGGGCATGAAGATACGCCCGGCGCTGAAGGCAAAATGAACGCCGCCTTTGATGTTGCCGTTATCGGAGCAGGTCCTGCAGGCATGAGCGCCGCCGCGCAGTGCGCGGCGCTCGGCCTCAAGACTTTGATCATTGATGAGCAACCTGCACCCGGCGGACAAATCTATCGCAATGTCGCAAACGCCGACCCGGCATTGGCCCGCGTCCTGGGCAAGGAATACGCTCACGGCAAATCGCTCGTTGATGCCCTGCGTGCATCGGGCTGCGAGTACCGTTCGGGCACGACGCTCTGGTATGTAACCCCCGAACTCGAGTTAGGCTTGAGCGACGCGAACGGCGCGTCACGTGTGCAGGCAAGGAAACTGATACTCGCCACCGGCGCGATGGAGCGGCCGTTTCCGGTGCCGGGCTGGACGCTGCCCGGCGTGATCACCGCGGGCGCGGCACAGATCATGCTGAAGTCTTCGGGTGCAATACCCGAAGGCAGGATTGTAATCGCGGGCTGCGGGCCGCTGGCGTGGCTGGTGGCAAGCCAGTTGCTCTCGGCTGGGGCCACCGATCTCACCTTTCTCGACACCACGCCCGCGGGCCGCGAGCGCGAGGCTATGGGCGCGTTGCCGCATGCGCTGTTCGGCAACGGCGGCGATTTGTTCAAGGGCTTATCGCTGATCGCGCATGTGAAGGGCAGCGCGCGCGCCTATGTGCGTGGCGTGGCTGAACTTCGCATCAACGGCGAGGGACGTGCGCAGTCGGCCGAATACACCACCGCGAGCGGCGGCAAAAGTGTTGCCGCCGATTGGGTGCTGCTGCACCAGGGTGTCGTGCCCAATACTCAAATCACCCAGGCGCTACGCTGTGCGCACGCGTGGGACGACGCGCAACTGTGTTGGAAGCCGACGCTCGATAGCTGGGGCGCCAGCAGCGTCGATAATATAGTCGTCGCTGGTGACGGCGGCGGCATCGCCGGCGCGCGTGCGGCGGAACGCTCCGGGCGCATCGCGGCGCTGGGCTGCGCGCATGGTCTCGGCAAGATCGACGCCGCTCAGCGTGATCAACTTGCTGCGCCATTGCGGCGCGAACTCGCGAAGCACCTCGCGATACGCCCGCTGCTCGACCGCCTCTACCGTCCCGCTGACAACTTTCGCATTCCCGCCGACGACACCATCGTCTGCCGCTGCGAAGAAGTCACCGCGGGCGAATTGCGGCGAGTGGTGGATATGGGCAGCCTCGGCCCGAATCAAGGCAAGTATTTCACGCGCTGCGGCATGGGGCCATGCCAGGGCCGCCTGTGCGGCCTCACCGTGTGTGAAACCATCGCCAAGCATCGCAACGTACCAGTGGCGGAGGTCGGTTACTACCGGCTGCGCGCGCCGTTTAAACCGGTGACCTTGGGCGAAATTGCCGCGATGGCGCAGCCCACCGAGAAGGCGGCGTCTTACAAGTTTTAGGTTACCGCGCAGCCCGCATTCCAGCCAGATTCCAGCCTGCAAAGTTCAATCGCTTTCGGGCTTGATGTTCGCCTTGCGGATGATGGCGTCGTACTTGACGATCTCGGAGCGGATGAACGCGGCGAAATTTTCCGGTGTCGTGCCCTCAGGCTCGAAGCCGCCGCGCACGAAGCCTTCGCGTATATCGCTGCCCTGCATGATCTTGCCGACTTCGGCGCTTAGCAGATCGAGTATGTTTTTCGGCACGCGCGCGGGTGCGAGCAATCCGTACCACGAGCCGGTGTTGTAGCCGGGCAGCACGGCCTCGTGCAGCGTGGGCACGGCGGGCAATGCGCTGCTGCGTTTGAGTGTTGAAAGCCCAAGCGCGCGCACCTTGTTGGCCTTGATCTGCGTCAGCACGCCAGGCACGGATGAAAACAGTATGTGCACTTCGCCGCTCAACAAGCCGATGATCGACGGCACGCCGCCTTTGTACGGCACATGCGTCATTTCCACATTTGCGGAGGACATCAGCAGTTCCATCGCCAGATGCGTCACCGTGCCGAAGCCCGCCGAGCCGTAAAGGATTTGTTTCGGACGCGTCTTGGCGAATACAACCAGTTGCCTGATGTCGTTAACCGGCAGCGACGGATGCGACACCAGCACTGACGGTCCCATTGCGACAAGGCTTATCGGCGCCAGGTCCTTGTTGATATCGAATGGGATATTCGGAAACAGGCTTGGAAACGCGATGATGGAACTCGCCATGAACAAGGTGTAACCATCGGGCGGTGACTTGGCCACCATGCCGGCGGCTGCATTGCCCGATGCGCCGGGGCGGTTTTCGACAACGACCGGTTGGCCCAGCGACTCGGATAACTTTTTGCCCACGGCACGCGCGGACACATCCACGCCGCCGCCGGGCGAATAACCGACGACGATGCGAATGGCGCGGTTGGGAAACTGCTGCGCCAGCGCCGGCACGCACAGCAGCACTTGCAGCGCGGCCATCAAAAACAGTTGGCGTCTGGTCATTTCGTAGCTCCCGCTTCAATGGCGATCTCGTCGCCTTCGACACGGAACTTCGTGCCGTATTTTTTTGACAGCCCAGTGAGCAAATCCACGAAACCCTGCGCCTGCGCAATCGGCACGCGATACGGCTCCATGGTTGCACTCGGCAGCATGATCGGCACAAAGGTGAGGCGGGTGGTCTGCTTGGTCTTCGGATCGATGTAGCCTTTGACGATGACCGACTCCTCGCCAAAATTGTGGCCTTCGCCAAAACTCAGCGCGATGTTGCACAGGCTGTAGCAAATCAGTTTGCCCTTGTACACTTCCATCCCTTGCAGGCGGTGCGGATGGTGCCCCATCACCATGTCCGCGCCGGCGTCGATCGCGGCGCGGCCCATGTCCTCCTGATAGTTCAGCACGAAAAACGGCGCTTCCTCAAGCGCGACGCCCATCGCGAATGCGTTTGCGTAGCGCGTGAGCCCCCAGTGCCAGCTCACGATAACAATGTCGGCGTTGGCCTTCGCTTGACGCACATCCTCGATCATCCGTGCGACATCGCGTTGATCAGCGGTGGTGACGATGCGTGGCGGCACGCCTGGCGCGTAGCGTATGTTGCCGGGGATTTCGTAGGCAGTCGTGATCGACACGGTAGCCAATCCCGGCTTCGCCGGGCCTGCGGTATGCGCGCCGGGTATGAACGTTGACGTATACGAAAGAAACGCCACGCGCACGCCGTCGCGCTCCATGATCGCGGGCCGGTGTGCTTCGGCATGGTCGCGCCCGCCGCCGGCACACGCCACCCCCGCGGCATCCAGATGCTTGATGGTCTCGAACAATCCGCCCGTACCGAGATCCAGCGTGTGATTGTTGGCGAGCGCCAATGCATCAAAGCCCGCGCGCTTTAACACCCGCGCCACCACGGGCGGCATCTTGAACACCGCGCCGCCCGTGCCCGCCTTGGCGATATCCACTTCGCCGCTCTCGCAGATCGGCCCTTCGAGATTACCCAGCGTGAAGTCGCCCGCCTGCAAAATGGGCGCGATGTCCGCGACCCACGAATACAAATCGTCGCGCACCTTCGTCATGGGCACGACGTTATGGATGCGCGGATGATCGTCCGGCATGCCGATGAAAATGTCGCCGGTGGCGAGCACGGTAAGTTCTTTTGCCACGATGTTCTCCCTGAAGCGCAGTCCGCGGTTATCTGCTGAAAACGTCCAAACAGTCTAACAAACCTTGCCTGCGCGGCGTTGCGTGTATTGATTCAAGCTGTAGAATCCGTTGGATTCAAATAACTCTCTGAAAAGGACGACTATGGGCGCGTTCGATGGCAAAGTGGCTTTCCTGACTGGTGCGGGCGCGGGCATAGGACGCATCTCCGCGAAAATGCTGGCGCAGGAAGGCGCGCAGGTTGTAATCGCGGAACTCAAACCCGAACTCGGGTCGGCGGTCGAAGCGGAAATAAAAAAAGCAGGTGGTGCCGCGGTCTTCATCGAAACCAATGTCACCGACGACGCCAGCATGAGCAGCGCGGCGCGCGCCGCCGTCGAAAAATTCGGCCGCATCGACATACTGGTCAATTGCGCCGGCGGCTCGGTGCCGCAAGACAACGTCGCGACGGAGGTTGACCTTGCGGTGTGGGATCACACCATCAATCTCGATCTCAAGGGCACGTTTCTGTCGTGCAGGCATGTCATACCACGGATCGTCAAATCCGGCGGCGGGGCGGTGATTAACTTCACGTCGTGGCTCGGCATCGTGGGCGGGCCGCTACGCAATGTGTATTCGACCGCCAAGGGCGGCATCGTGTCGCTGACCAAAACGCTCGCTGGTGAATTTGCCGCGCAGGGGGTTCGCGTCAACGCCATCGCGCCCGGCGTGGTGCGCACTGAACGCAGTTTGCGCAAGAACGCGGATACCGGTGGCGACAGCCCCACGCCGCGCATAGCGTACCGCAGGCGGCTTGCCGAGCGCTATCCGTTTTCAATCGGCGAGCCCGAGGACATCGGCAACATCGTGCTGTTTCTTGCGTCGAACAAGTCACGCATGATCACCGGTTCGGTGATACAGGCCGACGGCGGACGCTCGGCGTATCTTTGAGGCGGAAGTGAATTATCCAACCGGCACGGCGATGGTGCGCAATCGCGTTTTACATGGATTTGCGTTGGCTATGTTCGTCGGCATACGTTGCTCTTTTGCGGCGCAGCCCGCGGGCGCCGGCGAGGCCCAGCGCTTTCCGTCCAAGCCCATTCGTCTCATTGTGCCATTCGCGCCGGGTGGCGGCACCGATTTCGTTTCGCGCCTTGTCGGGCAAAAGCTTACCGAGCGTCTCGGGCACGCCGTGGTTATCGACAATCGCGCGGGCGCGAGCGGAACCATAGGCGCGGACTTGGTGGCGAAGGCAGCGCCCGATGGCTACACCATCGGCGCGATCACGGCCGAGCATGCGATAGTCGCGAATGTGCGTAAAACGCCGTATGACCTGGTGCGCGATTTTGCACCCATTACACAGAGCACCACGCAGTTTTACGTGCTGATTGTGCATCCCGCTGTTGCCGCCACGTCGGTAAAAGAACTGGTCGTCGCAATCAAGTCCGCGGGCGGGCGCTTTAACTTCGGCACCTCGGCGTGGAGCGTGGGCCATCTGTCGGGCGAGTTGCTGAAGTTGCGCACGGGCGTTGAGATGACTCACATCGCGTTCAAGGGCACGGGCCCGGCGATTTCCGCGCTGCTGGGCGGTGAAATTTCACTCATGTTTTCAACCGCGCCGCCGGCGGTGCCGCTGATCAAGGCGGGACGCGTGCGCGCGCTCGGCATTACGGCGGCTAAGCGTTCGCCCTTGATGCCGGATTTGCCGGCGATCGCGGAATCAGGTGTGGCGGGATTCGAGGCGACAGGCTGGAACGGTTTTCTCGTCGCGGCGAAAACGCCCGGAGCCATCGTGGAAAACCTCAATCGCGAGATCGCGCGCACGCTCGCGCTGCCGGATGTGCAGGAGCGCTACGCGCGCGCGGGCATCGAGCCGGTGGGTGGCCGGCCGGAAGAATTCGGGCGCCTCATCGCGCTGGAAATCGCCAAATGGGGCAAGGTGGTGAAGGAAGCCAGGTTAAAGGCGGACGAATAACACGCGCCGCGTTGCCCGGCCTCTTGCGTTCCGGTCCTAGAAACCCCGCGACTTGTTGATCTGCCCTTCCAGCGGCTTGCCATCGCGATAAAGCGCGATGTTGCGGCAGAAGCGGTCGAGGTTGCGGCTGATGCGAAACTGGCTCGCGCCCGCGGTGTGCGGCGTCATGATCAGGTTGGGCGTGCGCCACAACGCATGATCGGACGGCAGCGGCTCCATTGGCGCCACGTCCAAGCCCGCGCCGGCGAGTTTACCGTTGTTGATTGCCGCCATCAGTGCTTCGGAATCAAAAATCTCGCCGCGCGTGACGTTGACGAACAGCGCCGACGGTTTCATCAGGCCGAAAGCGCGCGCGTTGAACATGTTGCGTGTTTGCGGCGTGAGCGGCAGGCCGGAGGTGACCACATCCGCGGTGCGCAGCAGTTCGTCAAGGCGATTGCTGCCCCATACTTCGGCCACTTCGGGCGACGGCGGAACCGGATCGCAATCCACCGCGATGCAGTGCATGCCGAAAGCGGCGGCGCGGCGCGCGATCTGGCGGCCGGTGCCGCCAAAACCGACGATGCCCATGGTGCGGCCCTCGAGTTCAAACTCTTCGGCGCGATAGGCCACGCGGTTTTTCCATGAGTGCGGCGCATCCTGCACCGCGCGTGCCAAGCGGCGCGTGAGCGACAGCAACAGCGCGAAGGTGTGATCGGCCAGGTGCGTGCCGACGAGGCCCTTGTCGCCCGATAGCATGACTTCGCTTTTCACCATCTCCGGGAAGAGATACGAATCCGCGCCCGAGGTGATGGCATGCACCCAGGTGAGTTTCTTCGCGCGCGCGAACATGGTGGGCGTGATCACGCCGAGGATCACCTCGACGTCTTCCATTACGTCGGCGGCCTCGGTGACGGATTTCGCCACGGTGATGCGCACATCGGTGCCTGCTGTTTCGCGGATGCGTGCGAGCAGTGAGTCTTCCACGGTGGGCATGGTTACGCCCGGTATGATCAGAATATGCATGGTGTGATTGTTATCAAAAGTTAATGGTTAATAGACAACGGATCATTTTGCCGCCGGCTTGTGCGCGCGCAGGAACGAGCGCACCTGGCGCACCACCAGCGATATCCGCACCTTGCTGTCCTTCCACGGGAAGATGCTCACTTCGGCCTTGGGTGCGAGCATCGCGGACTCCATGGCGATGGCGTACGGGTGCGAAGGCACGTCGTCCGGCAGGATCAGCACGGGTGTCTGGCAGGCGCGCACGAATTCGCGCGTCACGGTGAACACAAAATCCGGATTGGCGCGATACATCCTGGTGAGGAATGCATCGACCATCGACATGGTGACATCGGAGCGGCGGGCGCACAGCGCCGGGCCCCAGCCCTTCATGTTGTTTTGATAGAAGTTATCGGGCAGCTCCGGACGAAAGCCGCTGGGCTGCGCCAGCACGGCGGCGGCGATACGATTGGGCGCGCGCTTCAAAAGATTCCAGATAAACGGGCCGCCGATGCAAAAACCCATCACCACGAATTTGTCGATGCCCAGGTGATCCATCAAGCCCAGTTGGTCATCAGTGTGCGAGTCCCAGGGCCGGTCGACCTCGATCGGGCCGGAGGATTGGCCGCCGTTGGCGTTGCGCAAATCCATCGTGATGCAACGGTACTCGTTGCCAAATTCCGCCACCGGGTTGAACGGCGAGCCGTCGGTGAAATAAGAGAGAGTCGAGTTCAAGCCCCCGCCCGCGATGAGCAGCATCGGAACGCCGGAACCGCCATGATCTTCGTAGTAAATGCGGACGCTGCCTTTTTCATGGAATGGCATTACGGATTCTCCTTGCCTTGTGTGATGTCCCGCGTGCTTGAAATGCAACGGCTGGCTGAACGACGCAGGTAGTGTTCAACGCCTTTTGACTAATATACTCCCGCCATGGCGGGCGCGCACTTGCATTCAAGAGTTCAGGTGAGCGATTCCAATTGATGTGAGGGTACGCAAGGACGAAATCACTCGGTAATATTGTTATCACGTATCAGTTTGCCCCATTTGGCGAGGTCACGATTGAGCAGCTCGGCGAGTTGCTCGGGTGTTGACAGGACGGGATCCGCCCCGGTGCTGATCAGGCGCTCGCGCACGTCGGGCATGGCAATCGCCTTGCGTACCGCGTCGTTCAGCCGCTCGACGATCGCGCGCGGCACTTTCGCGGGCGCGAACACCGCATACCAGTTCGGCGCTTCGACATTTTTGAACCCCTGTTCCTCCATGGTCGCCACATCCGGCAGCAACGGCACGCGCTTGTTGCCGGCGATGCCGATTGCGCGCAACTTGCCCGCTTTGAGGTGCGGAATCAGCGGCGTAACATCGAGGATCAGCGCGCTGATCTGCCCGCCCAGCGCGTCGGTCACCACCGGCCCCGCGCCTTTATACGGTACGTGAATCAGATCGATTTTCGCCGCGGTCTTGAACAACTCCTGCGCAAGATGAGGGATGCTGCCGATGCCGGTCGATGCCATCGTGATCTGGCCCTTGGCCGCGCGCGCCAGCGCCACGAACTGCCTTGCGTTTTTCACCGGCAGCGACGGATGCACGGCAACGGTGCTATAGGCGGTGACGACCTGCGCAATGGGCGTGAAGTCGCGAACGGGATCGTAGGGCAATTTGGCGCCGATGTGCGGACTGATCGCCATCGCCCCGCAGGTGGTCAGGAACAACGTGTGGCCGTCAGGCGCGGACTTTGCAACGTGATCCGCGCCGATGGTGGCATTCGCGCCGGTGCGGTTTTCGACGATGGTGTTGACGCCCAGCAGCGAAGGCAGCTTGTCGGCAAGTATGCGCGCGGTGTAATCGGCGGGCCCTCCGGGCGGGAATCCTACGACGATGCGGATGGGTTTGGACGGAAACGTCTGCGCTTGCGCCGCCGGCATTAGTGCACACGGCGCCAACGCGGCCATGGTTAGCGTAATGATCTGCTTGCGGCGATTGTGCATTTGTATTTTCCTTTTCAGCCTTGCATCCTCGCCATCACCAGACGCGAAAATCGCTCCATCATTTCGTAACGCTTTTCGAACGGCGGATGAAACGTAATTTGCCTAAGCCCCTCGCGCTCGAGTTGGCGCAACTGCTCCACCAGTTCGGGCGGCTCGCCGATGATGCAGAAGTTGCGAATGATTTCGGGCGTGAGGAAGCGCGCCTCCTCGGGGTCTATGGTGGCGTAGTGGCTGGCGTGCATGGTGAGGTGCGAGTCGGCCGCGGCGCGTGCACGCAGGTATGCGGTGTATTCGTTCCACACCGGGCGCACGTAGGCCGGCGGCTCCTTGCCGGTCTCGCGCACCCAATCCACCAGATAATGAAAATTGGTCATCACCGCCGGGCCTACTTCGTCGATCACGCGTTTTGAGGTGAGCGGCTCGCCCGGCTCCAGCATCAGCACGTTGACCAATGCCGCGGTATGAAAGTCAGTCGGAAGCGTACGCCCAACCCGCGCAGCGCCGCGCCGCACGTGAGCCATGGCGTCGGCCATGGTGCCGCCGCGCGGGAACGTGGTGCACAGCCCGTCGGCGATTTCGCCGGCCACTGCTTGCGACAGCGGGCCGTTGGCGGCGACATGGATGGACGGCGGCGGATCGAGCCGCACGTGCTTTTGTTCGAGGGAAGTGAAGCGCACCGGGTGAGATTCGCTGCCATCAGGGCGGGTTGAATAAGCCACTTCCTCGCCGTGCAGCAGCGCACGCACCACGCGCACGTATTCGCGCAGCGCCTTGGCGCCGGTGGGGCGAAGCCCAAGCATGCGCATGGCCGTGTTGCCCGCACCGAAGATGGCAAAGGTGCGGCCCGGCGCGAGCGCGTTGATGGTGGCAATACCGCTGGCGGCCTCGGGCGCGAGACGCATGCCGCATACGGCAACACCCGTGCCGATCTGGATGGTGCGCGTCTGCAACGCGACCGCCGCCATCGTCGCGAACAGGTTTGAGCGCAACAGCGGGCTATCGGTGATCCAGCAGCGCGTGAAGCCGAGTTTTTCGCCGTGCCGGGCAAAATCAACAGCCGAGATGTGGCCGACGCTGACGCCAAATTCCATGGGAGTATTCCTGATGACTTTGAGAGTAAGGAGAAGGCGTGGTTCAAAAAGTGCGGCAGCGTGTGGTGAGATGCCCCACGCCGAGCGATGCATGGATCGTAACGTCAATCGTGCAGTCGATCAATAACATGCGGGGCGCAACGCTACGCGTGAACTCTGCAATAATGCAAAAGGTAATCAATTTGCAAACAATTCAAGGAGCACGCGGCATGGCAAACAAAATTCGCCTAGGGTTCATCGGCGCCAACGTGGGTTCGACCTGGGCTTCGCAGTCGCACTTCCCCGCGTTGCTGGCGCATCCCGATGTCGAGTTGACGGCGGTCTGCACGCGCAACCCCGACAGCGCCGAAGCCGCGCGCAAGGCGTTCGGCGCGAAGCTCGCCTTCACCGATTACCACGCAATGGTGGCGTCGCCCGAAATCGACGCGGTGGCGGTGGTGGTGCGGGTGCCTTCGCACTATGAGCCGACCAAGGCAGCCATCGAGGCCGGCAAGCATGTCTACACCGAGTGGCCACTGGGCCGCAACACCGCCGAGGCCGTTGAACTCGCGGCGCTGGCGCGCGCCAAGGGTGTGCAGACCGCCACCGGCTTGCAATCGCGCGTGAGTCCCGCGCTGCTCTATCTGAAGGAATTGATCGAATCCGGCTATGTGGGCGAGGTTCTCGCTTGCCATGTCACCACCATGCGTGACGGCACGCTGGAGCGCCCCTCCAGCCGCTCGTGGCAGCGCGATGCGAGTCTGGGCGCCAACACGCTGACCATTGCCAACGGGCATGTCATCGACGCCTTGCGTTTTGTCGCGGGCAACTTCACGCGCGTGTCGTGCATGGTCACAACGCAGGCCAAACGGTGGTACGAGACCGACACCAAAAAGATGGTGGATGTCACTTCGCCGGACAATATACTGGTCAGCGGCCAACTCGCGCGTGGCGCGGTGGCGTCGGTGCATGTCGGCGCGGTGCCGTGGGCGGGCGGCGGCTTTCGCATGGAAATCTTCGGGCGCGAAGGCACCATCATCGCAACCGGCAACGTCTCGTCCCAACGCGGCGAAATGCTGAAATTGCAAGGCGCGCAACGCAGCCACGAATTAAAGCCGTTGCCTCTACCTGATCGCTACGATTACGTGCCGGCGAGTTTCCCGCGCGGCGACCCGTTCAACGTCGGGCAGACGTATGCGTTATTCGCCGAGGCGATACGTACGAGTGGTACGGGCGGCAAGGGGAAAAACCAGGGCCGCCTGCCCACGTTCGACACCGCGGTTGAGTTGCATCACTTCATCGATACCATTCAACAGTCGTCGGATGCGGGGCGGGCGCTGGTTGTGGGGTGAGTCTTGGGCAATTTGCGCTGGAAGTCAGACCGACGCGTCGCGAAATGCCCGCAGCACGATATTGATGCGTGTTTGGTAACCGGGGCCTTGTGCCTTGAACCACTCCAACACATCTTGATCGACCCGGAGCGAAATGGAAGCCTTTGACGGCAGCGGCCGCAGCCCACGCCGCACGACACCGCGCACGATATGACGAATGTCCGCTTCGGGGTGCTCCGGGGCCGGAGCGGCGGATTTCCCTGCTGACTTGAGGCGCGCCCAATCAGTTTTGGATTTGAGCGAAGAAGATTTCTGTTTCATGGCTGGTTGCCGCGCGGAACGAGATGATGCGGATTTCATGATCGGACTCCGTATGTACGATTGAAACGGGAAAACCGGCAAGCAGCCCGAGTGTGACGAAACGCTGCTCGCCGTAGGAGAATCGGTCATCCTCGAATGTATACGTCAACCCTTCGAATACGCGAGGGGCGTCAACGAAATCCAGCCCGTGCGCCTTGAGGTTTGCCGCCCGCTTCGTTTCCGACCAGGTAAACTCCATGGGTTTATTGTATATACATTATGTATGGTCGTCAAAATGCACAGGCGGATTGGTGGAGCAGCGCTCCCGGATTATTGATACTTTCATAATTCGTGACAAACCAAATCCGTTCGCCCTGAGCCCCATAAGGCCCGCATTTTCGTGCCAAGGCGCGCACGAGAAACAGCGCTGTTTTTTGGATTTTTGAGGCGTAGGTAATAATTTTTAACTAATTGATTTTAAAGGGATTTAAAAGCTGTTTCTTGAGAGCCTGTCGAAGGGCATGGTGACGCGAGAGGGCTTCGACAGGCTCAGCCCGAACGGAGTAATGTATTTTGGAAAGACCAATAAAAGCGTTGCCACCGGATGCGGCTGGCAATCATGCGCGGGCCATGGCGCGGCTACTACGCAAGCCGGACGACAAGCTTGCCCTCGTTCTCTCCACGAAACAGCATGCCGAGTCCGATGGGGGCTTTTTCCAGTCCGTCCAGCACATGCAGTTTCTGGCGCAGGCTGCCGTCGCGCCGCCGTGCCGCGAGCCAGGCGCGGGCTTCGCCATAGCGGGCGTTGTAATTGAACACCAGGAAGCCTTGCATGCGCCCGCGCGCTGCCGCCAGCCGGCCCAGGTTGCGCACGCCGTAGGGTTCGGCGGCGTGTGTTTGCGAGATGCGCCCGCACAGCACCACGCGCGCGCCTTCGCGCAGATGTTCGAGCGCCGCATCCAGCGTGGGGCCGCCTACATTGTCGAAATATAGATCGATGCCTTCCGGGCAGGCGCGGCCGATGGCGGCGGATAAATTCTTCTCCGTCTTGTAATCGATGGCCGCGTGCGCGCCGAGTTCATTCGTGACATACGCGCATTTCGCCGTGCCGCCCGCGATGCCCGCGACATGACAGCCTTCGATGCGCGCGATTTGTACTGCGATTTGCCCGACCCCGCCGGCGGCGGCGGAGACCAGCACGCGATCATTGGGCTTCAACCCGCCGATATCGCGCAAGCCAAAATAGGCGGTGACCGCGCTCAAGCCCAGCGGGCCGATCCAGTCTTCCGCGCTGCCCAGCGTGAGATCGAGTTTTTGCAGATAACGCGCCGCGATGGTGGGATGCGTCTGCCAGCCCAGCCGCGCCTGCACCAGATCGCCAGGCGCGAATTCTTCGTTGCGGCTTTCGAGCACGCGCGCGATGCCGCCGCCATGCATCACCGTGCCGGGCGCTATGCCTTGTTTGTATGAGCTGCCCGCGCTCATCCATGAACGCATCGCGGGGTCGATGGACAGATAAAGCGTTTCGAGCAGCACCTCGCCTGCGGCGGGTGCGCGCACGGGTTCGGCGCTCGCGGTGAAATTCTCCGGTCCGGGAATGCCTGCGGGCCGCGAGGCAAGCAGCAGGCGATGATTGATTGGTATTGTGCTCATGGCGGGTGCGCGTTTTTGTATCGTGACAGCGCTACTTGTTTCGCCGCCAAATCAGATTGGCGATACCCGCGAAGACGAGGATCGTCGCCGCCGATACCAATGCAAGATAAGGAATCATACCGGCCATCTCGGGGAACTGCCGTTGGCCCGTTGCCGTAAGCAGACCCCACGCGCCAAAAATTACCAGAAATACAATGCCGGCCGCGGACGCAATATTGATGCCGCGCCTGAACCCCAACGGCACGTCCTTGGTAAGTGTAAAAAGCAAGACCAGTGCGGCAATGCCGCCTGGCCACAGCAACCAGTCGCCCGTATCGTCGGAGATAGGGTCTTTCAACACCCATCGTCCGATGGAATAAATCAGTGTGCAGGCCAGCAGCACACCCAAGCTAACTCGCGGAATGATTCTTTTCATCGGATCGTTACCGCGGGAATGGATGCCATGGCGCGGCGATCACACCGGCAACGCAGCTTCCGTGGCATGCGCCGGCGCAACCAACTCGTAGGTATTCATGTTGTAGGCCAGCGTTGCATAACACGATACGAGATTGGTCAGCGTCAGCGTACCGCGCTGACCGAAGCCGGCGGTGGCTTTGTCGAACGCGGATTTGCTGACTTTGCGATTGCGCAGCAGTTCCAGCGTGAAATCGACCGCGGCTTGTTGATCCTTGTCGAGGCCTGCCAGCGCGCGACGTTCGCGGATGTTGTCGATGATGTCGCCGCGCACGCCGATCTTGCGTGCTTCGGCGGCGTGGGCTTGCCAGATATAGGCGCAGTCCATCTCCCGCGCCACGGTGATCATGACAAGCTCCTGTATCGGCTGCGGCACGCTCGCTTCCGCGCGCAGATAAAGGCGCAGGTCTTCAACCTTGTTCGCAAGCACGGGCATGTGCAGCAGCAGCGCGTAGGGGCCGGATGCGGGCGCTTGCCCGCGTGCCCGCACGAAATCATCGTAGGCTGGTTTTTCATTTGCAAGGATATCGCTCGGTGTTGCATACGGGATGCGGGCCATGGTTTCTCCGTGGTGGTGGATTCAGGATTTTAGTGTCGTGGCCACACCTTCGCCCAACCGCGCCAGCGTTGTCAAGCGGAAGGATTTCCACATGCTGTCGGATGCTAGTGGGCCTTGGCCGCAGGCGGCTTATACTATGACTTGAATCAGGCATTACTTTAAGGAGGCACATCATGCAAGCCGAAAAACACAAACCCATCGAGGCGCCCTGCGCATGGAAGGGCGCGGACATGCAGCAGAAGACCGATTGGCTGCGGCCGTTTCAGGCCAGCGAGCTGGCGGAGATCGATGCCGCGCTGGAGTCGGTGAAGCGGCGCGGACTTGAGCTCTTTGACATCGGCAGGGAGGATTTTCCACTGCCTACGTTGTCGCGTGAATTGGCGAAGATCTCACAAGAGCTTGAATCCGGGCGCGGCATGATCATGCTGCGAGGGCTGCCGCTCACCTATACGCCGGACGATCTGCGCACGGTGTACTGGGGTTTGGGCGCTTATCTGGGCGCGGCGGTGTCGCAAAATAAAAATGGCGAGATACTCGGCGTGGTGAAGGATTTCGGCGGTCCGGTGATCAACACCACGCGGCGTGGCTCGAAGACCGCGCACCGGCTTCAGTTTCACAGCGACCGCTGCGATGTAGTGGGCTTGCTGTGCGTGAGGAAGGCGATGTCGGGCGGGGCGAGTCGCATCGTGAGTGCCGCGACCATGCACAACGAGATTCTGCGCCGGCGTCCCGACCTGATCGGACTTTTCTACGAGGACTGGGATCACAGTTGGCAGGGCGAAGAGCCGCCGGGCAGCGGGCGCACGCAGCGGCGGCCGATCTGGACTTTCCGCGATGGCTATTTTTCCGGATTGTTTTCGCCCGCCTATGTGTGGTTCGCACAGGATTTCCCCGAGGTTACGCGTCACACGCCGACGCAGGTCGAGGCGCTGAAACTTTTTGACGATCTCGCCGATGAGCTCGCGCTCAACATGCATTTCGAGCCGGGCGACATTCAGTTGCTCAACAACCATGTGATCTATCACGGCCGCACCAGCTTCGTGGATTACGCCGAGCCGGAAAAAAAACGCGTGCTGCTGCGGCTGTGGCTGTCGGTGGAAAGCGCGCGCCCGCTTGCAACGACCTACAAAGAGGTGTTCGGCGGCGTCGAGCGCGGCGAGTTGCGCGGCGGCGTGCCCTGCAACGCGGGCTGGTGGCGTGACGTGACGCAGTTTCGCAAGCACCGCACGGGCATACACGCGACGCAGGGCTTGACTTGGTAACACGCGGGTTGGGCGCGGCGGTGCTGGCCGCCGCCGCGATGCAGGCGCATTCTCAGCCCTGGCCCACGAAGCCGGTGCGCATGGTCGTTGGTTTCTCGCCCGGCGGCATCGCCGATGTCACCGTGCGCCTGGCCGCGCCCAGACTCGGCGAGGCGCTGGGCCAACAAATCGTCGTCGAAAATCGTCCGGGCGCATCGGGCGCGATCGCCACCGAGCGCGTCGCTACCTCGCCCGCCGATGGTTACACACTGCTCGCGCCCACCGCCGCCGATGCGGTGATACCGGTGCTGCGCGCGAAGCTGCCGTATAACCTTGAACGCGATCTGGCGCCGGTGTCGCTGATGGCGGTTGCGCCGTTCGTGCTGGTGGTGCATCCATCGGTGCCCGCGCGCAACGTGAAGGAATTGATCGCACTCGCGCGTGCACAGCCGGGCAAATTGAGTTACGGCTCGGTGGGCATAGGCACCACGCCGCATTTGTCCGCCGAGGCGCTGAAGGTGATGACCAACGTCAATATTTTGCACGTGCCATACAAGGGCGGGCTCGATAACGTCATCGCCAATGTGAGCGGGCTGGTGGATATGGTGTTCGCCAGCATGCCGTCGCTGATGCCAGTGCTCGGCACGGGCACGCCGCGCTTGCGCGCGCTGGCGGTGACCAGCATCAAGCGCGCATCGTTCAAGCCGGAGTTGCCCACGCTCAACGAATCGGGCGTCACCGGTTATGACCGCTCGTCGTGGGTGGGCGTATTGGCGCCCGCCAATGCGCCGAAGGATGTGATCGCAAAAATCAACGCCGCGCTGGTGAAAGTGGTGAATGCCGCCGAGGTGAAAGAGGCATACGGCAAGCAGGGTCTCGAGGCGCAGACCACGACACCAGAACAATTCGCAACGTTTATCAGCGGCCAATTAAGAGAGAACACGAAGCTGATACGCGCCATCGGATTAAAGCAGGAATAACGCCGGAAGCCGACAGAAAAAACCCCGCCGCAGCGGGGCTTTGATTTAGAACATCGACAGCTTTTACGGCTACAGCCCGCCCGCGATCTTGTCGATGCCGGCCTGAGCGCATGCCGTGTCCAGATGCCCGCCGGGTGCGCCGGAGATGCCAACCGCGCCGATGACTTCCTTGTTCGACATGATCGGCAATCCGCCTTCGCCGGAAGTCACCTTGTCGAGCAAAATCGCCGCGTGCGGCGGCGGTGTTGACGCCATCTGCTTGCCGAATTCGCCGGACGGGCGGCGGAACGACAGCGAGGTGTACGCCTTGCGCAGGCTGTTCTCGATGGTGTGCGGATTGGCGCCACTGTCGTGCAGCACGACGGCGGTGCGGCCCGCGCGGTTGAGTACGGTGATGCTCACCTTGTAACCGCTCTTGCGGCACGATTCGAGCGCCGTGTTAGCCAGTTCGCGTGCTGCATCGAGTGAGATTGAACGTTCGGTCACGACGGCTTGCGCGCCTGCCATGCTCGGAACCATTGCGAGGCTGGCTGCCAACAAAATGCATTTGCTGTATTTCATCTGAGTCTCCCTTGGGTTGATTACGTTGAGCTCTGAAAACCGGTTAGCGATCGAATGACAGCGCTTATATAGATTACCGCAATCGCGGGGCGATTACGCACCGGAACATGGTTAACATACAATTCCGCGAGCCGGCCATTGAAAGGATTAGACGTGAGCATGCAGCGTGTCGAAGCATTTGATGGTGGGGCAGGTGGATGTGCTGAAAAAATCCGCGGCATTTTTCAAGATCATGGACCAAATAGGTTATCGAATAGTCGAGAAATGTTTTCATCCGCAGGCGCTGGCTTCCGAAGTGTCGACAGGACGCGGAGCATGGGATACTGCGGACCTCATTTCGCTTAATGATGTGCTGGCGAGATATCACGCACTGACGCGATTTCTAAAATAGTGTTTAAAAACAAATACTTACAGTTACATTCGAGATATACCCAAAAGGAACCGTGAATGAAACCGTTAATTTCTTTAGTGGCCGTTTTAATCGCGAGCGCGGCGTTGGCCGCCGAGCCCAGCCCCGTTGCGAAGAAGGAAATCCAGTATCTGTTCACCAATCTCGAAGGCTCGGGTTGCCAGTTCAACCGCAACGGAACATGGCACACCGCGCAGGAAGCGAGCGGACACCTGCAACGAAAATACAAACACCTGCTCGATAAGGGCATGATTTCGACAACGGAATCGTTCATCGATCAAGGCGCGGCGACCAGCAGTTCGAGCGGCAAGCCGTATCAGGTGCGCTGCGGCGGCGCCGATGCCAAGGCCGAGGCCAGCGCGGTGTGGTTCAAGGCGGAGCTCGCGAAGCACCGGCAAGCAGCGAAATAGTGATCGGCAGCGCACGACCACTTGCGCATCACATGAAAATCCTCAACAAAGCGCGTGCCTTGCGCGACTCGCTTGCCGAAAAACGCAGCGAGCGCAAACGGCTGCGCGGGCCAGCCGATCTGCGATATGC
>CAMDLH010000053.1 GCA_945901405.1 Bordetella parapertussis | reverse complement strand
CGCCGCCTGCGCCAGATTGTTGCGCATCATCGCATTAAACCTGAACGGCACGTCGGCGTAATGATGCAGCGTGCGCAGCAGCACGCCATTGAGCGCGATGAACACGATGCCGCCCAATATCGCGAGCGCCGTAGCCGTGGCCGGCAGCTTCACGGCGGGCAGCGCCATGCGCCGCAGGCCGAGATACCACATCGCGACGGCGAGCAGCGCGCCGGCCTGCGCGATATCGAGAGGATTCAACAACGGCACATAGGGCAGCGGCGCGGGATTGCCGCTGCTGGTGAAATTGGCGTAGAGCACCCAAGCGAGCACGAACGCCGCAATCGGCGAGGCGCCGTAGTAAAGATACGCGCTCGCGTGCTCCATCACCGGCCAGCGCAACGCCCCGCGGCGGAACGTAAACAACGCCACCGCCGCACCCGGCACCAGGGCCCACGCGATCAAGCGCCACACGCGACCGCCCTCGACGTAATGGTCGATCTGCCAGCCGAACTCCCACGCGGCGAGCACAACCAAAAGCCAGAATCCAGCGGTATGCCAACACTCGATCAGCGATTGCTTGATGCCCTCGTGATCATGCCGGCGCAACACCAGAAAATGCACCGTGAACGCCAGCAGCCAGCCGAGATAGGCGTGGCCCACGAACGGGTGCCGCAGGCTCCCTGGGCCATCAACGATGGCCACAAGTGCAAGCACCGTCAGCGGCAACATGGCGAGCGCGACGCCGCGCGCGGCCTGCCAGCCGAAGCGCTGCCACAACGTTGCATACGCCGCGCACGAGCCCGCGCTAAACAGCAACAGGGCATTGGCGACGTACGGCGCTTGCACGTAATCGTGAATTTCGTTGATGCCGCCGCCAAACCACCATAGCGTGCCCCACAAGAAGAGCACCCAGCCGGCGTTAAGCTCCATCGCGTCAACCTTCTCGCGATTGCGCTCGAGATACCGGCTGCAAAACAGCCCCGCCAGCGCGAGCATTACGCAGCCCAGGTAGTCGCTGTTCAACACCGGCGTGGCTTGCGCCGCGACGTGCTTGTCCACCATGAACGCAACGCCGGCGGCGATCTGCAATGCCGCACCGAAAACGCGCGCCATCCAGCGGCTCTGGCGCACGCCCACCCACAGAATGGCAGCACCCTCGACCGCCCAAACCGCGGAAGTGAGCCGGCCCTCGAATGCGAGCGGCACCGCAAGCGTGGCAAAGCCCACGCCCAGCGCGAGAAACGATTCGACCAGCAAGCGCAGCGGATTCACGCCCTCGCCGGCGCCGCGCGCATTCAGCGCAAGCCCCAGCGTCAGATAAAAAGCGCCCGCCGCAAGCGCGCTCCACGCCGCGGCAAACTCGAAGGTATGCACCATCCCGCACTGCATGCCGAACGCCACGATGGGCACACCGAACACCAGCGTGCCATCGACGTAGTACGAGAACCGCTCGGCGCGGCGCTTTGCAAACAGGATCGCGATCAGCACATACAGCACGAAGAACAGGACGAGAAACGGCTCGGTGGTGGCGAACTTGTCCGGCGTGTAGTCCTTCGCACCCCACAGCATTCCTATAATCGCGGTGAAGGCGAAGCCCACGAGATTCAGTTCGCGCCACGATTTATACAGCGCGACGAACAGTATGCCCGCGTTGAGCACGGCGTAATAACTGAACAGCGCCACATGATTGCCGCTGCCGGTGGAGGTGAGTATCGGCGCGAGAAAACCCGCCGCCACGCCGGTGATCGCCAGTGCGCGCGAATCCTGCGTGATGGCGAGCAGCGCGGAGAACACCGCGATCAGCGCCAGCAGTGCAAACGCCAGCCCCGCGGGAATCAGGTGATAGAGCCGCATGCCCGCGAATATCGTGAGGTAGAGTATGCCCACGCCGCCGCCTTGCAGCATCAGCGCGTAGGCGGCACGTTTCTCGCGCAGCCGCCAGCCGAGCACAAGCAGCGCGACGCCGCCCGCGGCCACCCCTGCAAGCCGCAATTCGATGGGAATCAACCCCGCGTCCACCGCGAGTTTCAACAGAAACGCCACGCCAACCAGCAGCACCGCGATGCCCACGCGCACCAGCGTGTTGCCGCCGAAGAAAAAATTCCATAGCGCCGAGGGTTCCACGGGTTCGGCGGGTAATTGCTGCACGGGCGGCGGCACGGGCAGCGTGGTTTGCGCGGCAACGGCGGGCGCCTCGTCCGTCGCGGATGGCATCACGTTGACACCCACGGGCTTGGGCACTTCCGGCACGGTCGGCAAAGCCATCTCAGACACCGCCACCGCCGCCGCTACCGTTGCCACCTCGGCCGGCGCCTCAACCGCCGCCCCTGCGTGCACTGGCGAGGCGGGGCGCGCCTCCAACTCGCTCACACGCGACTGCAAGCGCTTGATCGCGTCTTCCATCAACGCCAGCCGCTTGTCGTGCGCGACTTTGTTGTTGAACGTGATGATCCCGCCGACAATTGCGCCGACTATGCCGCCAAGCGCCGCGCCGCCGAAACCCCCCGCAGCCGCGCCCAGCAATGCGCCCACCACCATCAACACCAGCCACATGATGCGGCTCCTTTCAGATGCGCACTTACTTCAAATCTCCGCGCAACTCGGTCACGATCTTCTGCAAGCCCTCGGGCGTCACCGCGGGCGCGGGCACGGGCGCCGCCACGTGCATGCCGATCTTCGCAAACAATCCCAGACGAAACACGCGTGCGATCAAAGACCCGCCCTGGCGGCCGAAAAAGCTGCCCCACAGCCCGCGCAATGCAAGCGGCACCACCGGCACTGGCGTACGGTCGATGATGCGCTTGATGCCGCCGCGAAACGGATTGATCTCGCCGTCACTGGTGACGCGCCCTTCGGGGAAGATGCAAATCAAATCACCTGCCTCCAGCCCCTTGGCGATTTCGTCGTAGGCGCGCTCCAGCATCACCGGGTCTTCCTTCGCCGGCGCGATGGGTATGGAGCGCGTGGCCAAGAACAAAAACTTTAGTATGGGCGTGTTAAAGCGCTTGTGATCCATCACATAACGCGTCGGGCGGCGGCACGCGGCGGCGATCACCAGTGCGTCGATGAACGTCGGATGATTCGACACCAGCATCGCAGCACCCTCATCGGGAATGTGCTCGATACCCTGCTTTTCCAACCGGTAGACCGAGTGAATCAGCAGCCACACCAGAAAGCGCATGAGGAACTCAGGCACCAGCGTGTAGATGTAGACCGCCACCAGCGCATTAAGCAGACCCGTGAGCAAAAACAACTGCGGTATGGTCATGCCAAAACTCAAGCCGAGTATCGCCACACCCGCTGCGATCACCATGAACAGCGCGTTGAGTATGTTGTTGCCGGCAATCACGCGCGACTGGTGTGATGGATCGCTGCGGCTCTGGATCAGCGCGTACATGGGCACGATGTAGAAGCCGCCGAAAACGCCAATCATCAAAAGATCGAACAACACGCGCCAACTGCCCGGCTGCCGCAGAAAATCCATCGCGCCCAGCGCTGCGCCGTGCGCTCCGGGAGAGGCAAAGAACAGATCCACCGCGAAGATCGTCAGACCGATGGAACCAAACGGTACCAGGCCGATTTCAATCTTGTGCCCCGAGAGTTTTTCGCACAACAGCGAACCCAGACCGATGCCGACGCTGAACACCGCGAGCAACAACGTAACGACATGCTCGCTGCCGCCCAGCACATCCTTGGCGTAATTCGGAAACTGCGACAGAAACATCGCGCCATAAAACCAGAACCACGAAATACCGAGGATCGACAGAAACACCGTGCGATTGGTGCGCAGGAATTTAAGATTCGCCCAGGTTTCGGTGATCGGATTCCAGTTGATTTTGAGTTCAGGCGAGGGCGCGGGCGACAGCGGCACGCTACGGCTGATCCAGTAGCCCAGCACCGCGATGCTGATCGCGATGGCCGCCACCCACATGGCGCCGGACGGTTTGATCCCGATGAGCACGCCGCCCAGAATGGTGCCCAGCAGAATAGCGATGAATGTGCCGGCGTCTATCAACCCATTGCCGCCGACGAGTTCATCTTTCGTCAGATGCTGCGGCAGGTACGCGTATTTCACCGGGCCGAACATGGTGGAGTGCATGCCCATCATGAACAGCGCCGTAAGCAACAGTTCGAGACTCAAAAAATAAAAACCAAGCGCACCGATGATCATGATGACGATCTCGAATATCTTCACCAGCCGCGTGATGCGCGCTTTTTCGTATTTGTCGGCAAGCTGCCCCGCCGTCGCGGAGAACAAAAAGAACGGCAGTATGAATAGCCCCGCGCACAGATTCACCAGCAGCCCGGAACTCATCGTGGTCATGCTCGCCGCCTGATAGGTGAGCATGATCACCAACGCATTTTTGTAAACGTTGTCGTTGAACGCGCCGAGAAACTGCACGCCGAAAAACGGCGCGAAGCGGCGCTGCTTTAAGAGATCAAACTGATTAGGCTGCGACATGCCGGCATCTCTTATTATATAAGCTGTTGTTTTTTAACATTATTTCACAGCCGCACACGGGCGCGGCGTTTGCGTGCGGTGCGCACGGCGCCTATCGACAGCAGACCTCCGAGCAGCGCAAAGCCGCCCGCAGCCGGCGCCCACGGAGGCATCTGCGGTTGCGCCATTGCGAGTGTATCGGGCTCGATCAACTCGGCCGGAAGCGGGCGCGGTCCCACCGGCACGATTTTCCATTTCGATTTGTCGGCCGGCAGGCGCTTCATGTATTCGTCAATCGACGACACCGGATACGAACCGAACGCGCGGCTCGAAGGCAATTGAGGAATGCGCACGAACACCAGCGCTTCGAGGTCGTCGCGCATCAGGACTTGCGCCGCGACGCCGCGCGGGAAAACGGCCGCCGGCGCGAATATTCGTTGCGACATCTTTATATTCCTCTCCCCGTACGTTGGGGCGAACGATACACTAAAGAAGCACGTGAAATTGCAGCGCCGCGCGTGATGCAAGCCATGCCCCGCTTCATGTCGTCCATGATCAATCGTTCATGTTCGAATCAAACCGTGCTTATCCGGTTGTCACACCCATCCGCTACCGGTAGTATGTTGAGCATCTGCACTGACTCGGGGCAACCATGGTTTTCGACGTGCTTGAGCGAGGCGATCTGCCGTTTCCGCGCTCGCTGCCGGAGTTTCAGCGTATCTTCCCTGACGAGGCGGCGTGTGCGGCTTATCTTGTGCGCGCACGATGGGGTGATGGGTTTATTTGCCGGCACTGCGGGGTGGCTGATGAACCGCGATACATCTCCACCCGCCCAGGTGTGCTTCGTTGCCGGAAATGTCGCTGCGACACGAGCCTCACTGCGGGCACCGTCATGGAACGTACGCACACATCGCTCTCGGTGTGGTTCTGGGCGGCCTACTTGGTCGCCAGCCAGACGCCCGGCATATCGGCCGTCCAGTTCCAGCGGCAACTCGGATTGCCGCGTTACGAAACTGCTTTCCAGATTCTCCACAAACTGCGGGCCGGCATGGTGCGTCCCGACCAGGATCGGATTGGCGGCAACCCCGGAGAACACGTCGAAGTCGATGAAACCTACGTTGGCGGTCGTACTCGCGGCAAGGGCCGAGGCGTTCACGACATGGTTCTCGTTGCCGGTGCGGTCGAGGTTAAACAACCCAAGCATAGTGGCAGCCTCAACAAGCGCAGGACTGGGCGGTACGCCGGACGTGTTCGGCTCGCGGTGGTGCCAGACCGAAGTGCCAAATCGTTGGGTGGCTTCATCGAGCGCGTCGTTACTCCAGGCGCCACCATTATTACCGATGACTGGAACGGCTACGCAATGCTTGGAAGGCGAGGGTATCTTCATACCGCTGTTGCGGAACGCGGTGACATGCAAGTTGCCGAGACCTTCCTGCCCATCATTCACCTCGTGTTCTCCAATCTCAAAACATGGCTACGTGGCATTCACCACGGTGTCAGCCCGCAACACCTACAAGCTTATCTCAACGAATTCACGTTTCGCTTCAATCGCCGCTTCTACCCATTCAACGCTTTCCGCTCCCTGCTCGGCATTGCTGGCGATGTCACTGCGCCGACCTATGCCGAACTTTATGCAAAAAAATCACGATCCACTACATCTAGCAAGCGGGTGTGACAACCGGATAAGCACGAATCAAACATTGCTGCGTATGTGCCCCACCACGGTTTCCAGCGCATCGAGCAGAAAATCCTTGTTGATCCAGAAATACACTTCCTTGCCCTGTTTTTGACTGGACAACACGCCCGCCTCGCGCAGCACGCGAAGGTGATGCGACACCGCAGTGCGGCTTAGCGTGGACACCTCAACCACCTGCCCGACGTTCAGCCGCTCGCCCGGCTCGAAGGTAAGCAGGATGCGCTGCCGGTGCTCGTCGCCGAGCGCGGTAAACACCTTGGAAATCGCCAGCCATTCAGCGAAATAGGTTGATTTTATTTTATATGTCAAAATATAGGTGTTTTTCCATATAAGGTAGGCGTTTTTACACATGCGACTTCCAGATCGTCCTGTTGGCTACAACGCGCTGATTTCCCGTTACGGGTTATTTAGCGTAGAGGATCGCACCTCCAGTTTTATCGCCAAACGGTTGAGCGTGATTCTTCGCACGGAGCGCGCCGACGGTTCAGTCACAGTGCGCTACCCCGGCAAGTACGACTTTGACGATACGTTGTCAGGCCACTTGGAGTTCTGCCTCAAGTACGAAGGCGTGAATTTATCAGTACTTGCAGCGTTATTTGAACAGCGCGGCCCTGATGAACTCCAGACTTGGCTCGACAGTAAACCGGGTTCGCGCTTTGCACGCGTGTGCGGACATCTCTATGAATGGCTCACTGCAAAGACGCTCCGCTACAAGCTGCCTCCCGGCATTGATGCCGTACCTGTGCTCGACGAAAAACGCTACTTCGCTGCACCCGCCCAGCGCAACAGGCGCTTTGCGGTTATTAATAATTTACCCGGTACACCAGCTTTTTGCCCGCTAGTACGTCGCACACCGGCTCTGCGCGCCTGGATCGAGAAGGACTTGGGAGCAAGAATCGCGCATGTGCTCTCCACTCTCGAACCTGAACTACTGGAGCGGGCCGTCAATTATCTGTACCTTGCCGAAACACGTTCCTCTTTTGCGATAGAAAAAGACGTTCCCGATTCACAAAGAGCCGAGCGCTTCCGCCGCTTGCTGGAACGCGCCGGTGAAGATATGCCGCTCGAAGAGGAAACCTTTGTTGGGTGGCAAAACGTTATCGTGCCGAGACTGCGTGCAGAAGCTTCGTTTCGACAGAAACAAAACTGGTTGTCACGCTCCGGCCGATCCGCGCACGGTGCGGACTACATACCGCCCGCTCCCGCTGATGTGCCTGGAATGATGGAAGGTGTTGTAAAGGCGGGAGAACTCGTCAAGAGCAATACTTATCCTGTCGTCCTGGCCGCCGCATGTGCATCATTCGGATTCGTATTTGTACATCCATTCCTTGATGGCAATGGCCGGCTGCACCGTTTCTTACTGCACCATCTTTTGCGGCTGGGAGGCTTCACACCTCCTGGCGCCGTTGTACCCGTGTCCGCGGCTATGGAGCACAATATTGCCCGCTATGCCGAAGTACTCAAGCGCTACTCCGCTCGACGTACCGCAATGCTTGATTACCGCCTCGATTCAGACGCGAATTTTATCGACGTCAAGAAACGGCCCCTACACCTTTATGCTTTTTTCGATGCTACCGAGTTGTGCGAATTCACATTTGCGTGCCTGGAACGCGCCATCGATCAGGATTTAGCCGGCGAACTTGAGTATCTGCGCGCCTATGACAGCGCGCATCATTCACTTACGCAATGGCTCGCCGCGCCGCAGCCAGAACTGGAAAAACTGATCCGCTACATCGCTCAAAACAACGGTCGCCTCTCCAAAAACAAGCGCGGTCAATTTCCTCTCATTAGCGATGAGGATATTACATACGCAGAAACACAGGTCGGCGTAGCGTTTGCCGCATACTGGAAGCGCTTGAACAAACCAATCGATACGCCGGTGCATGCTGTATCAATCCCAAATCCGCGTAAACGTTAGCGGAACCGCTCCGCACTTCCACGCCGTTAACCATGCGCTTTTTCATTGCGTAACTCCTTCACTGTTAGTCCGTAGGTCGGAACGCGTAGCGGTTCCGACAGGCAGTGGCGGCGACGCAAGTGTTTGTCGGAACCGCTACACGTTCCGACCTACGTACACGACTATGGCTTGCTGTTGCTTCGCGACCCTGTAGACAGCAAACTTATTCCCCACCCCACGCCAAACCCGGTGGTATCCGTCCCCACCGCGCCCAGCCCGCCTTTGCAGCCATGCGCAGAAAGGTCAACATGTATCCACGGTCGCTTGTCAGTGAAGCGCTGCAACAACCGCGCGGCGAGGATGTGGTCGGCCTCGCCGTCCATGGTGCATTGCTTCACGTCGGCGATGGCGCTGTCGAGCGCGGCATCGTAATCGTCGTCCATCGGAAACGCGCACACGCGCTCGCCCGATTTGACGCCCGCGGCGATGGCCTCGCGTGCGAGCTCTTCGCTGGTAGCGAAGATGCCGCTGTAGCGTGAACCGAGTGCCACATGCATGCTGCCGGTGAGCGTGGCGAAGTCTACGATCAGATCGGGCTTACCTGGCTTACCGCGTGCCGCGAGTGTCAGGGTGTCCGCCAGCACCATGCGCCCTTCGGCGTCGGTGTGGACGATTTCGATGGTGGTGCCATTTAACGCGGTGACGACTTCGTTTTGTTTATAGGCGCGCGGGCTCAAATGGTTTTGCGCCAGCGCCAGCCAGCAGTCGATGTTTACCGCGAGCTTGGCCTGCGTCGCCGCGAGCAAGATGCCCAATGCGACGGCGGAACCGTTCATGTCTTCGTGCATGCCCTGCATGGAGCGTGCGGGTTTGAGATTGTGGCCGCCGGTGTCAAAGCAGATGCCTTTGCCCACCAGCGCGATGGTTTTTTTCGCTTGCGGATGGCGGTATTGCAAATGCACGATGGCCGCGTCGCGTTCGTCGCTACCCTGCGCCACCGCGCAGAACGCGCCCGCGCCCATTTTGCGCAGGCGCTTGAAATCGTATTCCTCGCGCGTCCAGTCGTGTTGTTTCGCCAGCGCTTTCACGCGATCCCGATACGCGCCGGGCGTGAGTTCATTGGGCGGCGTCACCGTGAGTTCGCGGCACAAGGTGTTGCCCTCGGCTTGCGCGCGCAGCGCGATGAAGTTATCCGCCGGCGCGTGGCCGTAAAGCCGTATGCGTTTTAACGACGGCTCGGATTTTTTCTTGCGCTCGGGCAGCCGTGCGCCATTCACCCATGCGCAATACACCGCGAGTTCGGCTGCGTTGATGCGTTGTTCTTTTTCGCCAAACACCGCCAGCGTGAGTTCGGGCGGATTCTCGGCAAGCAGCGCCTGCACGCCCTTGCGCATCAGCGTCTGCTGCTCGAATGCGCTTTTCTCGCAATCGAGCATAATCCAAGCGGCAACCGCGCCGCCGGGCAGATCGGCGCTTACCGGTGATTTTGCGAGATCGGCGATTTTCTTTTTGCGCCGCGCGAGCACCTGTTCCAGCGTCGCCGCGAACGGCAGTTTGGCGATATCCGCGGATTTCATGCCCTTGGGCATGACAATCAACAAGTGGTGCGCGCGCTTCGCGGCGGCGGCTGCAAGCGGTGTTGCGTGTTGTTCAAGTTGGGCCAGCATGGGGGTTCCCTCGGATACGGATGCGGGCCATTATAATGGCGGGTACATACGCTGACCGGGTTCACTCATGAAAACCATGCTTGCCACGATTGCAGCCTGGCTGTTGCTAACGCTTTCGGCCGCCGCGCAGGAATTGCTCACAGTCGAAACCCGTGCCGGTGTCACGCAATCCGTCCTGGTCGAACGCGAACCCGAAAAGCCGGCGGCCGTGGCGCTTTTATTCCCCGGCGGCGGCGGCAATATCCGCTTGCGCAATGACGGCGGACAGATACGCTTCGGCCCCGGAAACTTTCTCGTCCGCACTCGCGAGACGTTCGTCAAGCATGGCGTCGTCGCGGTCGTCTTCGACGCGCCGTCCGATCAGCAGTCCGGCATGGACGACAACTTTCGCCTCGGCGATGCGCACGTCGCGGATGTCGCGGCCGTTATCGGCGAACTCAAAAAACGTTATTCGAGTCTGCCGTTTTTCGTGGTGGGCACCAGCCGGGGCACGGTGTCGGCCGCCTCGCTCGGCCGGCGCATGCCCGATGCCGTTGCGGGCGTGGTGCTCACCGCCACGCTTTTTCTGGGCGGCAAGCGCCCGGGCCAGCAGGGGCTGTCCGGGTTCGACTTCGCCAGTATCAAGCCACGCGTGTTGTTTGCGCATCACCGGCAGGATGGCTGCGCCTATACGCCGTACCGCGGCGCATCGGCACTCGCCACCCGCTTCCCGTTAATTTCGGTATCCGGCGGGCTGCCGCCGCAGTCGGAGCCATGCCAGGCAATGTCGGAACATGGTTTTCTCGGACGCGAAAGCGAGACGGTTGAAGCCATCGCGAACTGGATGCTCGATAGACCTTTCCGCAATGAAATCAACTAAAATTCCGTATCGGTTTTTACCTTAAAACTTCGCATCCATGCGCCAATACATAGACCTGCTGCAACACGTGCTCGATCACGGCACGAAAAAAAGCGACCGCACCGGCACCGGCACCGTCAGCATTTTCGGCGCGCAACTGCGCTTCGATCTGAATGCCGGATTTCCGCTGCTCACGACAAAAAAAGTGCATCTCAAATCCATCGTTCACGAGCTGCTATGGTTTTTGCAGGGCGACACCAACATCAAGTATCTGAAAGACAACGGTGTGCGCATCTGGGACGAGTGGGCAAAACCCGATGGCGATCTGGGTCCGGTCTACGGCTACCAGTGGCGCTCGTGGCCCGCGCCCGATGGCCGGCATATTGACCAAATCGCACAAGTTGTCGACATGCTGAAAAAAAATCCCGACTCGCGGCGCATCATCGTCTCGGCGTGGAACGTGGCTGATCTGGACAAGATGGCGCTGATGCCTTGCCACGCGTTTTTTCAGTTCTACGTCGCCGATGGCCGGCTGTCATGTCAGCTCTATCAGCGAAGCGCGGACATGTTCCTCGGCGTGCCATTTAACATCGCCTCGTACGCGTTGCTCACCATGATAGTGGCGCAAGTGTGCAACCTGAAGCTCGGCGATTTCGTGCACACCTTCGGCGACACGCATGTGTACATGAATCACATGGCGCAGGTGACCGAGCAATTATCGCGCAAGCCGCGCGCGCTGCCGGTGATGAAGTTGAATCCCGCAGTGAAGAATATTTTTGATTTCAAGTACGAGGACTTCACGCTGGAGAACTACGATCCGCATCCATTGATTAAAGCGCCGGTCGCGATTTAGTTCGTGGGGCGTGAGGGGGCAATTCATCGACGCCATGGAATCAGCTTGACTATTTATGGCGCTTCCGCCATAGTCAACGATGGCTACTAACCCCATCAAACAGGTGAGTTGGATCGGGTCGAGCTACAAGGACTTCCGCACCTTTCCCGATGCGGTGCAAGACGCAATGGGCTATGCGCTGTATCAGGCGCAAATTGGAGAAAAACACGACAGCGTGAAGCCGCTGAAGGGTTTCGGTAGTGCAGGTGTGCTTGAGATCGTCAGCGGACATGCCGGCGATGCCTTTCGCACGGTCTATACCGTTAAGTTCGCGACGGCGATCTATGTCCTGCACGCCTTCCAGAAGAAATCGAAATCGTGCATCAAAACCCCGGCGGAACACATGGAGTTGATCTGGCGGCGGCTAAAGACAGCCGAGATCGATTATAAAACTCAGCTAAACGAAGGAAAAACTCATGATTAAAGACCGGCAACCAGAAATCGTTCGA
The DNA here is from genome assembly GCA_945901405.1 of Bordetella parapertussis. GTDB lineage: Bacteria > Pseudomonadota > Gammaproteobacteria > Burkholderiales > SG8-41 > CAMDLH01. The sequence continues at coordinate 22,427 of CAMDLH010000053.1, read as the reverse complement.
GGCACAAGCAATGTCTTTGCGGACCTGGGCTACCCCGACGCGGAAACGCACCTGCTCAAAGCCAAATTGGTGAGCCGAATTCAGGGGGCCATCAACACGCAAAAGTTGACTCAAGTCGCGGCGGCCAAACGCATGGGGCTCAGTCAGCCGGATGTATCGCGGCTGCTCAATGGGCAATTCCGCGACGTATCCGTGGAACGTTTAATACGGCTGCTGACCCGGCTCGGTTGCGATGTGGATATCACTATTCGTAAGCACGGAAAGCCGGCGACACCCCGCGATACGATCCACTTGCAGGCTGCGGCGGTATGATGCGTGAGGCGATAGTAGTGAGGCGAAAAATCCGGTGAGTGGCGACACCTCACGCCTCACGCCTCGCGCCTCACGCCTTTCGTTAATAGTGGCAATGGGCAAAAATCGCGTCATCGGCGCGGATGGCAAAATCCCCTGGCGCCTGCCCAACGAGTTGCAGTTGTTCAAGCGCGTGACCATGGGGCATCACATCATCATGGGGCGCAAGACCTGGGAATCCATCGGCCGGCTGCTGCCGGGGCGCACCAGCGTGATTGTCACGCGGCAGAAAGATTACGCCGTGCCGGGTGCGATGGTGGTGCACGCGCTCGCGGACGCGCTGGCCGCATGCCGCGGCGACACGGAAGCGTTCGTCATAGGCGGCGGCGAGTTGTATCGTGAAGCGCTGCCTAGCGCGGGTCGAATTTATCTCACCACGGTGGATGCCGCGCCCGAGGGCGACACGCTGATGCCGGAGTTTGATTTGAAGCAGTGGCGCGAGGTTTCCGCGGAGTCGTTCGCCGCCGACGACAAGCATGCGTACGGGTATCGCTTCAGTGTTTTGGAGCGATGCCCGTAAGCCGCGAGAACAATATTTATTGTTTAAAAACAAATACTTACGTTAACCATTCTCAGTGGGCTTGGGAAGCGCTGGACTACAGCGGGAGCAAGCTCCCGCACTCCACATCTACACGTTGGCCACGCAATCCACGAAGTAGCGCAACTGCCCCGCGCCGTTTTCCTTCACCAGGCCGTGTATGTCGGTCTCAAAGCCCGGGAATTTCTGGTTGAACTCGCGCGCAAATTGCAAAAAACGCACGATGGTGGCGTTGAATCGTTCGCCGGGAATCAGCAGCGGGATGCCGGGCGGGTAAGGTGTGAGCAGCACGCTGGTCACGCGGCCTTCGAGCTTGTCGATTTCCACGCGCTCGATTTCGCGGTGCGCCATGCGCGCCCACGCCTCCGCCGGCGGCATCGCCGGCTGCATATCCGACAGATACATCTCGGTGGTCAGGCGCGCCACGTCGTTGGCCTTGTAGACCTCGTGTATCTGATCGCACAGCTCGCGCAGGCCGGTTTTTTCGTATTGCGTATGCTTGGCGACAAATTCCGGCATCACGCGCCACAGCGGTTTGTTGCCGGCGTAATCGTCCTTGAACTGCTGCAACTCGGTGACCAGCGTGTTCCAGCGGCCCTTGGTGATGCCGATGGTGAACATGATGAAAAACGAATACAGCCCCGTTTTCTCCACGATGATGCCGTTCTCGGCGAGGTACTTCGTCACCACGGCGGCTGGGATGCCGGTCTTGGCGAATTTGCCGGTGACATCCAGCCCCGGCGTGATCACCGTCGATTTGATCGGGTCGAGCATGTTAAAGCCGGGCGCCAAGTTGCCGAAGCCATGCCAGCGCTCGTTCGCGCGCAGCATCCAGTCGTCGCGGTTGCCCACACCCTCGGCGGCGAGCCGCTCCGGCCCCCACACCTTGAACCACCAGTCCTTGCCGAATTCGTCGTCCACCTTGCGCATCGCGCGCCGGAAGTCGAGCGCCTCGAGGATCGACTCCTCCACCAGCGCCGCGCCGCCGGGCGGCTCCATCATCGCCGCGGCCACGTCGCACGAGGCGATGATCGCGTATTGCGGCGAGGTGGACGTGTGCATCAGATACGCTTCGTTGAAGGTCTTGATGTCGAGCTTGCGCTTCTGGCTGTCCTGCACGAGGATTTGCGAGGCCTGCGACAAACCCGCCAGCAGCTTGTGCGTCGATTGCGTGGAGAACACCATCGATTCCTTGCACAGCGGCCGGTCGCGTCCGATCGCGTGCATGCCCTTGTAGAACTCGTGAAACGTCGCGTGCGGCAGCCACGCCTCGTCGAAATGCAGCGCGTCCACATGCCCGTCGAGCATCTCTTTTAACGTATCGACGTTATAGACAATGCCGTCGTAGGTGCTTTGCGTCAGCGTCAGCACGCGCGGCATGGTTTTGGATTTGCTGGCGAACGGATGCGCCTTGATTTTCTTCTCGATGTTTTCCCACTTGAATTCCTCCAGCGGGATCGGGCCGATGATGCCGAAGTGATTGCGCGTGGGCATCAAAAACACCGGTATCGCGCCCGTCATGGTAATCGCGTGCAGAATCGACACGTGGCAATTGCGATCGACGATCACTACGTCGCCCGGCGCCACCGTCGAGTGCCACACGATCTTGTTCGAGGTGGAAGTGCCGTTGGTGACAAAAAACAGATGGTCGCAATTGAAAATGCGCGCGGCGTTGCGCTCGGATGCCGCCACCGGGCCGGAGTGATCGAGCAACTGGCCGAGCTCATCCACCGCGTTGCACACGTCGGCGCGCAGCATGTTCTCGCCAAAAAACTGGTGAAACATATGCCCCACCGGGCTTTTCAGAAACGCCACGCCGCCCGAATGCCCCGGACAGTGCCACGAATAAGAACCGTCCTGCGCGTAATGCGTCAGCGCCCTGAAAAACGGCGGCGCCAGCCCATCGAGATACGATTTTGTCTCGCGCACGATGTAGCGCGCGACAAACTCAGGCGTATCCTCGAACATGTGAATGAAGCCGTGCAGTTCGCGCAGCACGTCGTTGGGAATATGGCGCGAAGTTTGCGTCTCGCCGTACAGAAAAATCGGTATGTCGGCATTGCGAAAGCGAATCTGGCGCACAAAGCCGCGCAGCTCGGCGATGGTCGAAGGCGCCTCCTCCTTGGAGAATTCCTCGTCATCCACCGACAGAATAAAAGCAGAGGCGCGGCTTTGCTGCTGCGCGAAAGCCGACAAATCACCGTAGCTTGTGACACCCAGCACTTCGAGACCTTCTCCCTCGATAGCCTTGGCCAGCGCACGAATACCGAGGCCGCTCACATTCTCCGAGCGAAAGTCCTCGTCGATGATGATCACCGGAAAGCGGAATTTCATGCGCGTCTCCCTGCCGCTCCAGCGCGCGGCTTGTGCGATTGATTATAAGTCGTTGATATCAAGGCCAATGCGTCAGTGCACGCCACGCAGCACTTGCACCAAGCGCCGGCCGCCTTTTAACCGGTAGGTGTCGAAATCGGCACGATCTATGGTAAGAATTTCCTGAATGCCCAGGCTGTCGGCAAGCATTACCAGTGACGCGTCTGCAAGATCCATCGGCCGGTCGCTGTATTTTTCAAGTAATGCAAGCATCGCCGGCCCGGCTTTCCTGCCTATATCGATCAGGGCCGCACCACCTGATACTACCCAGCGGACAAGATTGATGCGCGCGGGCGCGGACACCAGATGCCATGCCTCGGTCAACACCGGCCATGTAGTGACCAGCATGCACGGATTCTCTCGCAGAAAACGCACGACACGCAGATACTCGCGGTCACGCTTGCGAAACAGGGCGACCAGCGGCCCCGTGTCAACGACGATGTTTCGCACTAATTGCGCGCCGAACGTATTGCTTGGCGCGTGCGGCCACGTCGACACGCCCGGACCGGTCGCTGCCGATAACACCCAGCGCCTCGGCAACTTCGTAGGATGATTTTTCAGCCGGTTCGCGAGTGACAAATTCCCGAATCAGGCGCGTAACGACCGCGGACTTTGTCACACGTCGCCGCTTACAAACCGCTTCGAGCTTTCTCTCAAGCTCGGGATCCATACGTAAGGTTAAGGGCATTGCGGCCACTCCGATAATCGAATGCGTATTTGATAATAAAGCATACACGGCCTGTCAACAAATCTACGTGTTTTGAACCACGATCTTCGGAAACACCGCCGAGTGATCCTGCTGTTTCTCGGCGATCTTGACTGCGATGCGGCGCGCGATCTCGCGGTAGATTTCGGATACGCGGCAGTCGGGGTCGAACACCACGGTGGGCTTGCCCGAATCGGCCTGCTGGCGAATCTTGATGTCCAGCGGCAACGCGCCGAGAAACTCGACGTTGTAATCCTTGCACATCTTCTCGCCGCCGCCTTCGCCGAAAATGCGCTCTTCGTGATTGCAATTGCTACACACGTGTATCGACATGTTTTCCACGATGCCGAGGATGGGGATGCCCACCTTCTCGAACATCTTCAGCCCCTTGCGTGCATCGATCAGCGCGATGTCCTGCGGCGTGGTGACGATCACCGCCCCTGTCACCGGCACACGTTGCGCCAGAGTGAGTTGAATATCGCCCGTCCCCGGCGGCAGATCGACGATCAGGTAATCAATGTCGCGCCACTTGGTTTCGTTAACCAGTTGTTCCAGCGCCTGCGTCACCATCGGGCCGCGCCACACCATCGGCGTCTCGATGTCGATCAGAAACCCGATCGACATCGCCTGCAAGCCGTGGCCCTCCATTGGCTCCAGATGCTTGCCGTCTTTCGACTCCGGGCGCCCGGTGATGCCCAGCATCATCGGCTGCGACGGCCCGTAGATATCGGCATCCAACATGCCGACATTCGCGCCCTCGGCCGCCAGCGCCAGCGCAAGATTCACCGCGGTCGTGCTCTTGCCCACGCCGCCCTTGCCCGATGCCACCGCGATGATGTTCTTCACGTTCGGCACCAGCTTCACGCCGCGTTGCACTGCGTGCGACACGATCTTCGCCGCCACGTTCACCGTCACCGCGCCCACGCCCGGCAGCGCTTTCAGCGCCGCGGTGATCTATTTTTTGATCGGTTCAAGCTGGCTTTTCGCCGGATAACCGAGCAGCACATCGACCACGACGTTATTGCCATCAACCTTGACGCTTTTCACCGACTTGCCGGCGACGTAATCCTTGTGCGTGTTGGGATCGATGAGCGACTTCAATGCGTCCTGAACCTGCTGTTCGGTGATGGCCATGATTTGCGTCCTTATTACAGAGGGCGGAATTGTAAAGAGATTTGCCTGGCTTGTGTGGATTCATGCGCGGACTTGCGAGGGGGGTTTGTTACAATCGCACGCTTTAGTAGCACCCATTTCAGAGTAGCCATGACCCAACGCCGAATATTCGTCACCACCGCCCTCCCATACGCTAACGGCGCGTTCCACATCGGGCACATCATGGAATACATCCAGGCTGATATCTGGGTGCGTTTCCAGCGCATGCAAGGGCACGAGGTGCATTTCGTCGGCGCGGACGACGCGCACGGCGCGCCGATCATGATCGCGGCTGAAAAGGCCGGCAAGACGCCCCAGGATTTCGTGGCCGGGATCGCGGCGGGCCGCAAGCAATACCTCGACGGCTTTCACATAAAGTTCGACAACTGGCATTCAACCGAATCGCCGGAGAACACCGAGCTGTCGCAGGATATTTACCGCCGGCTCGACAAGGCAGGCTTGATCTACAAGAAGCCGGTCGAGCAGCACTTTGATCCGGTCAAGGGCATGTTCCTCGCCGACCGTTACATCAAGGGCGAATGCCCCAAATGCAACGCGAAGGATCAATACGGCGACGCCTGCGAAGTGTGCAGCTCGGTGTACGCGCCGACGGAGTTGAAGAATCCGTATTCAACGCTATCGGGCGCGACGCCGGTGTTGAAAACATCCGATCATTATTTCTTCAAGCTCTCGGATGAAAAATGCGTTGCGTACTTGCGCGAGTGGCTGGACGCACCAGGCCGCCTGCAACCACAAGTCGCCAATAAGGCGCGCGAATGGCTCGAAGGTGACGGCGATCAAAAGCTCGGAGATTGGGATATCTCGCGCGACGCACCCTACTTCGGGATTCCGATTCCCGATGCGCCTGGCAAATATTTTTATGTGTGGCTGGATGCGCCTATCGGCTACCTCGCCAGCTTCAAGAATTACTGCACCAAGGCAGGCATCGATTTCGAGAAGTTTTTGAGCGACCCCGCCACCGAGCAGATTCACTTCATCGGCAAGGACATAATCTACTTCCACACGCTGTTCTGGCCGGCAATGTTGAAATTCGCGGGCGCGCCCTACAAGGCGCCCGATCACGTCTACGTGCACGGCTTCATCCAGGTCGGCGGCGAAAAAATGTCCAAGTCGCGCGGCACCGGCATCAGCCCGCTGCGTTATCTCGATATTGGAATGAACCCGGAGTGGCTGCGTTATTACATTGCGGCTAAGCTCAATGGCTCGGTGGAGGATATTGAGTTCAATCCGGACGATTTTCTGGCGCGGGTGAATAGTGATCTGGTTGGGAAATATGTGAATATTGCTAGCCGGTGTGCTGGGTTTATCACAAAGAATTTTGGTGGTGTCGTAGCAAGTACCGAACTTATCCAAGGCACAGTATTTGGGTTAGCAGCCGATACCAAAGCTGCCGCGCCGGAAATTGCGGCGCATTTTGATACACGCGAATTTGGCAAGGCCTTGAGACAAATCATGGCTCTCGCAGATAGGGTAAATCGGTTTGTGGATTCCGAAAAACCCTGGAATCTCGCGAAAGACTCATCGGAAAATGCCCAGCGGAGACTACTGTACGTATGCAGCGAGGCGCTCGAAGCATTTCGTGTCCTAAGCATCTATTTGAAACCAATCCTCCCTGAGCTGGCACGAAACGTTGAAGCGCTACTAGACGTACCTGCGCTTTCTTGGAGCGACGTGACGAAATCACTCGAAGCAGAACACAGAATAAATAGTTACAAACATCTAATGACCCGCGTCGAAGAAAAACAACTCGACGCTCTGTTCGGGTTACCTAACGAAACAAAGCCCGTGACACCCTCCACGCCCCATCCGGCAACGCCAGCAAAGACGGAAACAACAACCAACCCTGCAGGCGCAGCGCATATTTCCATCGATGACTTCGCCAAAGTCGATCTACGCATCGCCAAAATCGCAAACGCCGAACACGTCGAAGGCGCGGACAAGCTACTGAAGCTCACGCTCGACGTAGGCTCACTCGGCACGCGCCAGGTCTTCGCAGGCATCAAGTCCGCCTACGACCCGGCCACGTTGATCGGCAAGCACACCGTCGTCGTCGCCAATCTCGCGCCACGCAAGATGAAGTTCGGCATGTCGGAAGGCATGGTGCTGGCCGCTAGCGGCGATACGCCGGGACTATTTCTGTTGTCACCCGACAGTGGTGCGCAACCAGGCATGAAAGTTAAATAAGTCATTGTTTTTATTGATATTTTCATAGGGATGCAACAATGAAAATCCAGAGCATCGAAACCATCGCCATCGATATCCCGCTGAAACAAAACTTCGGCGGTTCGACTTACAGCGTGTTGAAACGCAGCACGGTAATCACGCGCCTGCGCACGAAAGATGGGCTGACCAGCAATGTCTACAACGGCGACAACCGCAGCCACGCGGGCGAAATCGCGCGTTTGGTGCGCGAGGATTTGTTTCCACTCACCAAGGGCATGAGCATTTTCGAGTACGAGCGCATCTGGGAAAAAATGTTCGCGCTCACCACCGCGCAAGGCGACCGCAAGGTTTTGCTTGAAGCGATTTCGTGCATGGATTGCGCAATCTGGGATTTGATCGGAAAGGCGCTCGACAAATCGGTGCGCGAGCTGCTCGGCGGTTATCGCGAGTCGCTGCCGATCATTTCCATCGGCGGTTATTACATGCCGGGCAAGAAGCTCGCTGATTTCGGCACGGAGATCGCGTCGTATAAAAAGGCGGGCATGGCGGGCTGCAAATTCAAGGTTGGCGGACTCACGCCCGAGGAAGACGCAAAACGCGTCGCCGTGGCGCGCAAGGCCGTGGGGGACGACTTCATGATCTGTGTCGATGCCAATCGCGGCTGGAGCGCGCAGGATGCGATACGCTTCGCGCGGCTGATCGAGCATCTGAATATCGCGTGGTTCGAGGAGCCGTGTTTGTGGCATGACGACGCCGCGATGATGGCGCGCGTGAGGAAATCCATCCGCATGCCCGTTACCGCCGGCCAGAGTGAAATCACCGTGCAAGGCGTGCGCCGTCTCATCGATGCGGGCGCGGTGGATTACGTGAATTACGATGTGTCCGAAGGCGGCGGCGTCACCGACTGGCGGCGCGCCGCGGCGCTGTGCGCGGCCTCCGGCATCCAGATGGCGCATCACGAAGAAGCGCAGATTTCATCGCAACTTTTATCCGCCGTGCCGCACGGCACCTACGCCGAATGCTTCGCGCACCCGGATCGCGATCCGATGTGGCAGCACGTGTGGGTCAACCGGCCGCAGGCGAAAAACGGCATGATCGAAGTGCTGAAAGCGCCCGGCTTCGGTATTGAACTTGATGAGAAGTGGGTAAAAAAGTATCGAGTGAACTGAAGGTCAAATTCTTCACCGCGGAGGCGCGGAGGTTACGCAAAGAACCCCAAAATCTTTCGTGAACTTCTCTGCGCGTCCTCCGCGCCTCCGCGGTGAATCTTTTCAGCGCGCACCCACGCTGATCGCCGTCAATATCCCCTGCATCAGCGCCACCGGCGTCGGCGGGCAGCCGGGCACCGCCACATCCACCGGGATCACGTTCGACACGCGCCCTCGGCTCGCGTAGTTCTCGCCGAAGATGCCGCCAGTGCAGCCGCAGTCGCCCACGGCCACCACCAACTTCGGGTCTGGCGTCGCGTCGTAGGTGCGCTTGAGCGCAATCTCCATGTTGCGCGACACAGGGCCGGTCACCAGCAGCATGTCGGCGTGGCGCGGGCTTGCCACGAACTTGATGCCGAGGCCTTCGAGGTTGTAGTACGGCGAATTTAACGCATTGATTTCGAGTTCGCAGCCGTTGCACGAGCCCGCATCGACGTGGCGTATGGTGAGTGATCCGGCGAAGCGTTCGAGGATCGCCGTTTGCAGACGCTCGGTTGTTGCGCGCAGCGTTTCGTCGGCCTGCGGATACGCCTCGGTCTTGATGCCGGTCTTGATGATCTGTTTTAACAATTGATACATGCTACAAATCCTGCCCCGAGTAACTCAGGTTGAATGACTTATTGATCAGCGGAAAATCCGGCACGATGTTGCCTAGGATCGCGTGCTCCAGCACCGGCCAGTTGTGCCACGACGGATCACGCGGATGCAGACGCGCGATGCCGCCGTTGGCAGCCGTTTCCAGCGCGACGAACACATCCCCGCGCCAGCCCTCGATCAGGCCGATGCCGAAGGCGCCCGCCGGCGGCGCGGGTAGTTCGATCATCATTTCGCCCAGCGGCAGACGATCGACGATCAGGCGCAGCAATCGGATCGATTCGTAAATTTCGGCGAAACGCACCGCCACGCGCGCCGCCACGTCGCCGGCACCATGCGCGGCGCGGCGCACTTCGAGTTCCCGGTACGGCGTGCACGGGTGTGTGACGCGCGCGTCCCACGGCTGCGCGCTCGCTCGCCCTGCCTGCCCGATCAAACCCAGCCGCGCCGCGAGTGCGGGTGTCACACAGCCGCAGTCAGTGAATCGATCCTGCAATCCCGGATGGTCTTCGTAAATCTTCTCGATGAGCCGCACCGCGTGTTCGAGCGCATCGCATTCGGCGCGCACGCGCGTCACGCCATCATCGGGAAAATCGCGCGCGATGCCGCCGGGCACGATCACATCCATCAGATAGCGATGGCCGAACAGCGCGTGATTCAACCGCAGCACGTCTTCTTTCAATATCAAAAACTGCGACAGCCCGAATGCCAAGCCCGCGTCGTTGCCGAGAAACCCAAGATCGCCCAGGTGATTCGCGATGCGCTCGCGTTCCAGCAGCAGCGCGCGCAGCCACAAAGCACGCGGCGGCGGCGTGACATTACACGCGCTTTCCACCGCCATCGCATACGCCCAGCCAAACGCGGCCGCGGAGTCGCCCGACACGCGCGCCGCAAGTTTGGCGCCTTCAACAACATTCATCTGCTCGAAACGTTTCTCGATGCCTTTGTGTTTGTAGCCCAATCGCTGCTCAAGCCGCAGCACGCGCTCGCCGACGATTGAAAATCGAAAGTGCCCCGGCTCGATGGTGCCCGCATGCACCGGGCCGACCGGGATTTCGTGCACACCGTCACCCGCGACCTGAATGAACGGATAAGCATCCAGTGCAATTTTCTCTTTATTATCAATAACTTGCGTATATGCAGCCGATGTGGATTTACGCAGCGGAAACTCATCCGCGCGCCACGCGGTGTGACGCAACCACTTGCGTGTATCAGCCGCGCCCTCGGCCGTGATGCCGAGCAGATCATGCGTCGCGCGCTGCATGCGTATCGCCGCGGGGAAGATGTCGCTGATATCTGGATACGTTGTGCCTGCCAGCGGCAATGTGAGCACTACAAGATCGGATGTGTCCGCAAGCGCCGCGTGAATCTCGAACGTGCTGCCGGTGTCGGAACCCCATAGCGCAACCAATCGCCCATTAGCCGCGGCTACGCTCTCGCAGCATGCGCGCCACTGTTGCGCGTTGACGCGCGCGCGCCTCGCGGCGACTGCGCCTGCAATTGAAACTGCATTGATGTTCAGGTTATCCAACATTTCAATTCAATCACCGCGTCACCCAATCAACTTCGCCGCCATGCGGTACCACTCCGCCAGATACGGCGGAATCCACAACCCCAACATCAGCACGATCGCCAGATGCAGGAACACCGGCAGCAACGCCGGTGAATGCGGCAGTTTTTTTGCCGTAGTTTCGCCGAACACCATGCCCTGCACGCGCTTGAACATCGATGCGAACGCCACCGCCAGCGACACCAGCAATATGGGTGCCGCCCACGGCTGCTCGCTCATCGCGGTGGTGATAATCAGGAATTCACTCGCGAATACACCAAACGGCGGCATGCCCAATATCGCCAGCGTTCCTAGCATCATGGCCCAGCCTATCGCCGGGTTGGTGACAATCAGCCCGCGGATGTCGTCCATGTTTTGCGTGCCGGCTTTTTGCACGGCGTGCCCCACGGCGAAAAACAACGCGGATTTGGTGAGGCTATGCACCGTCATGTGCAGCAGCGCGGCAAAGGTCGCCACCGGCCCGCCCATGCCGAACGCAAACGTGGCAAGCCCCATGTGTTCGATCGACGAGTACGCGAACATGCGTTTGATATCGCGCTGACGCGACAGAAAAAAACTCGCGATCACCATCGACAGCAGCCCAAAGCCCATCATCAGGTGGCCGGCGAACGGCGTGCCCAGCGCGCCGTCAACCAGCACCTTGCAGCGCACGATGGCGTAGAGCGCGATGTTGAGCAACAGGCCCGACAGCACCGCCGAAATCGGTGTCGGGCCTTCGGCGTGCGCGTCGGGCAGCCAGTTATGCAGCGGCGCCAAACCGACCTTGGTGCCGTAACCTACGATGAGGAACACGAACGCAATCGACAGCACCGTGGGCTCCAGGCCCGCTTTCACCTGATTAAGCTCCGTCCACAGCAGCGCGCCGCCGCCCGCGCCCAGCACTTTCTCTGCCGCGAGATAAATCAGAATAGTGCCGAACAGCGCCTGCGCGATGCCCACGCTGCACAGAATAAAATATTTCCACGCCGCCTCGATGCTCGCCGGCGTGCGATACAGGCTCACCAGCAGCACGGTGGCGAGTGTCGCCGCCTCCATCGCCACCCACAGAATGCCGATATTGTTGGTAAGCAGCACCAACATCATGGTGAAAACAAAAACCTGGTACATGCCGTGATACAGCCGCATGCGCACCGCGGTGAGCCGCCCGTGCGCCTGTTCGTTCAACATGTACGGGCGGCTGAAAAGCGAAGTGGTAAACGCCACGAACGCGGTCAGCACCACCAGAAACACACTCAGCGAATCGACGAAAAAGTTGCCGCTGTCGGAAACGAACGCGCCGCCGTCGATCACGCGCACGGCGAGCAGGCACGCGGCAACGAGTGTCGCCAGGCTCACCAGCGCGTTGATGCGCGCGGCAACAAAACGGTCGCCATAAAAAAACAGTATCAGCGCGCCAACGAGCGGCGCGCCCAGGATGAACGGTATCGTGCTCATCGCTTCATCCGCGGCTCAGCCGTCATTCTCGCGCAGCTTTTCCATGTGCTTCAGATCAAGGCTGTCGAACGCCTCGCGCACCTGAAAGAAAAAGATTCCGAGGATCAGCACGCCCACCAGCACATCGAGCAGGATGCCCAGTTCCACCACCATCGGCATGCCATAGGTGGCGCTGGTGGCGGCGAAGAACAAACCGTTTTCCATCGCCAGAAATCCGATCACCTGCGGCACGGCCTTGCGCCGCGTGATCATCATCAGGAACGACAACAACACCACCGCGATGGCAATGCCCAGCGTGCCGCGCGTAATGGTGCCCGCGAGTTGTGAAATTGGAATCGCCAGGTTAAACGCGAACACCACCAGCATGATGCCGATCAGCATGGTGGTCGGAATCTTGATCAGCGTTTCAACATCCGATTTGATATTCAGCCTCGTGATCAGTTGCAGCAGAACATACGGGAGCACAATTACCTTTAAAATCAATGTGATACCAGCGGACAGATAAAGGTGGGAGAGGCCCGTGTTGTACGCCACCACCGCGCTGTTGGCAGCGAGCAGCGCGCCCTGCCATGCGAACAGATCGATCAGCGAACGCACGCGCCGCTGCGCCAACATGGCAAACGCCACCAGCAGCATGAGTGCGGCGAAGACGTTGATGAGTTGCGCGCCCAGTGACATTTATTACGCGCCGAGTAACAGGTAGATCAGCATGCCGAGCACCGCCAGCAAAAACGCCATGCCGAGAAACTCCGGCGCGCGAAAAATACGCATCTTCGCGCAAACGGTTTCCACCAATGCCAGCGCAGCGCCCGCCAGCGCGAGCTTGATGACGAGCATGCCAATGGCGCCGGGCAACTGTTGCCACGCGCCCGCGGGCGCCATGCCCCAGGGTGCGAACAGCGCGATGCCGATCGCGCAATAGGTGGTCAGCTTGATCGCGGTCGCCCATTCGATCAGCGCGAGATGACGGCCCGAATATTCGAGGATCAGCGCCTCGTGAATCATGGTGAGCTCAAGATGCGTGGACGGGTTGTCGATGGGAATGCGCGCGTTCTCCGCCAGCAGCACCATCACGAACGCCACCGCCGCAAAGGCGAGACTCGGATACAGCGTGAACGGGCTGTGCGCGATGGTTTCGACGATGGTGTTCAACGAACTCGATTTTGCAATCAGCAGCGGCGTGAAAAACGCCATCAGCAGCGCAGGCTCCGACAGGCTCGCCACTAGCATCTCGCGCCGCGCGCCCAAGCTGCCGAAAGACGTGCCGATATCCATCGCCGCCAGCGCGGAGAACACGCGCGCCAAGGCGAAAATGCCCACCAGCGCGATCACGTCGGCGGCCGGCGCAAAAAACAAATTGGTTTCGATGATGGGCACGATGCTCGCCGCCAGCGCCATGCAGCCGAACTGGATATACGGCGCGCTGCGAAACAATGGTGAGGCGTTGTGCGCGAGCACCGCGTCCTTGTTAAAGAGCTTCAGCAACACACGGTACGGCTGCAGCATCCCCGGCGCGCCGCGATTTTGCAGCCACGCGCGGCATTGATTGAGCCAGCCCAGCATCAGCGGCGCGAGCAGTATCACCAGCAGCGTTTGAGCGAGTTGCGAAAGAAACGAGGCGAGTTCGGGCAGCATGGTTCAATCCATCAGCGCACGAAGAACAGCAACGTCAGCAGCGTCACGAAGCTGTAGAGCAGATAAATATGGATGCGCCCATGTTGCAACATGCCGATCCACGACGCGACGCGCTCGGTGAGACGCGCCACCGGCAGATACAGCCAGTACCACAACCGGTCTTCGCTGCTGCTGGAGTAGACCGGCTTCGCGCTGAATGGATCGGGCATCTCGCGCTTGAACCTGAAAAACGGCTGAAAGATTTGCGTGATCGGCTGGCCGAAGCCCTCGGCGGTATCCTGCATGCGCGCGGTTTGCTCCGGGTAGCCGCAGTCCCACGCCGCGCTGCGCCGCACGCGGCCATGATAGAAAACGCGCACCATCACAAACGCGATCAACACCGCCGCCGTGATGCCAAACAGGAACAGCGCCGGCCCGTAGCTCGCGCGCTCGGCCGCCACGGGCGCGAACAACAACCAGCCGCCGCCGGACATGGCCGCGCTGATCGAGTAATCCACCAGCGGCAAGGTCACCTTGTCGATCAGCAAAATCACCGCCATCGGCAACACGCCCAGCGCCACGCAGCCAATGGCAAGCCACGCGAGGCCGATGCGCTCCCACATGCCGGCGTCGCGCGCTTCTTCAAGATGCGGCTCGCGCCGTTGCCCCAAAAATATCACACCGTAGAACTTGACCATCACATAGCCGGACAAGGCCGCAGCGAGCACCAGCGCGGCCGAACCCAACGGCACCAGCATGCTCAAGTAAGGATCAGGCAGGCTGGGCGAAAACAAAAACGCCTGCAACATCAGCCACTCCGACATGAAGCCGTTTAACGGCGGCAAGCCCGCGATCGACAACGTGCCCACCAGCGCCAGGCCCGCGACCCACGGCATGCCATGTATCAAGCCGCCGAGTTTGCCCAGACTGCGCTCGTGGGTTGCGTGCAGCACCGAACCCGTGGCGAGAAACAACAGGCTCTTGAAAAACGCGTGATTGACACAGTGATACAGCGTTGCCGCCAGGGCGAGAGCGGCCAGCGCCGGGCTGCGATACGCATGAAAAATAATCGTCAGGCCGATGCCGGCGATGATGATGCCAATATTCTCGATGGACGAATACGCAAGCAATCGCTTCATGTCGCTTTGCACCGCCGCGAACATCACGCCAAAAAGTGCCGTCATCAGACCCAGCACCAGCGCCGCCACGCCCCACCAGCCCAGTTGCAGCGGCAACAAATCGAACGTGACACGCAACAATCCGTAGATCGCGGTCTTTAGCATCACCCCGCTCATCAGCGCCGACACCGGCGAGGGCGCGGCCGGATGCGCCTCGGGCAGCCACGCGTGCAACGGCAGCAAACCGGCTTTCGCGCCGAAGCCGAACAGCGCCAGCAAAAACGCCGTGCTCGCCCAGAACGGCGGCACCTCGGCCGCGCGCAGCGCATCGAAGGTATATTGCCCCGCCGCGCTGCCGTGCATCACGCCAAAGCACAGCAGGATCGCGATCGCGCCGATGTGCGCGATCAGCAAATACAAAAACCCGGCGCGGCGTATCTCGGCGATCTTGTGGCTGGCGGTGACCAGGAAGTAGGAGGATAGCGCCATGGTCTCCCACGCCACCATGAACAGATACGCATCGTCGGCGAGCATCACCATCACCATGCTCGCGAGAAACACGTGATATTGCAGGCACAGCAAGCCCGGCGCGGTGCCCTGCCCATGGCGGAAATAACCCGCCGAAAACAGCGATATGCCGAACGAAGCCGCGCCCAGCAACGCAATGAAAAACGCCGACAGCGCATCAAGCCGCAAATGAAACGGCAAGTCCGGCAGGCCGAGCGGCAACACCGCGGTTTCCGGCGTTACGCGTATCGCGGCAATCGCAGCCAACGTGATGGCCGCGCTACCCGCCGCACCCAGCGGAAACAACACACGGCTCACAAAACGCAAGCTCATCGGCCGCAGCGTGCCCGCGACACCCACCAGCAGCCAGAACAGAACGACGCCGAGGATCAGATCAAGTAAAGAGGAGTTTATAAAATTCATTATTAAAAACAAATACTTACAGCGCAACCCATGGTTGCGCCAGCGATCCTGGCGGGATTGATTTTACGCGCATTAAGCGGCAAGCTAAAACAAAAAGGACGGCATGTTGCCGCCCGCACTCACCGCGCCGCTTAACATTTCAATCACACGTTTTATCGTTTCCCGTCGAACGAAATTTGTAGGTTACGTTACGGCACTCCGCGCCGCCGCGCAATAGAAATGGCAATAGAGATTGTTTATGCCCGTCACCAAACATCTGATAATCACCGGCCGCGTGCAGGGCGTGGGGTTTCGTTACTACGTCGAATACAAGGCGCGGCAATTCAAAATCAACGGCTGGGTGCGCAATCGCCACGACGGTTCAGTCGAGGCGATGATTCAGGGCGCGGCCGAAGACATCGAAGCGATGATCGTGCGTTTGCATCGCGGGCCGCCCAAGGCGGCGGTCAGCGACATCACGGTAAAGGACGGCGAAGGCAGCTACGCGGATTTTCAGGTGTTGCCGACGGCGTCATAGTCCCGAATACGCCGCGCGCACATTGCACAGCATCACCGATTTTCCTTCCTTGACGCAACGCTCGAACACCTCTTTCGCGTGCTGCTCGGCGCCGCGATCGATCACCACCAGTTCATTCGCACTCGCCTCGACCACCAGCCATTCGTCCGACGCGGCCGACTTGGCGAGATTTGCGCCCACCGACACCGCGATCTGCCCGACAAACGCTTTCGGGTCAATGAGGATGCGCCCGCCGGTCATCAGCACGCGCCCCGCGCCGCGTTTGAGTGTATCCGCGGACGGCATCGCGCGGCCCAGATCACCGGCGGCTTTTTGCACCGAGGTCGATAACTTGCCTGCGGCTTCGGAAATTTTTTCGAAGGGATTTTTGTTGTTCATGGGTTTCTCCTGGATCGCTCGGCGCAATACGGCCCATCCACTACTTCTGACCTTTTGCCTCGGCGGCACTTTGCTGTATCGCCGCCACCCGCGCCTTGAACACTTTGGCTTCATCCGCGCGGCCCAGCGCCAAGCTCACTTCAGCCAGATTGTTAAGCGTTGAAGCCACACTCTGATGATACGGCCCCAGCGTGATCTCCTTCATTGCCAGCGCGCGGCGCAGCAGCGGCTCGGCTTCCTTATGGCGCCCTTGTAATTGCAGATTCGCGCCCAGGTTATTTAGCGCGGTGGCGGTCTTGGGGTCTTCGCCGTGCGCCTTCTCGAAAACCGGCAGCGCCTCGCGCTGGAGCTTTTCGGCTTCGGCGTATTTTTTCTGCGCCTGCAACACGTCGGCGAGATTGATCTTCATCAGCGCCGTGTTCGGATGCGCCGCGCCCAGTGACGCTACACGCAACGGCAACGCACGGCGGTAGATTTTCTCCGCCTCCTCGAAGCGCTGCTGCAACCTAACCGCGAGCGCGAGATTGGCCAGCGTGGCCTCGGTGTTGCGGTGGCGCGGGCCGAAAGTTCTTTCGGCTTCCGCCAGCGCATCGCGCGCGAGCTTTTCGGCGCGCTCCAGTTGCCCGCTCATCAACCGTGGCATCACCTGATCGTGCAACGCCTTCCATTCGGCCTCGCCGGCATGTGCGCTGCAAGCGAAAATCAATGCCAGCGTTGCAACGGCTCGCAACATCAAGCCGCACGCTCCGGGTAGATGAAGCGCACGTTTTCGGGCTTCAGCCACTGGCCCAGCGATTCGATCAACTCGTCGCGCGGGTGCACGCGCCATTTGTCGTCAAGCACCACTTCGACGCGCGTCTGCTGGTTGTAGTACTCCACCGCCACCGGGCACGGGCCGTTGACATGCGGCGTGAGCAAGGCGCGCAGTTTCTCGCCCGAGGATTGGCCGTTACAGACAATTTTCAGACCGCGTGCGAATTGCGCGCGCGCTTCCTGCAAATTAAAAAGTTTTTCCGCCGAGATGCGCATGCCCTGCGAAAATTCGTCGTAAGTCACCTTGCCTTCGACGATAACCAACTGGTCTTCCTTCAGCCAGTGGCGATGCTGCTCGAACAACTCGTTAAACACCGTGAGCTCGATGCGCGCATAACTGTCGTCGATCACCAGCACTGCCATGCGGCCACGCCGCGTCATCTGGATGCGCTGGCTCACCACGATGCCCGCCAGCATTACCGGATGCGGCTGCGCCGTAATCTGGTCGAGCCGTGTCGGCGCAAAACCGCGTAACTCCTGCTCCCATGTGCGGAACGGGTGGCCCGAGAAGTAGTAACCCAGTGCGGCTTTTTCGTTTTTCAGTTTTTCCAGATCGCTCCAGCGCGGCACGGCAGCCAACTGCGCCGTGGGCCGCTCGTCAATGATTTCGCCGAACAGACCGCGCTGATTCGCCGAGCGGCTCGCCTGCTCGGCGCTCTCCAGCGCCATGCCGACGGTTGCCAGCAGCGCCGCGCGATTGTCGTCGATGCCATCGAATGCGCCCGCGCGCACCAGCGACTCGACCGTGCGCCGGTTGACTACGCGCTTGTCGGCCCGGTGACAAAAATCAAATAGATCCTTATACGGCCCGTCTTTCTCGCGCACCTCTACGATGTGATTGATCGCCGCCTCGCCCGTGCCCTTCACCGCGCCCAGGCCGTAACGGATGCGCTTCAGATCGACCGGCGCAAAACGGTAGCCGCCGCTGTTGACGTCGGGCGCCAGAATTTCGAGCTTATTCGCCCTGCAGTCGTCGTGGAGCTGCTGCACCTTGTCGGTGTCGTTCATCACCGCCGACATGTTGGCCGCCATGAACGCCGCCGCGTGATGCACTTTCATGTACGCGGTGTGATAGGCCACCAGCGCGTACGCGGCCGCGTGCGACTTGTTGAAACCGTAACCCGCGAACTTCTCCATCAAATCGAACAATTCGTCGGCCTTGCGCTCCGGCAAACCATTCTTTGCCGCGCCCGCGCCAAAAATCCCGCGATGTTCGGCCATCTCTTCGGGTTTTTTCTTGCCCATCGCGCGGCGCAAGAGATCGGCGCCGCCCAGGCTGTAGCCGCCGATGATTTGCGCCATCTGCATCACCTGCTCCTGATAGATCATGATGCCGTAGGACTCGGCAAGAATGTCCTTGACGCGCGGATCAGGATACTCGAAGCGCTTGCCGTGTTTGCGTTCGCAGAATTCGGGAATTAGATCCATCGGCCCCGGACGATACAGCGCAACCAGCGCGATGATGTCGCCGAAGCGGTCGGGCTTGGCGCGCTTTAACAGATCGCGCATGCCGCGCGATTCAAACTGGAATATGGCCGAGGTGTTGGCGGTGGCGAATATGCGATACGTCGCGGCGTCATCGAGCGGCAATTTTTCCAGCGCCAGCGTTGAGGTTGGATCAAGCTGCTTCACGTAGCGCAGCGCCCAATCGAGTATGGTCAGCGTGGTGAGACCGAGGAAATCGAACTTCACCAGCCCGATGGCTTCGACATCATCCTTGTCGAACTGGCTCACCGCCGAATCGGATGCATCGGCAACATACAGCGGACAAAAATCGGTGAGTTTGCCCGGCGCGATCAACACGCCGCCCGCGTGCATGCCGACGTTGCGCGTGAGGCCTTCGAGCTTTTCGGCGAGTGCCATCAGTTCGGCGACTTCTTCCTCGTTTTTCTCGCGCTCTTTTAACTGCGGCTCCATCTCTCGCGCCAACTCAAGCGTGACCAGTTTGCCGGGCTGAAACGGAATCAGCTTCGCCAGTTGGTCGCAAAACGTATACGGCAATTCCAGCACGCGCCCGACATCGCGCACCACCGCCTTCGCCGCCATGGTGCCGAAGGTCACGATCTGCGACACGCTGTCGGCGCCGTAACGCTGCTTGACGTAATCGATCACGCGGTCGCGCCCATCCTGACAGAAGTCGATGTCGAAGTCGGGCATCGAGATGCGTTCAGGATTCAGAAAGCGCTCGAACAGCAGATTGTAGCGTAGCGGATCAAGATCGGTGATGCCGAGGCTGTACGCAACGAGCGAGCCCGCGCCCGAACCGCGCCCCGGCCCCACCGGCACGCCATTGTTCTTCGCCCAGTTGATGAAGTCGGCGACGATCAAAAAGTAGCCGGGGAAGCCCATCTGCAAAATCACCTTGATCTCGAACTCGAGCCGCTCGCGGTAACGCGGCATTTCCTTTTCGCGTGCCTGCGCGTCGGGATACAGCTCAAGCATGCGCGCTTCGAGGCCCTCGGCCGCGCGCAGATTCAGATAAACGTCAAGGCTTTCGTTGTTGGGCGTGGGAAATTCCGGCAGCTTGTTGTTGCCGAGCTCAAGCGTCAGATTACAGCGCTTGGCGATCTCCAGGCTGTTCGCGAGCGCCTCCGGTATATCATTGAATATATTGACTATTTCGTCTTGCGTGCGAAAGTACTGCTCAGGCGTAAAGCGCCGCGGGCGGCGCTGATCCGACAGCATGTAGCCCTCGGAAATACACACCCGCGCCTCGTGCGCGCGAAAATCATCGGCCTTCACGAACTGCACCGGATGCGTCGCCACCACCGGCAACTTCAACGCCGCCGCCAGGCGCAGCGAGCGCTGCACGCAGGTCTCGACCGGGATCGAAGATGCGCCGTTCACCGAAGCGTTCGCACCGGGCCGTTGCAGCTCGATGTAATAACGATTGGGGAATAATTTTTGCCACGCGCGCGCGAGCTTGCGCGCGGCATCCGCGTTATCCGCCGCCAGCGCCTGCCCCACGTCGCCCAGATGCGCGCCAGACAATGCGATCAATCCATCAGTACCGGTTTCGGTAAACCATTGCTTGAGAATCTCCGCGCGCCCGCGATATTGGTTGGAGCGATACGCACGCGTGAGCAGCGCGCACAGCGTGAGATACCCGGCGTGATTTTGCGTGAGCAACAACAAACGGTGCGGCTGATCGCGATCCGTTTCATTGGTCAGCCACACATCGCAACCGATGATGGGCTTGACGCCCGCTCCGCGCGCGGCCTTGTAGAACTTCACCATGCCGAACACGTTCGACAAGTCAGTCAGCGCCAGCGCCGGCATCCCGTCCGCCTTCGCCGCCGCGACAGCATCGTCGATGCGCGCAATGCCATCGACGATGGAGTATTCGCTGTGCAGACGAAGGTGAACGAAGGCGGGTTGCATGGCGGTATTTTAGACTAACGATTGCGCTTGCCGAAGGTGGAATTGCCGCTATTTATTTGTGGAGCAAAAACAATCACTTGCAAAAAGCAGGATGAAGGTTGAAAACAACCGGGCTACACTCGATACCGCACAAAGAGAGGATGTCATGAATTTCATGCAGAAGATAAACGCTGCCCTCGCACTGGCGTTGGGTTTTGCAATCAGCGCAACGTGGACACCCGCCCACGCCCAGGCAAAATTCCCCGTGAAGCCCGTGCGCATCGTCACCACCGGCGCGGGCAGCCAGACCGACATTCTGGTGCGCCTGATCGCGCCCAAGCTGAGCGATGCCTGGGGGCAGCCCGTGGTGATCGAAAATCGCGCCGGCGCGGGCGGAGCGCTTGCCGCCTCCATCGTCTCCAAGGCCGCACCCGACGGCTACACAGTACTCGCGCTTTCCAACCAGTTTGCGATCAACGCCGCCATCAACACCAATCTGCCGTACGACGCGGCCAGGGATTTCTCGGGCTTGTCGCAGATCGGCTTTGGCTCCGTGGTGCTGGTGGCGACACCGTCGCTCAACGTAAAGACAGCGAAAGAACTGATCGCGATGGGCCGCGCCAAACCGGGCATGCTGTTCGCGACCTCCGGCGCGGGCAGCGGCACGCACATGAACTGCGAAATTTTCCGCTACGCCGCGGGCATCAAAGCCGTGCACCTGTCGCCTTCGCCACCACCAGCCCCGCGCTGATCGAAATCGTCGCCGGCCGCGTGCACTGGGGCATCCCGCCGCTCGGCCCCGCCCTGCCCTTCATCAAGGACGGCAGGCTACCCGCGCTCGCCGTGGCAAACCAGCGCTCACCGCTGCTGCCCGACGCGCCCGCCATGAACGAAGTGCTGCCCAACTTCGAACGCGTAGGATCGTTCGGCCTGTTAGCACCCGCCGGCACGCCGCGCGCCATCCTCAATCAATTCAGCGCCGAAGTCCGCCGCGCACTCGAAGCGCCCGATGTCAGGGAGCGGTTGCAGAACATGGCGTTTACGCCCGTGCCGACAACGCCGGCGGAATTCGACAAGATTTTGCGGTCGGATATCGAGACGTTTATTCGGATGGCTAAGATTGCGGGGTTGAGGAAGTGATGCTAAAAAATGCATACGAAAGGAGACATGGCTCAAACCTCCCGAACGATCTACTCAGTGTTCCACAAAATTCCCTTCCGGTCTGGCGCGTACCGGTGCTCTGTCATGACAGCATGCACGTCAGAAGAATTCTCGCGAGATATTACACACGAACATTCAGATGCGAATCGCAATGGCCGGTTGCGTGTCTGGTCAGGTGTCAGGTCTTGCGTCTGGTCAGGTGTCAGGTCTTGTAGCGCTCAGCCATGTAACATTGGCACACCATGTCTCGCCCCCTGCGCATCGAGCTTTCTGGCGGCCTTAACCACGTCACCTCCCGGGGTGACCGCCGCGAAGATATCTACCACGACGATGCCGACCGTCTGGCTTGGCTCGAAGTCCTTGCGCAATGCTGCGAGCGCTTCAACTGGGCGATACACGCCTGGTGCCAGATGTCCAATCACTACC
>CAMDLH010000052.1 GCA_945901405.1 Bordetella parapertussis | reverse complement strand
CGGTATCGTCTGCCTGATTCCTTTCCTGCTGCTTACGCGCCCGGCGTGGCCGGTGGCGCGCGTCGATTGGCTGCATGTCGCCGCCGCCGGACTCTTGATGCACGCGATCCACTTGGGCGGCAGCCATTACTCGCAGTATCTGGGCATGCCGGCGGGCATCACTGCGGTGCTGCTGTGCGTGCAGCCGCTGATCACCGCGGCCATCGCCGCGCGCTGGCTCGGCGAAAGGCTTACCCGCGTGCAATGGTGTGGTGTTGCCTTGGGCCTGGCCGGCGTCACGTTGATCGTGTGGCACAAGATTGATGTGCGCGAGGCGACACTCGGCAGCCTGATCGCGGTGAGCGTGGCGCTGGCGGGTGTCACCGCGGGCACGCTGTACCAGCGCGTGTTTTGCGCGCATGTTGATCTGCGCGCGGCCGCGCTGGTGCAATTTGCCGCAAGCCTGTGTGTGTTGACGCCGCTGGCCCTGGTGTTCGAGGACAACAGCGTGCGCTGGACCTGGGCGCTCGCCGGCGCGATGTGTTTTCTGGTGATACTCGCCTCCCTGCTCGCGGTGAGCGCGTGGCACTACCTGATGCGGCGCGGCGAGGCCACGCGTGTGGCGGGCCTGGTATACCTCACGCCCGCGTTCGCCATCGTGCCGGAGTTTTTGTGGTTCGGCATCACGCCCTCGGGGTTAAGCGTGGCGGGCATCATCATCACCTGCCTCGGCGTGGCACTGCTGGCGCGGCGCGCGGCGAACAAAAGCTGACGCGATGAGCATCACGCTCGTATTCGTGCTCACCATACTGCCGCACCTCGCGTTCGCCGGGGCGCGGGTGAATATGTCGCTGTTTGCGCTGCATCTGGGCGCGACGCCATTCACCGTGGGCATCATCATTTCGCTGATCGCGGCGGTGCCGATGTTTTTCTCGGTGCGCTGGGGACGCAGCATCGACCGCGTCGGCGTTTTCAAGCCGATGCTGTTTGGGTCCGGGCTGGTGCTCGCGGGTCTGTTGCTGGCGTTCGCGTTTCCGCGGGTGGAAACATTGTTCGCGGTGAGCGTGCTGGCAGGCTCGGGCTTCATGCTGTATCACATCTGCATCAATCAGGCGGCAGCGCTGGTGGGCCGCCCCGAGGACCGCACGCGTAATTTCAGCGTGCTCGCACTCGCGTTCTCCACCTCCGGCTTCATCGGGCCGATGACCGCGGGCTTCGCGATAGACGCCATCGGGCACCGCAATACCTTCCTGTTGAGCGCGATGTTCATGGTGGCGACGTTGGCGCTGATCTACCGCTGCCGGCGGGTGATCACGCTGCATCACAAACCGTCGATGCGCGAGCCTGGCCGGCGCGACGTCAATCTGTTGCGCATCCCGGCGCTCGCGCGCATCTTCATCGTCAGCGCGCTGCTGTCGATGTCGTGGGATCTGTATTCGTTTGTGATGCCGATACACGGCACCAGCATCGGCCTGTCGGCCTCCACTATCGGCCTGGTGCTGGGCGCGTTCGGCAGCGCGATATTCGTGTTTCGCATGATCCTGCCATGGATCGTGCACCGCTTTGACGAACGCCGCCTGCTGTTCACCGCGATGCTGCTCACCGGCAGCATGCTGGCGTTGATACCGCTGGTGCACAGCGTGCCGCTGTTGATGGGCGTGTCATTTCTGCTCGGCATCGGGCTGGGCGGCACGCAGCCGCTGATCATGACCATGCTCTATGAGAAAGCCCCGCCCGGACGCGGCGGCGAGGCGGTGGGCATGCGCACACTGTTGCTTAACATCACGCAGGCGGCGATACCGCTGATCTTCGGCGCGCTGGGCGCGGTGATGGGCATGACGCCGGTGTTCGTGGTGATGGGTGTCGCGCTGTTGTGGGGCGCGTGGTTCGCGCGGCGCAAGCTATAACACGCGCTGAAAAACAAAACGGCCGGCGCTCTTGCGAACGCCGGCCGTTTGTTCAGAACGAATCGACCGAAGCGCCTTAGCTCAGGTGCTTGTTGACCAGCTTGGTCATCTCGAACATCGACACCTGCTTCTTGCCGCCGAATACCGGCTTCAGCTTGTCGTCGGCATTGATGTTGCGGCGGTTCTTGCTGTCTTGCAGGCCGTTCTTCTTGATGTAGGCCCAGATTTTCTTGGTGACTTCGGTGCGCGGCGCGGCGGCATTGCCGATAACCGCGCCCAGAGCGGCGCTGATGGTCATCGGCTTCATGAACGCTGCATTCGGCTTACGCTTCGCCGCTTTCTTTTTTGCGGGTGCTTTTTTTGCTGCCTTTTTCTTTGCTGCCATGGTGTATCTCCGTGGTCTGATGGTGTTGATCGAATAGCCGTCTTTGCTTGCCTTGCCGCATTGGGCGGCTCGGTAGCGCAAGAATGCCGAGGGAAAATGTACTTGTCAATGCTTTCCTAGAGGGAAAACCATCTTTTTTACGAGGAGAATTCAGGAAAGAGCCGGGCTGGCGCTTGCGCGCATCGCGCCGAACTGTGTAATCTTTGGGCAGCCGCCGCGCCGCGGCGGCGACCAAAAAGGCTAGCCTCGCGATGCTACTGACCCAGCAAGAGCAACAAAAAATCAATGAACTAGCACGACAATTTGAGGCGCGCAGCGGGGCGCAGGCGGTCGCCGCCGTGATTGGCAAGGCCGACGATTACCCCGACATCCCGTGGAAGGCATTCGCCCTGGGCGCGGCATTGGCCGCGCTGGCGGTGGTGGCCGATGAGCTGGTGCGCCCGGACTGGGCGAGCATCCACACCCCCATGCGCGACGTGGCGGCGATACTGGCGGCGGGCATGGTATGCACCATTTTGGCGATCACCGTGCCCGCGTTCGCGCGATTCTTTCTCAATCGCGAACGCGCCAGTACCGAGGTGCGGCAATACGCGCAGGGGCTGTTCCTGCAGCGGGAATTATTCAAGACCGCGGATCGCATCGGCATCCTCGTGCTGGTGTGCCGCTTCGAGCACAAGGTGGTGATCCTGCCCGACACCGGCATCGCGCGGCATGTGTCCCCGCGTGAACTGGACACGGTCATCGCGGCCATGGCGCCGCACTTGAAAAACGCCGACGCGGTGCAGGCGTTCAAGACCGGCTTCGATGCACTCGCCACGCTGCTGGAACAAAAAGGGGTGCGCCCCGCGCGCCATGGCAACGAGCTTGCCGATGGTGCCATCGTGGAGCAAGGCTCATGAGCGCCGCCTCTGGATTCGTGCGTTGCATGCTCGCGTTGGTTGCGTGGGCGTTGCTTGCGCCGCTTGCATTCGCGGCGGAGAGCACGCCCGCAGTGCCGCTGCTCTCGGGCCGTGTGGTGGATAACGCCGAGCTGATGTCGGCGGGCGCGCGCGGAAAAATCTCCGAAATGCTCAAGGCGCACGAGGACAAAACCGGCAATCAGGTCGCCGTGCTCACCATCGCCTCGCTCGAAGGCGGCGCGGTGGAGGAATTCGCCACGCGCGTGTTCGAGAGCTGGAAGCTCGGCAAAAAAGGCAAGGACAACGGCGTGCTGCTGCTGATCGTGCCGAAAGAAAAAAAGCTGCGCATCGAGGTCGGCTACGGGCTCGAAGGCGCGCTTCCAGACGTGGCGTCGAGCCGCATCATCCGCAACGTCATCGCGCCGCACTTCAAGGCGAGCCGCTTCGATCAGGGCGTGGAGGAAGGCGTCGCCGCCATCATCAAGCAACTCGAAGGCGAGAACGTCGCCGGCAGCTTGGTGGGCGCGGACAGCGACGCCAAATCGTCCGGCTTCAAGCCACCCAATATGTCCACCAGCGAACGCATTCTGTTCGGCGTATTCATCTTCGGCATCATCGGCTTGTTTACCGTCATCGGCGTGGTGACGCCGGGCATGGGCTGGTTCCTGTACGTATTCCTGATTCCGTTCTGGGCGCTGTTTCCGATGATCATCGTCGGCGTGCAAGGCGCGCTTACCCTGCTCGGCATCTACATGGTCGGCTTCCCCATCGCGAAATTCGCGGTGTCACGTTCGGAGTGGTACAAAAAGAAAAATGCGCCGGGCGACCGCAGAAGCAGTGGCCGCTCGCGCTTTGGCGGCTTGAATCACAGCGGCGGCAGTTGGTCCTCGTCCTCATCGTCCGGCTCGTGGGGATCGAGTTCGGGCGATAGTTTCTCCGGCGGCGGGGGTAGTTCGGGTGGGGGCGGCAGTTCGGGGGATTGGTAGGCTTTTGGGTGAGTGCGTGAAGGGCGAATCCCCCCCCACTATTGGGCTACCCTTCACCCTTCACGCTCACTTCTTCAGCTTCGCCAAAAAGCTTTTGCGGAACTTCGCCACCTTGGGCGCGACCACGACTGAGCAATAGCCCGCACCTGGATTGCGCGCGAAGTATTCCTGGTGATAATCCTCGGCGATGTAGAACACCGTGGCCGGTGTCACTTCGGTCACCACCGGGTCGCGCCACAGCTTTGCGGCGCTTAGTTTCGCGATCACGTCTTTTGCCGCCGCCTGCTGCTCCGGCGAGTGATAGAAAATCGCCGAGCGGTATTGCGTGCCGTGGTCGTTGCCCTGGTAATTCAGCGTGGTCGGGTCGTGGATGACGAAAAACACTTCAAGGATTTCGCGAAACGTCACCAGTTCGGGATCGAACGTAACCTGCACCACCTCGGCGTGCCCGCTGCGGCCGGTGCACACTTGTTCGTAGGTGGGATTCGGATTCTTGCCACCCATGTAGCCCGATTCGACGGAGATCACGCCGTTAAGCTCGTCGTAGACGGCTTCGAGGCACCAGAAACAACCACCTCCGAGGATGGCGACTTCGCGGTTGGATTGTGTGTTCATTGTCGTCATTGCCGGCTCCTTGGATGAAGCAAGTTTAGCGGATTTCTGCAATAATGGGGCAACCCCGCTCAGTCGGGTTTGCCGCCATAAACTTACCGCATGCATCCGCGCGCGCGGCCCCCACGTAATGTACGTAAGGTACTCACGCATGCGCACGACCAACGCACACCAGCGGCGCCGCCGCGCGATTTCAGGAGAATCACATGCTGCAATTCCGTAATTTATTGATGATAGTCGTTACCGCGTTGGGCATTGCCGCCGCCGCGCCCTCGACCGCGCAGGCACCGGTGGTGAAGACCGCCAAGGCCACCTTCGCCGGCGGCTGCTTCTGGTGCATGGAGCCGCCGTACGACAAGCTGCCGGGGGTGATATCCACGATTTCCGGTTACATGGGCGGCCACCTGAAGAACCCCACCTACGAGCAGATCTCCACTGGCCGCACCGGTCACACCGAAGTGGTGCAAGTCGAATACGATCCGTCGAAAGTGAGTTACGAAAAGCTCTTGCAAGTGTTCTGGGCGAACATCGACCCGACGGTTAAGGACGCGCAATTCTGCGACCAGGGTTCGCAATACCGCAGCGGCATCTTTTTTCACAACGACGAGCAGCGCAAGGCCGCAGACGCGTCAAAGGCGGCGCTGGATAAATCCAAGCCCTTCAAGCAACCCATCGTCACCGAAATCACCAAGGCCGGCGAGTTCTACCGCGCCGAGGAATACCATCAGGATTACTACGTGAAGAACCCGGTGCGCTACCAACTCTATCGCAATGGTTGTGGGCGCGATGCGCGGTTGAAAGAACTTTGGGGCAAGGCGCCGGGGTAACGCCACCGCCGAATCTTCATAAGCAATTGTTTTTAAACACTTTTTATGCTGCACTGAACGCGATCCAGCGACGTTTTGTTTTATCGTACACGGCATGCTGAAAATCTTTTTCGTCATGTGTGCGGTCGTGGGCATCAACGCCGCGCAGGTTCATGCGCAAAGCGCCGCTTATCCATCAAAGCCCGTGCGCGTCATCGTGTTGCTTACCGCCGGCTCCAGTGCGGACATCGTGACGCGCACGATCACGCCCAAGCTCGCTGAAACCTTCGGTCAGCAATTCATCGTCGATAATCGCGTCGGGTTCTCCGGCAACATCGGTGCGGAAGCGGCGGCGCGCGCGGCGCCCGATGTTGGTCGCGTACGCGGGCAACGCCATCAGCCAGTCGTTTGCCAAACTCAACTACAGCCTTGAGAAAGATTTTGATGCGGTAACGCAGATCGGTTCGCTGCCGCTGACCGTGCATCCGTCGCTGCCGGTGAAAAACGTGAAGGAGTTCGTTGCGCTGATCAAGGCGCGGCCGAAGCAACTGTATTACGCTTCGCCCGGCAACGGCAGCCTGCCGCATCTGGCGGCGGAGCTTTTCAAGTCGCAGGCGGCGGTTGAAATCATGCATGTGCCCTACAAAAACAATCCACAGGTCATCACCGATCTGATCGGCGGACAAATCGCGATGACGTTCGCGGCACCGCTGCCGGTGCTGCCGCACGCGAAGGCCGGCCGTCTGCGGCTGATCGCCATCAGCAGCGCCGAGCGCAGCGCTGTTGCGCCAGAAGTGCCGACGATCGCCGAAGCGGGCCTGGCAGGTTTCGATGTCGGTCAGAGGTACGGCGTGCTCGCGCCCACGGGCGCATCGCGCGAAATCATTGCGCGCCTGAACAAGGAAATAGCGAACATCATCCGCATGCCCGATATTCGCGACAAACTCGCCAGCGGCGGCGTTGATACCGCCACGGGCACGCAGCAGGACGTTGCGGTGTCTATCAAAAGCGAAATCGCCAAATGGGCGAAAGCCGTCAAGGCCTCGGGCGCGCGGGTCGACTAACCACGCGCTCATTCAGATGGCGAGGTCCTTCATGTTGTAATCGCGGATAACGCGGTTGAAAGTGTCATCGTTAAAGCGGTAGTTGTCTTCGCGTCCCACGAACGGTTTATACACAAACGGTTTTTCATGCGGGTAATGCTGCCGCCGCGCGTCGATCGCCACTGCAACGACGGCGGAGCGCTCAAACATGCGTTGCTCGCCGTAAGTAACACCTTCCACTTTGACGCTGAGCGCGGTCTTCTGCCCCAACACGGATTTGCGGCGGTGAAAACCAAACGTGATCGAGATGCGCAAATCGGGCGAGGTGTTGGCGAACGAGCCGTGTAGCGTTTGCCGGTTGACGATAGTCACATCACCTGGCGCGCAGATCAGCGGAATCGCACCCGGCAGTTGTTCGCTGCCGCCGTTCTCGGCCACCATGCGCTTGATGTCGGCGCGCCCAAGTTTATGCGTGCCGGGCATCACCCACAGTGCGTTGCCCGCGGTGGCCGGATAAATCTGCACCTGGTAATTAAAGCCGTGTATGCCTTCGTCCCACTCGGGCGACTTCCAGTGCGTGACGCCATCCTGATGCCACGACACCGAGCCGCCGAGGCCGGGCTGCTTGACGAAAATCACGTCGTTGAACGGCACGAAGTCCTCGCCATTGATCGATTGCGCAATCGCCAAGAGCGCCGGGTGACCGTAAACGCGCAGCCCTGATGGCATGTACTGACACATGCCGCGCATGCGGAACACCACATACGGCGGCGCGTCGCGGTCGGGCGTCGGCTCGCTCATCTTGCTTGGATGGCGGTTGTCGCCGAAGTCCGTGCCGCCCGCTGGATCAGACAAGGGCTTGATGATGGTATAAGGCTCGCGCGCGGCATCGCGGCCCAGTGCCGGGCGGCCCTTGGCATCCACCTTGGCGCCGGGGCTGACGGGCGCGCGCTCCAGCATGGCGCCGGCGTCGCGGCGCAGTTCGATGATTTCGGCCTCGCCCACCACGCCGGTGAATATATAAAAGCCATGCTTCCAGTACGCGGCAAGAATATCCGCGTGCAGGCGGCCATTTGCGTCAAAGCGCACCGGGCCGCGATTGCTGATCTCGTTGGCCCGCTTGATGCCGGCCTGCTGGTACGCCAGCATGCCTTGTGCATGGCTGGCGCGGGTTAATTCGCTTTTGTCCGCGGTGACTGTATCCATGGCCCTCTCCAAGTGTCTGTCGAAATCATAGACCTAAATCCGCGAGCGGCAAAGGCGCTGGCGCAATTGTGGTCAAATAGCGTTCTCAATTTTGTGACTTCCCGCAGGAAAGCGACCCCGCCATGACTTGGCAACCCGAACTCGACGAACTGCGCGCGCGCGAGGCATTTGCGCGGCAGATGGGCGGCGCGGACAAGGTGAAACGCCAGCACGACGGCGGGCGGCTCACCGTGCGCGAGCGCATCGACGCGCTGCTCGACAAAGATAGCTTTCACGAAGTCGGCGCCATTGCCGGCAAGGCGAGCTACGACGCTGCCGGCAATCTGCAAACATTGCAACCCGCGAATTGCGTGTTCGGCCGCGGCATGATCGAAGGGCGGCCCGTGGTGGTATGCGGCGATGATTTCACCGTGCGCGGCGGTTCGGCCGACGCCACCATCAAGGAAAAAACCGTGATGGCGGAGCAGATGGCGAATGAATTTCGTTTGCCCATCGTGCGCATTATCGAAGGCTCCGGCGGCGGCGGTTCGGTGAAGACAATCGAGACCACCGGGCGCGCGAATTTGCCGGGGCGCGTTGCGGGCGCGGCGGGTTATCACTACGCCGCGATGAATCTCGGCGCGGTGCCGGTGGTGGCGTTGGGTCTTGGCTCCGTCGCAGGGCTGGGTGCGGCGCGGCTGGCGGCGAGCCATTACTCGGTGATGACCAAAACAACTTCCGCCATGTTCGTCGCCGGCCCGCCAGTGGTGGAGCGCATCGGGCAAAAACTCACCAAGCAGGAACTCGGCGGCTGGCAGATTCAATGCAGGGCCGGCGCGGTGGATCACGCGGTCGATACCGAGGAAGAAGCGTTTGTCTGCGCGCGGCGTTTTTTGTCTTACTTGCCGCCGTCGATACACTCGACGCCCCCGGTGGTGGCTTACAAACAAGACGCCGAGCGCAACGATGATGCCTTGCTGAAAGTGATCCCCAAGGATCGCCGCAAGGTCTACAAGATGCGCCCGATCATCGAAACACTGGTGGATCGCGATTCATTTTTTGAAATGGGGTCACAGTTCGGCCGCTCCATCATCACCGGCCTTGCGCGCATCGACGGGCATTCGGTTGCGGTGATGGCTGGTGATCCGTATCACTACGCCGGCGCATGGACGGCGGACGCGTGCGCGAAGATCATCCGCTTCGTCGATCTCGCGCAGACGTTTCATATTCCCGTGGTGCATCTGGTCGATTGCCCCGGATTCCTGGTGGGCCTCGAAGCCGAAAAAACCGCGACCATCCGCGCCGGCGTGCGCGTGATGGCGGCGCTCGATCAATGCAACGTGCCGTGGTGTTCGATACTGGTGCGTAACGTGTTTGGCGTCGCGGGCGCGCTGCATCAACCGCCGGGACGATTGTCGTTGCGCTACGCCTGGCCGTCGGGACACTGGGGCTCGCTGCCGCTCGAAGGCGGCATCGAGGCGGCCTACCGCGCCGACATCGATGCGTCTACAGACCCAAAAGCCAAACTCGCCGAGATCGAGGATCGCCTGAACAAACTGCGCTCGCCGTTCCGCTCTGCGGAAACATTTTGGGTCGAGGAAATTATCGATCCGCGCGACACGCGCAAATTGTTATGCGAATTTGTCCGTCTGGCGGAACCGTTGCTGACGCCGGGGCCTGCGTCGTTTACGATGCGGCCCTAAATCTTTTTTTGACACAGATTTACGCAGATTAGCCGCGCAAATATCCGCGCTCATCTGTGAAAATCCGCGTCCAGGGTTTTTTGTAGTCTTTGAATCACGGCAACCATGACAACCCACACCGATCTCACCCGCCTGCTCACCCCCCAATCCATCGCCATCATAGGCGCTTCCAGCAACGACACTTCCATCAGCGGCCAGCCGCTGCGGCTGATGCTCGACTCGGGTTACGCCGGGAAACTTTATCCAGTGAACCCCAAGCGCGATGAGGTGCAGGGTGTGAAGGCCTACCCCAACGCGCAGGCGATACCCGATCCGGTGGATGTGGCGCTGGTGGCGGTGAGCGCCGCGCAGGTGCCGCAGGCGCTACGCGATTGCGGCAAGGCGGGCATTCCGTTTGCCGTGGTGCTGGCGGGTGGCTTCGAGGAAACCGGCAAGCTCGGCGAGACCGCGCAGCGCGAGCTCGATGCCGCCATCGCGGAAAGCGGCGTGCGCGTGGTCGGCCCCAATTGCATCGGTGTCGCCAACATTGCGACGCGCGCGTTCTGCGCGTTCGGCGGCGCGTTGTATGACAAAAGCCTTGAGCCGGGGCCGGTGGCCGTGGTGTCGCAAAGCGGCGGCGTGGGTTTGAGCATGATGGCGCACGCGCATGCGCGCGGCGTCGATACGCGCTATCTCGTGTCGTGCGGCAACGAGGCCGACCTCGACTTCTTCGACTTCACGCACACGCTGCTGGGGCAGGACGACGTGCAACTGATACTCGCGTATCTGGAATCGAGCCTCGAAGGCAAACGTCTGCGCGAGCTCGGCAAACGCGCGCTCGAAGCCGGTAAGCCCATCATTCTGCTCAAAGTCGGCAACAGCGGCGCGGGCCGCCGCGCGGCAGGCTCGCACACCGGCAAGCTCACCGCCGACTACACGCTGTTCAAGGCGGCGTTCAAGGAAGGCGGTTTCATCGAGGTCACCGATCTGCACGAGATGGCGGATGTCGCCAAGCTGGTGCTCGGCGGACGCTGGCCCAAGGGCCGCAACATCGGCGTGTTGACCGGCTCCGGCGGCTGGGGCGTGATGACGGCAGAGGCGTACGAGCGCAATGGTTTGCATCTGCCCTTGCCCTCGCCCGAAACCGCGGAGAAGCTGAAAGCCGTGGTCGCCGAGTACGGCTCGATAGGCAATCCGATCGACACCACGCCGGTCTACGGCAAGCAACACACCGTGCTCGAGATCATCGTCAACGAACCGAACTGGGACATGCTGCATGTAAGGAGCGCCGGCGGCCCCGCGCTCAAGGAATGGCTGCCGAATTTTCTGAAGGTCGCGAAGAGCACCGACAAGCCCATCATCATTGGCTGGGCGCCGGTGCCGGGACTGGATATCGAGGCAAAACGCGAACTGGAAAAAAACGGTATCTACTGCCCGAGCTTCGCCGCCGATGCGGGGCGCGCGGTGGGTCTGTTCACTGATTTCGCGATGAAGCGCAATAAGCTGCTCGCGCGCGGGCGGACAGCGGCGCAGCGGCCCATCGAGACGCAAGCGCTGGAATTATCTGGCAGCGGCGCACTGGCGGAACATGTGTCGAAGCAATGCCTCGCGCGTTACGGCATTCCCTCGACGAGAGAAGTGCTGCTATCGCTCGACGCCATAATCGCGCTCAAAGAACCTCCGGTGAACTTTCCGGTGGCTGTGAAACTCGCCTCGCCCGACATTCCGCACAAGACCGAGGCGGACGCCGTGCGGCTTAACGTCAAATCACTCGACGAACTCAAGGCCGCGGCGCAAGCCGTGGTCGATGGCGGCAAAAAGCACGCGCCCAACGCGCGCATCGACGGCATCTCGGTGCAGGAAATGGCGAGTGGCGTGGAAATGATAGTCGGCGCGGTTAACGACCCGCACTTCGGCCCCTACGTGATGGTGGGGCTGGGCGGCGTGTTGACCGAAGTGTTGCACGACGTATCGCACCGCTTCGCGCCGGTGACGCCAGACGACGCGCGCGAAATGCTCGCCGAGTTAAAGGGCGCGAAAATACTTGAAGGTTATCGCGGCGCGCCGGCGGCGGATGTGGATGCGGTGGTCGATGTGCTGGTGCGGCTGTCGTGGTTGATCCACGACCATCAAGCGCGCATCGCCGAGATCGATGTTAATCCGCTGTTTGTGCGGGCAAAGGGCAAGGGTGTGGTGGCGGCGGATGCGCTGGTGGTGTTGCGGAGCGATAATCAAAAACCATAGGAACTACGTTTGCTGCCGCATGGAATTACGTAACTTATTGTTTTTAAACGGTTATTTAAATGAACGCTGAGATGCGGCATCACGCATATTTTGGTGATGCACTCTCCTATAACCTCGGCGTATCCACCCAAAGGAACTGCAACAACATGCCCATCATCGCCCCCTGGTACCAACTCGGCTACGTCATCCCGCACCTCTACACCGATCAGGATGCGTATCAGTTTTATCGCGTGGCGCCCGAAGGCATGATGCTGGTGACCACGGGTTTGAATCTGCGCGAATACAGCCTCGCAGCCGTCGAGGAAAACTTGCCTACGTTGTGGGATCGCTTCGATTTGCTGGCGAAAAAGAAAGTGGATCGTATTTCGCTCTCCGGCGTGCCGGTGGCTTCGGCGCTCGGACGCAAGCGCATGCTGGAAATTCTCGCCGAAGCCGAGAAGCGCACGGGCCTGCCGTGCGACACCGATCTCGAAGCGCATATCGCGACGCTCAATCATTTCGGCGCAAAAAAAATCGCGCTCGCCACGCGCTGGCCGGAGGCGGTGAATCAGATGCTCACGCGCTATCTCGCCGATGCGGGCATCGAGGTGCTGGCGTGCCGCTCGCGCGGGCGCTCGCTCGATCAAAACAAGGCGAGCGGCGCGCTCGACGATCATCACCTGGCGCTCGAACTCGGCGGCGAGGTATTGCGCGAAGCGCCGCAGGCGCAGGCGTTGCTGATGCCGGGCGGGCTGTGGTTCGCGATACACGCCGTGCCGATGCTCGAAGCCGAATTCGGCAAGCCGGTGCTGCTCAACATACTTTCGACGACGTGGGCCGCGCTGTACGCCTCGAAGCAGCCGATTGCGCACAAGCCCGATGCGAAGTGGGGCAAGGTGTTGGGAAGTCTTTAACCGCGGGTTTTTCACAGGGGGATATCAAACATGAGCGACGCACAGTTCGAGAAGGGCAAGGCCATCATGGGTTCGGTGCTGGGCAGCGTGGGCGCCAAGGGCATCGAGGACCTCACCAAAATTTCGCCGATGCATGGCCGCGCGGTGCTGGAGTATTGCTTCGGCACGGTGTGGGCCGAGCCGCATCTGCCGATCAAGATCAAGGAGTTCATTCTGATCGCGGTGTGCGCGGCGCAAGGCGAGTACGAAGCGGTCGAGCGCCAGGTGCGCGGCGCGGTCAATCAGGGCGCGACTCGTGAGGAGGTGATCGAGGCGCTCACCACCTGCGCGCCGTACATCGGCTACCCGCGCACCAACGCATCGCTGCGCGTGGCGCAGCGCGTGTTCGAGGAGTGGGATCAGCACCCCGAATGGAAAGGCGTGTGAAAATATCATGCGCGGCGTTGCAGGCATCGCGCTGGTTGCCGCGTGCGCTCTACACGCGGACGGCGCGTATGCGCAAAATTATCCATCCAAGCCCATTCGTTACCTCGTGCCCGACTCCGCGGGCGGCGGCAACGACACCATAGGCCGCATTTTCGCCGAAGGTCTTACCGAGGTATTCGGCCAACAAGTCGTGGTGGAAAACCGCGCGGGCGCGGGCACCACCATTGGGCTTGCCATCGGCGCCAAGGCGACGCCCGACGGCTACACCATTGTGCACAACGGCTCGGGGCTGGCGGCAGTGTCGAGCCTTTATCGCAATCTGCCGTTCGACGTGCTGCGCGATTTCGCGCCGATCTCGTTGTTGGCGACCTCGCCGCAGATCATCGTGGCGCATCCCTCGCTGCCGGTGAAGTCGCTTGCCGAACTGGTGAAGCTCGCCAAGGCGCGGCCGGCGCGATCAACTACGGCTCGGCGGGCACGGGCAGCTCGACATTCTTCGCCGCCGAGTTGTTCAAGGAGCGCGCCGGCGTCGATCTCGCGCACATACCCTACCGCAGCGGCGGCGCGGCGGTGACCTCCGTGATGTCGGGCGAGACGCCGGTTTATTTCGCGCCGGTGGCTACCGTGATGGCACACCTGCAAAGCCGGCTACGTCCGCTCGCCGTCACCACGCTGCAACGCCTGCCGCTGCTGCCCAATGTGCCCACGGTGGCGGAACTCGGTTACCCCGGCTACGAAGCAGGCAATTGGTACGGCATCGTCGTGCCCGCAGCCACGCCGCCGGAAATCATCGGCGCGATCCATCGTGCGTCGGGGCAGGCGCTGCAAAGAGCCAACAAGCGGCTCGCCGAGTTAGCCTACATTCCCGTGGGCAATCGGCCGGATGAATACGCGGCCTATATCAAATCCGAGATGCAGAAGTACGCGAGTACCTACAAGCGGCTGGGGTTGACGCCGAATTGATTTGCGGTAGCCACTGTCACAAAGGATACCGAGATAGCTACACCACCCCCGTCATTCCGGGCTTGACCCGGAATGACGATGATGGTTTTTGGTCTGCGTTCATCTGTGTAAATCCGCGGCAAAAGATTTTTCCAACGAAGGCTCCGCCATGAACACCACCACCCGCACCAACGCCGAACAACTCATCAACTTCGCCGCTGCCGTCCATGCGCAAGCAGGCGTGCCCGAAGCAGACGGCGAAGTTGCCGCTGTAAATCGAAACGCCCAACACCACCGCTGTCGTTCCCGCGCATAGCCCGTCCCCGATTAAAGCATTCGAGGACAGGCTCTGCGCGGGAACGACAGTACTGGTGTGTAAATATCTGCGTGCCAGGCATGCAGAAAATCACTCCACCGTCTCAAAATCAATGCGCTCATTAACCGGCAGCCCCTGCAAAAAGCGCCGCAGGCAATCAAGACCCATTTCAACCGCGCCCAGTCGCACCCAGTCGCGTCCGCCGACGATGCGGCTGCGGCGCGACTCTGTTTTTCCGTGCGTGGCAATGGCAAGGCATACCGTGCCGGCGAATTCGATGCGGTCCGCGCCCTCGTCCACATCGATCAGCACCGCTAGTGCGTGGGTGGCGCCGGTGTCACGCAGCGCCGCTTTCGCCACTGCTTCGGCGGCCTCCTTGTCGATGGCCGCGGGCACGGCGGGCAGGGCGACGGCGTTGCAAATCTCCGTGAGATCGCGCGCGATCACGCCGCGGCGCACGATTTTTTCCGCGCCGGGCAAGTGCGCGAGGCGGCCCGCGATCTGGCCGCTGGTGAAGCTCTCGACGATGGCAAGTGACCCCTTGCATTTGTTGAGTTCGGCAAGCACCACGCCTTCGAGCGTGTGTTCGTCCTCGGCGAGTATGAAATTACCGAAACGTTTGCGTACTTCGGCCTCGATAGGCGCGAGTTTTCTGCGTATGCCGTCCAAGTCCGCGCCGCGCGCGGTGAGCTTGGTTTCGAGTTGCGGGTAGTGCGCACGGAATCCAAGCTTCACGCTGCCGTCCGGTGCGAGCGCCTCCACGCCCGCAAGCAGCGTGTCGGCATGCGATTCACCGATGCCGTAGGAGTGAAAGCGTTTTAAAAACACCGCCGTCTGTTTGCCGGCCTTCGCCAGCAGACGCGGAATAATTTCCGCTTCAAGCATGCGGCGCAATTCGCGCGGCACGCCCGGCGTGAAATAAAAACGTGCGCGGCCGATGTTGACCGCGAAGCCGCACGCGGTGCCCACCGGGTTATCGAGCACTTCCGCGCCCGCCGGCAACATCGCCTGCTTGATGTTGTTGGGCGGCATGACGCGGCTGCGCTTGGTGAAAAACGCTTCCATGCGTTGCAGCCAATCCTTGTTCAGTTCGAGCTCGACACCGGCTGCCTTGGCGGCGATTTCCTGCGAAAGATCATCCACCGTCGGCCCCAGGCCGCCGTTGACGATCACCGCGTCGGCGCGCTGCCCTGCGAGCTGAAACGCCATCAACAGGCTGTCACGATCGTCGCCGACGGTGGTTTCCCAGGTGAGCGAGAGTCCAAAGTCTTCGAGCTTCTGGCTGATGTAACTGAAATTGGTATTGACGATCTTGCCGGTGAGCACTTCGTCACCGGTACAGATGACTTCGATATGCATGATGTTCCGATGAATTGAATAAGTTCGGGCGGGATGTCTCCCGCCCTGCTTTTTAGCGCAACTTGTGGCCGCAACCTCCGCAGAACATGTCGGCGCTGGTGATCGCAAAATTGCACTTGGGGCAATTCATGGCGTGAGTCGCGGCGGGCGCCGGCGCGGGCCGCGGGGCTGGTTGAGGCGGCGCTGCAATGGGTGCTGCTGCAATCGGCGCTGGCGCTGGCGGTGCAATCGGCGCGGCGGCGGGGATTGGCGCGGCGATGGGGACGGCGGCCGGTTGAGGCGGAATAACGGGCGCGGCGGCAGGCAGTGGAGGAGCGGCGGGTGCCGCGGCATGCACTGGGGCGACGACGGGTTGTGGCTGCGCCTGGGGTTGCTCGCGCACGCGCTCCTGCGCTTCACGCGCCTTGCGCTGGATCTCTTCCATTTTCGCCTTCAATGCGGCATCCGATGCTGCGAAATCCATGCCCTTGATGGTGTCGAGATAAATCAGGCAATAGCCCTGGATCATGATCAGATATGGCACGATCAAAACCACCGCGGCAACAATAGCGTAGCCGATGCCGCCGGCGATCATGTAGCCCGCTGCACCCTCCATGCCGCTCATTCCGCGCATGCCACCCATGCCGCGCATACCGCCCATGCCACCCATCAGCGCGCCCAGGCCGCCGCCGACATTCAGTATGCCCGCCGACATTGCGCCGACGACGCCCGCGGCGGAGAAAACCAGGCTCGCGATAATGCCCCACACGAATAAAACCAGAATCATCAGCAGCAACACCTGCACCACCACCTGAATCAGGCGCTGGCGTGCGATCGCCATGAGCTTGGACACCACCTGCATCGCGCTGTCGCCCGTCCACACCGATGGAAACGTCAGCGGCATCACAACGAAGTACATCGCCGCGAGAAAGAACGCGGTGATGAAGGTGGCCAGAGGCACCGTCACGGCGTAGAGCATCGGCCCGGCAAAGGGGATCTTGCACACGAATAGGATCAACGCCAGCACAATGGCGAACAGGATAAACACCACCAGCGCCAGCAACATCACGGCGATCCAGCGGTGTGTGGACATGAGCGACGCCGTGACGGCGTCGACGAGCGACAGCGGCGGCGCGCCCTTCGCATCGTTCATCAGCATGAAGCCCACGGCGCTTAAGCCGTAGATCGCAACCAGCGAGGCGATGAGTGCGCCGAGCGCCATCAGCACGGTGCTGTTGAACTGGCCAGCCACGAATGCCGCCACGCCGAAAACCACCGCAGTGCCCACCAGCGCCACTGCGGTGAGCGCCGCGGCCCGCACGTTCCTGACCGCTTGCAACGCGCCCAGCAGGGACGCAATGTTGGGCGCCGCGTTTGATTCAGTATTCATGACAACCTCCCTTGTGTTGAAAACTTTCTTGACTGCTAGTCGGCGGGGCGTGACTGATTGCGGCTTGCCTCGGCCTCGCGCAATTGCCGGCAAAATGGTTCGTTCTGATGTTGCGGCTTGCGGCACTCGCGGCTTTCGCACAAGTCGCGGCTGACAAAATTGGTGCGGCCCGAACATAACTCCTTCACCGTGCGCATGGCCGGTTGCGCGGCGGCGGGCGGGGCTTCGGCCACCACCGGCGCGGGCGGCGGCGTGTATTGCGTTGGCGGCGGCGCCGATGCAGCCGCGACGCGCTGGCGTTCCTCGGCAGCGCGACGCGCGGCATCCTGCTGCGTGTTTGCCTGCGCTTCGCGGCGTTTGGCTTCCTCGGCCCTGGCACGGGCTTCGCGTTCGGCTTTTTCACGCGCGGCGCGAGCGGCATCCGGATTGGGTTGTGCGGCGGGCGCCACTGGCGCAACCGCCACAGGGGCTGGCGGCGGCGTCTGCACCACGGGCGGTGGCGGTGGTGTTAATGCGGCGACAGGGGGCGCGGGTGCAACCGCCGGGGGCGGCACGGGCGCAACGGCGGGCGGCGGCGCTGTTTCGGCGATCGCCGGCGCAGGTATGGGCACCGTGGCCGCAGCGGGTTCAGGTGCGGGCGCTACGGCTACGGGCGCGGCAGGCGCGGATACCGCTGGCAGTTCGGGCGCTGCCGGCGCCGAGGGCTTTTTCACGAATTGGTTATAGGCCCACCATCCGAGTACGGCCATGCAGCCTATGCCAAACACGAGGGCCACCACCAATGCCAGCGTGTTGCTGGAGCGTGAAGGCTGAATATCCGCGGCGCTGCGCACTTGCGTTGCATTCGCCATCGGCGGCGCCGCGGGCTGTGGCGCGGGTTGCGCCGCGGGTCTTGCCGCTGGCGCCGCCGCGGGTGCGGGCGAGACTTTTGCAACCGGCGCGGGTTGCGCCGCTGGTGTTGGCGGTACCGCGGGCGCGGGCGGCCTCTGCATGGCGGGCGCCGGCATCGGCGGTACTATTGCTGCCGGCGCTGGTGGCGCGGGCGGAGGAACGGCCGCGGGCTGCGGTACGGGTTGCACCACGGGCGCCGCGGCAACTGCGGCAGGCGCAGCCAGCGCAGTGCCGCAGTACGCGCAAAATTTAATACCGGCGCGATTGGCATGCGTGCACGCCGGGCATGCGACAGTCGCGGCGGCAGGTTCTGCCACCTGTGGCGCCGGTGCGGGAGCTGCCGCAACCGGCGTGCCGCAACCTTTGCAAAACCGCACATCGTCGGCGTTAACCGTGGAACAGACTGAACATTGTTTGGCCATGATCTCTCCTCGAATCTGATCCGATGCGCGGCCCGTTTGATCCGCGCGCAAGAACGGTAGCGCAATTTCCCGCGCCATGCAATTACAGCGCGATTACATCACCGTCCGGCCGCACGGCGCCTGCGAATTTGCATCAATCGAACAACGCGCCCAACAAGCTGCCGAGGCCATCGGTCACCAGATCGACAACACCTTCACCCGCCGACGAGGCTATCTCACTTGCGACATCACCCGCGACATCGAGCGCACCGTCGCTCACCGCTTCAAACGCGCTGCCGCCCATGCTGGACACCGCGTCTGACGCCACACTCGCCACCGAATCGGCGAGGCCCGACGACGCGGCATCGCCCAGCGCTCCGGCCATTTCGCCCGCGAGCGAGCCGGCGGCATCGCCCGCAATATCACCCAAGCCGCTGGATGAGGCGCCGAACAAGGCATCGGTGGCGCTGGGCAGTGCGCCGCTCACGGCGCCGCCCGCGCCCGAGGCCAGCGACGACAATGCATCGCCCGCGGCGCCCGCGCCGGACAAAGCTTCGGGGCCGAACAACGCGGAAGTCGCATCGGGCAACGCCTGAAAACCATCACCCGCAAGCGCCGCGCCGGATGCACCCGCCGCGCGCGCGGCACGACCCGCGCCGGATACGCCGCGTATCGCCGCGCGGCTTAACGCATACAAAATATCCGCGCCCAGATCAGCACGGTCGTATGCGCTCCATTGATCGCCGGAAGCTCGGCCCGATTCGCGCCGGTTGCCCGGCGTCGCGGGCCGTTGATTTTGCCGCTCGCGCAAATAATGATCAATGGCTTTTTTAGCGGCGTCGCGGTCGAACACAGACACCGGCGCGCGGCAATATTCGCACGCATCGACGCGGCCAATATTGACCGGCGCGGCGCATCCAGAACAGCGCACCTGCTTCACCGTCGCGGCGAGTTTGGCGCGCTCCACTTTCGTGAGCTCGCGCACGAATTGTTTCTCGGCGAGAAAGTTGTAAAACGTGGTCATGCGCCCGTGGCCTTTTTCACACGCCTGATACGCGAATCGCGTGTTGCGCACCGTGTCGTTGACTAGCCGCATGCCGTCGCCGCAAGTCACGCAACGCAGGCCCTGGCTGAATTTCGCGGCGGCGCTGGTGGCCGTGCCGCCGCGCTCGTTGATCAACTGAAACAATGCCACCGTGCCGTCGGGCGACAACTGAATGCTCTCGAATTGATCGAACCAGATCGCGTTGCAATCCATGCACACATCGATTTCGACCGAACTGTTGTAATGCCCCGGCAGCGTGTACGCCGCCATCTTCGAACTGCAATTGGTGCAGTGTTTGTTGGATTGCTTGCTTTGCAGCGGGGGGAATTGGGAGGCGGACATGAACGATCTCGTGTTTCTATAAGTAATTGTTTTTATTGAATATTTTACTTGGCGGCAGGTTGTTGACGCCACCACTGCCGCAGATGCCGTGTGATCGAATCCGGGTTATGCATTTGCGGCAATGAATAATTTTGATCTTTTGCGCGCGCCTTGTCACTCGCATCCATCGCATTGCGCGCTTCAAGCGTGTCCTTGTCTTCCCATTCACGCACCAGTGTCGACGCCTTGCCGAACGCATCCTCGAAGGAAATCGCGCGCGGCAATGCTTCCTTGAAAAACGCGTGGCCGAAATACGTAAAGTCATTTTCATCGGCGCAGCCGAACGATTGCCAGTCGTGCCGTGCGGCCGTGATCACCAGCGTGGTGTCGTCCTTGATCGCATCGATGAAGCCGCCGCTGTAGCACGCCGAGACCACGACCACTTTCCAGCGTATGCCGCTTTCCTTCAACATCGCGCCCAGTTCCTTCGCCGGCAAGCCGCGCAAATTCATGTTGTTCTGATTGATGCTGAACACGTGATCCCGCGAGCCGTGGCTGGTGAGAAAGAAAAACAGGATGTCCTGTTCGCGATCCATGCGCGCGGCGATGGTCTTGAGCGCCTCGCGCACGCTGGTTTGTGTGGCCATCGGCGCGCTGGTCAGCGTGTTGCGGCTGTTGATCAACGCCAGCGAGTAGCCCTTCATGCCAAAGCGCGCGGCGAATTGATCGCGCACGAATTCGACCTCGCGGCGAAAAACTTCCTGCGAGCCGTCACCCGCGACCGCGAGCATGTAAATGTTGATCTTGCCGGGGTCGCGCCGCGCCAGCGCCGCGAGCGCGCCATCGAGCAGACGGCGCTGGTTGTAGAGCGCGGCCTCGGCATGCTCCTGCGCCTGCTTCGCTTCGGCTTCGTTGATCAGCATGCCGAAACGCCACTTGTCACTATCCTGCTTGCGGCCATCGGGCCGGGGCGCGGCGTAGGTGAGCGTGCCTTCGCCTTCATACACGCCGCCCGCGAATTGGCCTTTGTAAACGTCGCCGTTGGGCAGCGTGAGCACGCCGCGGCCGTGGTAGCCCCACTGGTGAAACTCGCCTTCGTAGCGACCGCGCCGCTTATCGGTAAAGCGGCCCTGTCCCTCCAGTTCGCCGTCTACAAAGTTACCTTCGTAGACGCCGCCGCCGGGGTCGGTGAACTTGCCCTTGC
The DNA here is from genome assembly GCA_945901405.1 of Bordetella parapertussis. Lineage (GTDB taxonomy): Bacteria > Pseudomonadota > Gammaproteobacteria > Burkholderiales > SG8-41 > CAMDLH01. Next base: position 14,328 of record CAMDLH010000052.1, on the reverse strand, counting down.
CGTGATATCTCCACTTGAGGAAGCCTCCTTTATAACGCGCGCCGTTCTTGCGGCTTACCGTTCCCCCGACAAGATCACCGGCGCGAAATTCCCCCTCGAAGTTCGAGCCGTCGCGGGCTAGAAATCTTCCCTTCCCGTCGTATTGGCCGCGTACGAATTGCCCGCGATAGCTGTCGCCATCAGCAAAAGTCAGCTCGCCCTGGCCCCAATACTTCCTCTCGCGAAACTCGCCTTGATACCGCGTATCGTCTACTCTAAGGACCAGCCCTTTCAAGGTGACAATTTTTATTGATTTCCCTCTGGGAGAGACGGTAATCAGGCAATTTTTCGATCCTGTAACGCCTTTAAAAAATACGGGGAAATTGATGCATCCCTCTACGAGGGCAATAAAATCAATGACTTATCACCTTGAAAGGGCTGACTCTAAGGACACCTTTGCCGTGATAACGCCCGTTGTCGAAAGTGCCTTCATAAACCTGCCCATCGCCCGAGTCGAACTTTCCCTCGCCGTGAAAGTGGTCGTTGCGAAACATCCCGGAATAGGAACCGCCGTCTGTCAACTTCGCACGACCGTACCCGTTCACGGCGCCGTTGCGAAACTCGCCATCGAATACATCGCCAGCCACAGTGCGCAGAACACCCTTGCCCGACATCAACCCATCGGCAAACCCGCCTTCGTAACGCGCGCCGTTGCTCCACTCGATCACGCCCCGGCCATGCAGTTTGCCGTTGACCAGCGGGCCGCAGTAGCGCCCGCCGTCGGGCGTAAGCGCGTTGGGGCGCGCGCACGTGCTGGCGGCCTGCGCGAACGGAAAACTCAGCACCATCAATCCCGCGCAAATCAATCGAGCAATCATGGGCCTGACTCCGGTCATTGCGATTACGAAGTCCTACGCCGCGAATTACTTCTCCGCGTAATACTTCCCGATCAACTCCACCTCATTCTTCGAACCCAGGATCACGCCCATGCGTTGATGCAGCTTGGTGGGCTGCACATCCATGATGCGCTGCGGGCCGTTGATGGCGGCGCCGCCGGCTTGCTCGACGATGAACGACATGGGGTTCGCTTCATACAGCAGGCGCAAGCGGCCTTCGGTGTATTTCGCATCCGACGGATACATGAACACACCGCCGCGCGACAGGATGCGATAGACATCCGCCACCATCGAGGCCACCCAGCGCATGTTGAAATCCTTGCCACGCGGGCCGGTTTTGCCGGCGAGGCATTCGTCGATGTAGCGTTTAACCGGCGGCGTCCAGTTGCGCATGTTCGACATGTTGATGGCGAATTCCTGGGTGTCCTCGGGGATTTCGATCTTCGGCTGCGTCATCACCCAACTGCCCATGTCGCGATCCAGCGTGAAACCGGCCACGCCGTTGCCGACGGTGAGCACAAGTATGGTCGAGGGGCCGTAGACCGCGAAGCCCGCCGCGACTTGCTTCACGCCCGGTTGCAGAAATGCCTTTTCGTCGGGGTTGGTCACACCTTCAGGGCAACGCAACACGGAGAAAATCGTGCCCACCGACACATTGACATCGATATTCGACGAGCCATCCAGCGGATCGTAAGTCAACAAAAATTCGCCCTTGGGAAAGCGGTGCGGTATCTGCTGCGGCTCGTCCATTTCCTCGGAGGCCAGCGCGGCGAGATAACCACCCCACTCGTTGGCTTCGAGCAGCACGTCGTTGGCGATCACGTCGAGTTTTTTTTGCGCCTCGCCCTGCACGTTGTCGGTGCCCGCACCGCCGAGCACACCGGCGAGCGCGCCCTTGCTGATGGCGTTGCTGATCGACTTGCAGGCGCGCGCGACGACTTCGATCAGCAATCGAAGCTCCGCGGAAACCACGCCTTCGGAACGTTGTTGTTCAACCAGATACTGTGTGAGTGTGACGCGGCGCATGGTGCCCCCTGAATATAGAATGGTGAATTATCCTGTTTCTTCACATGCGTTGCATCCCCGAATTGCAAGCCGACCCAAGCCCATGAAAAAACTGGTTTTACTCGGCGGCGGCCACGCCCACGTGGAGGTGCTGCGCCGCTATGGGCAGCGTCCGATGGGCGGCGTGGAAATCACGCTGGTCAGCCCGGACCGCCACACGCCCTATTCCGGCATGCTGCCGGGGCTGGTGGCCGGGCACTACAGTTTCGACGAGGCGCACATTGATCTCACGCCGCTGGCGCAATATACCGGCGCGCGATTCCTGCAAACGAGCGCGACGGCGCTCGACCCCGCACGGCGCGGCATCACGCTTGCCGATGGCGCGACGCTCGATTACGACGCGCTGTCGATCGACGTCGGCTCGACGCCACCCGCGCACGGCATTGCCGGCGCCGCAGAGCACGCCATTCCGGTCAAGCCGGTGAAGGAATTTCTCGTCGCGTGGGATGCGTTACTCGCGCGCGTGCGCGTGGGCGCGGTGGATTCGCTGACGATGGTCGGCGGGGGCGCCGCAGGCGTGGAGATGCTGCTGGCAATGCAACATCGCATCACGCAACTGCAAGCACCGCTGCAACTGCGCTATGTGCTGATCACCGACACGCCGCAACTACTCGAAAATCACCCGCGCGGCGTGCGCGAGACGCTCACACAAAGCCTCGCGCGCAAAAGCGTTGAAGTGCATCGTGCGACACGCATCGCGCGTGTCGAGGCAAAAATTCTGGTCGCAGAGAATGGCGTGCGCATCGCGGCCGACGCGAAAGTTCTCGCGACCGGCGCATCCGCGCCGCAGTGGCTCAACGCGAGCGGACTCGCTGCGAACGACATGAAATTTATCAATATAAACAAATACTTACAATCAACCAGTCATCCGGCGGTATTCGCCGCTGGCGACTGCGCGACGATAGTAAACAAGGTCTATCCAAAATCCGGCGTCTACGCCGTGCGCCAGGGCCCGCCGCTCGCTGAAAATCTGCGCCGCTTTTTGAACAACGAATCGTTGATCGAATACACACCGCAGCCGCGCACGCTGGCACTCATCAGCACCGGCGAACAACACGCCATCGCCTCATGGGGTGCGCTGTCGTTTCACGGTGATTGGGTGTGGCGCTGGAAGGACAGCATCGATCGCAAGTTCATGGCGGAATATCGCGCGCCGTGGGGGTGAGGACGACGTGCCCGCGCCCTGCGGCACGCCAGTGCAAGCGCGGGTTAAGTGCGCTATCCTAGAGAAACTCGCACGATCGACAAATGGAGTTTCGTTATGGGCAGCCCGACATTAGAGAAAGTTCGTTCCGAGGCGCTGGTTCTGCCGGAATCCGAGCGCGCCGAACTCGCGCATCATCTCGTGACTAGCCTTGATGGCCCATCCGAATCCGATGTGGCGAACGCGTGGGACGCGGAAATTTTGCGCCGGCTTCTGGAGATCGATTCCGGTACCGCCACCCTGATAGACCGGCAGGAATTTAGCCGCCGCATGCGGTCGCATATCAGCCGTCCTTGATGCGCGCTCTGCGCATCCATGCGGCAGCGGCCGAAGAAGCCACTGCGGCAATTGCGTGGTATGAAAAGGAGCGGCCAGGACTTGGGATCGAGTTTGCGCACGCCATTGATGCCGCACTCGATTTGCTCGAACAAGACATTGTCCCGCTAACACCCGTTCCCGGAGTCGCCGGGACTCGCGGCGTCAAATGCCTGCTGCTCCGGCGCTTTCCTTATGCCATTATTGTGCGTGAGCGCAACTTGGAAATCGTTGTGATTGCAATTGCTCATCAAGCGAGACGCCCGGGCTAATGGCGCAGTCGACTGCGCGCCTGAATTTGGGAACGCCACGTGGCCGCAACCACGATCACGCTCTGCGGTTGCCCGCAGGCAACATGGCTCGCGTCAATGGGGCCGCAACCCCGCTTCCTTGACGACCTTGCTGAATGTCGCGATATCCGTGCGCAAATTGCGCTCGTGCGCATCCACGGTGGTGTGGGTGATTTGAAACGCCACGCCATTTAGCCGCTCCTTGATATCAGGCAGTTCGAGCGCGCGCGCGAGGTCCCTGTTGATCTGTTGCCGGATGGCGAGCGGCGTGCCGGCGGGGGCGAGCAGCGATTGCGTGCCGTCGCGCGTCCAGCCGGGGATAGACTCCGCGTATGAGAGCGTATCCGGCAACAGCGCCGTTCGTTGCGCCACTGCAAGCGGCTGCAACTTGCCGTCCTTGATGAGGCCCAGCGCCGCGGTGAGGCCGGTGCTGCCGAACTGGATGCGCCCTGCGACGATTTCGATCTGAAACTCCGATTGTCCCTTGAAACCCACGTGCTGCGCCTTGATGCCAGCGGCAAAGCGGAATCGTTCACCACTCATGTGCGTCGCCGTACCGGCGCCCGCAGAGCCGAAGAACACTTTGCCTGAATTGGCGTTGGCGTAAGCGATGAACTCCTTGACCGTTTTCAAGCCCAGCGCGGGCGCGGCCACGATCACCGAATTGGAAAAGCCGATATCGCCGAGCGTCGCGAAATCCTTGAGCGAATCGTATGGCAGATCGGGAAACAACGCCGCGCGGATTGCGAACGCTGGTGAGACGATGTGTATCGTATAACCGTCCGGCGCCGCATTAGCCACCATGGCCGCGGCAAGCGTGCCGCCTGCGCCGGGGCGGTTTTCGATCACCACTGGCTGATTCCAGAATTCGCTCAGTTTCGGCCCGATCAGCCGCGCCAGTATGTCGGGAGTTGAGCCGGGCGTGGTGCTGACGACGAGGCGCACCGGCTTGGTTGGGTATTTTTGCTGTGCTTGCATCGGCCCGCTCGTCAACAATATCGCCGCTAACACCAGTACCTGAATGCGCATGGAGCCTCCGCTCAGTTGGGCTTGAGTCCGATGTCTTTAATGACTTTGACATACACCTCGATATCGGCGCGTAGTCTGCGCTCGTGTTCTTCGGGCGTAGTGGTGTAGATACGGAACGAGACAGCGTCGAGGCGCAGGCGGATGTCGGGCAAATTCATGATACGCGCGATCTCCTTGCCGAGTTGTGTGCGGATCGCAAGCGGTGTGCCGGCAAGCGCGAGTATGGCGTGCGCGCCGATCCGCTTCCACTCCAGCAATACTTCCTCTGCCAGTGGCACGCCGGGCAATCCCGGCGCGCGCTGCACCAGTGCGACCAATTTTCCGTCTTTGATGTGGAACATCGCGGCTGTGAGCCCGGTAGTGGTGAAGTGGGCACGCGCTGCCAACACTTCGATCATGCTCTCCGCCGGACCCTTGAAGCTCACATGCTGCGCCTTGATGCCAGCGGCAAGGCGGAAGCGCTCGAGATTCATGTGATCCGCGCTGCCAGCCGCCGGCGTGGCAAAGAAAATTTTTCCAGGGCGCGCGCTGGCATAGGCTACGAGATCATTCACCGATTTGATACCAAACGCTGGCGATGTAACCACAACCGTGTTCGAATTGCCGATTTCGCTAACACCAGCAAAATCCTTCAGCGTGCCGTAGGGCAGCTTGGTGAACATCGCCGCGCGAATGGCAATCGACGAGGATGTCTGCAACAGCGCGTAGCCGTCTGGAGCGGCTTTGGCCACCAGCGCGTTTGCGACGACCGCAGGTAGCCGATTGTCGATCACCACAGACTGCCCCCATTGATCGGACATCTTTGTGCCGATCAGTCGCGCAAGGATGTCAGGCGTAGCGCCTGGTGCCGTGTTAACCACGATACGTATGGGCTTCGTTGGATATTTTTGTTGTGCGAGCGCCTGATGCACCATACCCGCAAACACCGCGCCACACATGATTGCCACTGCGAACAACTTCGTCAATGCGCGCATCGGGCCTCTCCTTATTTACGAAATCAAAGCATCGCTGCAATTCCAGCGTACCAGCCATACTCCAAATGGATTACGCCCGCTCTGCACACGCAGTACGGCACTCTCCGGGAATCGTATCAATTCGGCTTCAGCCCAATCGCCGTCATGACCTTCGCGAACGCCGCGATGTCGGCGCGCAGATTACGTTCGTGTTCCTCTGGCGTGGTGGTGGTCACGTTAAACGACACGGCGTTCAGGCGCTCGCGTATATCGGGAAGATTCAGGATGCGTGCGACTTCCGCGCCGATCTGGCGCCGGATCGCCAGCGGCGTGCCGGCGGGTGCGAGCAGGGCTTGCGCGCCTATGCGCGTCCACTCGGGTGCGACATCGGCCGCCACGGGCACGCCGGGTAGCCCCGGCACGCGCTGCACCAACGCCACCAGTTTGCCGTCTTTGATCAGCGGCATCGCCGCGGTCAGGCCAGTCGCGGTAAAGTGCGCGCGGCCGGCGGCGACTTCGATCAGGCTCTCCGCAGGCCCCTTGTACGCGACGTGTTGCGCCTTGATGCCGGCGGCAAGCCGGAAGCGTTCGATATTCATGTGATCCGCGCCGCCCACGGCGGGTGTGGCGAAGAATATTTTTCCGGGCCGCGCGTTGGCATAGGCCACCAGATCCTTGACCGACTTCACGCCGATGTCGGGCGCGGCCACCACCACGGTATTGGAAAACCCCACTTCGGTCACACCGGCGAAATCACGCAGCGTGTCGTACGGCAGGTTGGTGAACATCGCCGCACGTATCGCGATCGCGGGCGAGGCCAGCAGCAGCGTATAGCCGTCCGGGTTGGCCTTGGCCACGATGGTGTTGGCCACCACCACCGGCAGCCGGTTCTCGATCACCAGCGGATGACCCCAGCTCTCGATGATTTTCGTACTCATCAGCCGGGCGATGATGTCGGCAGTGCCGCCGGGCGTGACTCCAACCACGAAGCGCACCGGTTTGGTGGGGAATTTCTGCCGCGCCGGATTCTGTTGCGCTAATGCGCTAACCGGCGCGGCCACGAGCGCAACACCCACGACAATTGCGAATGCCATTCCTTGCGAAGCAAGCACAAGACCCCCGGCGGTTGGTAACGTGAATGCATCGTAATGGTATTTCGGGCGTCAATCCAGTATGAGCGCGGTTTGCCTGGCTACAAACCGTGCGCCGAACGCACTCAACTCATCGCGTCAGGGTCGTCATTTCCATTGCCAGATACCCGCGCCAATACAGACGACGAGTAGCAAGGCGGCGAGACGGACGCGGTGGGTATGTCTTGTAAATCCTGCGGGCGCGGCGAGAACGGCGCCGCCTGCAGATTGCCGCGCCGGGTATCCAGCCGGCAGCGCACACTCCACGCCCAGCGCCAGATCCTGCGTTCGAAAAGTGTCATTAGCATTGTCCATGGCTCAGCAGAAAAACTGGCATGAGACTGAACCGGCGGCGTCGGCATGCGCCAGCGACACGGTCGCGGCAATGGCGCAAACAACGGCGATGACGGCGCAGGCGATACGAACCACAACGCGTTGCGTGCGTGAAAATAGTTCCATGAAAATTCCCTTCCACGAAAAACCGGCTCACCGGCGATGAGCGTATTTAACCGTGCAAAAAGGGCGCGCGTTGGGATGCGCTTATGGCAATACGAAGGGCAATTGTGGCGGGGTTATGGCAGGTCGCTACTCGATTTGCGCCTGAAAAGTTCCGATTACGAAGCTGTCCGCCTTGGCTGGCGTGGAGTTAAACACCGTGGTCTGGCCTTTGGCGAGGCAAAGACAAATACTTCCGCTAACGACATTGCCCTTGCGCTGGCCGAACTCAAGGCGCAGCGATCCGATATAGCCCGAAACGAGCGATTGGTAAAGATCCGCGGGGCGATTCTTGAACGCCCAATTCTGAATCTCGGGCTTGCCGTTGATGGGTGTTGGCGGCTTCGACACCTCCACGGGTGACTGGCGAAAGATTTTGCCGTCAATGCGCTGCCCTTTACGCACGATGACGGCCACCTCAGCCTCGAGCGGCGACAACATGGCGTCGGTGCTTCTGAACCACATCTTATAGGTGTCGGTCTGGTCGCCGCCGATATCCTCATAGTGCTCCATGCGCACCACCTTCGGCGTGAACTTCATGCCGGCGACGGAAACCTCCACCGGCTGGCTGGGCGCTGCCGCCGCGCAAGACCGGCAAACGAAAACACAGCCCCCGTGATCGTTGCAATCGCCAGCGCCGGTATTTTGTTGGACATGGGTTTCTTTGGAAAACTACCGGTTTCAGTTCGCTTTTATTCCCGCTTCTTGCACAACCTTTGTCCACTTCGCGATTTCGGTGCGCAAATACGCGTCGAACTCGGCGGGTGTGCTGCCCGCTGGGTCCATGCCCTGGCGCATCAGCATTTCATGCACGTCGCGCATGCGTATGGTTTTCAGCGTGTCGCTGTTGAGTCTCGCGATTATGTCTTTCGGTGTGCCCGCGGGTGCGAGAAAGCCCCACCAGCTCGTGGCTTCGTAACCGGGCACGCCGGATTCGGCAACGGTTGGAATATCCGGCGCTGCGTTGCTGCGCTTGGCGGAAGTCACCGCGATGGCGCGGATGCGTCCAGCGCGTATTTGGTCTATTGATCCCGGCAGCGAGCCGAACATGAGTTGCACTTCGCCCGCGATCACCGCGGGCAGCGCTTGCGCCACGCCCTTGTACGGAATCAGCGTGATGTCGAAATTGCCCATGCGTTTTAACAATTCGGCGGCGAGATGGTTGATCCCGTTCACACCGCCCGGCCCGTAGTTGATCTGGCCGGGCTTGGCGCGTGCCAAAGCGATGAGGTCTTTCAGCGACTTCGCCGGCAGCGACGGATTCGCCGACACCACCACGGGCGCCGTCGATACCATTGCTATTGCGTTAAAGCCCGCCGCTGACGCGAATGGCAATTTTGGATTCATCGCCGCGTTGACCGCGTGACTGCTGCCGATGCTCACTAGCGTGTACCCATCGGGCGTGGCCTTTGCCGCCAATTCGGATGCAATCGCGCTGCCGGCGCCGGGCCGGTTATCGACGATGATTTGCTGGCCGAGCAGTTCGGAGAGGCGCGGGCCAAGGGTGCGCGCGGCCACATCGGCGCCGCCGCCCACCGGAAAGCCTACGAGCATGCGGATGGGTTTTGTGGGGTACTGCGTCTGTGCAATCGCAACAGAATTCGCGCCGTTCAACAGCGTCAAGACGTAAACCAGATGAATTTTATTCATCACGCGATGGTTACGCGCGCGAACTTGCGTTTGCCCACTTGAAGTACGTAAACACCTTGCGCAAGTTTCAACGCCTTGTCGCTGACTTTTTCGCCGTCGATTTTGACACCGCCTTGTTCGATCATGCGTTGCGCTTCGGTGGTGCTCGCGGTCAATCCCGCTTGCTTTAACACCTGCGCAATCGGCAAACCGGCCGCCAGCGATACTTCGGGCATGTCATCAGGCACGCCGCCCTGCTTGAAGCGCGCCTCGAAATCCGCCAGCGCCGCATCCGCCGCCACTTTGCTGTGAAAGCGCGCGACGATTTCCTGGGCAAACGCGACCTTGATGTCGCGCGGGTTGCGGCCTTCTGTAACTTGTTGTTTTTGTTTATTTATTTCTGATAATGATTGGAACGACAAAAGCTCGATGTAACGCCACATCAACTCGTCCGACGCGCTCATCAGCTTGCCGAAAATTTCATTCGGCGGCTCGTTGATGCCGACGTAGTTGCCGAGCGATTTGGACATTTTGTTCACGCCATCCAAACCTTCGAGTAGCGGCATCGTCAATATGCACTGCGGCGCCTGACCATAATGTTTTTGCAGTTCGCGGCCCATTAGCAGGTTGAATTTTTGATCGGTGCCGCCGAGTTCAACGTCGGCTTTCATCGCCACCGAGTCGTAGCCCTGCACCAGCGGATACAAAAATTCGTGGATCGCGATCGGCTGATTACCGCGATAGCGTTTGCCGAAATCGTCACGCTCGAGCATGCGCGCAACCGTGTGCGTGGCGGCGAGCTTGATCATGTCGGCAGCAGTCATCTTGTCCATCCACGTCGAGTTCAAGCACACCTCGGTTTTTTCGCGGTCGAGTATCTTGAACACCTGCTCGGTGTAGGTTTTGGCGTTGCGCCCCACGTCATCGCGCGTGAGTGGCGGGCGCGTGGCGTTCTTGCCCGTAGGGTCGCCGATCATGCCGGTGAAATCGCCGATGAGGAACAAAACGTGATGGCCGAGGTCTTGAAACTGGCGCAGCTTGTTAATCAGCACCGTATGGCCGATGTGCAAATCGGGCGCGGTCGGATCGAAGCCTGCCTTGATGCGCAGCGGCGCGCCGCGTTTCAGTTTTTCGACCAGTTCGGCTTCGATCAGCAGCTCGTCACAGCCCCGGCGGATGGTTTGGAGTTGTTGGTTCAGGTCGATCATAGGCAAGAGGTGCGAACGGGACGGGCGAGAAATTTCATAATGCGAAAAGCCGGGTTGACCTGAGGAGCGGTACTGGTATCCTCCATCGTTCCAAAAAAACCAAGTAAATCATGGCTCAAGCACAGATTGTGATTGTAGCGCAAAACCTGCTGCGGCTGATCCAGACGCCCACGGTACGGCGGGTGACATTGGCATTGGCGCTGCCTTTTGCCGGCATCATGGCGGCATTCGGCATCGCGCCGGACACGGTTACGGAAGACATTACGCGCCGCACGGTGGTCGAGGCGGTGGCCTTGCAACCGGCCTTGCTGGCACCCGCGAAGGACGAAGCCTCCAACCCGTCCAACCAGTCCAACTTGTTTACTCGCGAAGAAACCGTGCGCCGCGGCGAGACCCTGCCCAGCTTGCTGGTGCGGCTGGAAGTTGATGACCCGGACGCGATAGCCTATCTGCGCAAATCGACTGAAGCGCGGCCGCTGTTTAACCTCGTGCCCGGCCGCGGCGTGCGCGTGCAAATCGATGCCGATGGCCGCTTGCAATCGCTGCGTTACCTGAATAGCAACAACCTGCTCACCGCCACGCGCGACGGGGATGGCTTTGAAGTCACTTCGGCCGAGGCGAATCTCGAAAGCCGCGTGTTGTCGGCCACCGGCGAGATCCGCAGTTCGCTGTTTGCCACCACCGACGCGATCAATCTGCCGGACGCGGTGGCGGTGCAAATCGCGGAAATATTCTCCACCGAAATCGATTTTCACAAAGACCTGCGCAGAGGCGACCGCTTCTCGGTGATTTACGAAATGTTCTACGACCGCGGCGAGCCGGTGCGCTCGGGCCGCGTGTTGTCGGCCGAGTTCGTCAATAACGGCAAGACGCTGCACGCGGCATGGTTTGAGCACGGCGGCGACGGCGCTTATTACACGCTCGATGGCCGCGATCTGCGCAAGGCTTTCCTGCGCTCGCCGCTGGAATTCTCGCGCGTGACCTCGGGATTCACGCATGCGCGCTTTCATCCGATACTGCGCAGTTGGACCGCGCACAAGGGCGTCGATTACGCCGCCCCCATCGGCACGCGCATCAAGGCCACCGCCGATGGCGTGGTCGAGTTCGCGGGCGTGCAGAACGGTTACGGCAACGTGGTGATTCTGCGCCACCAATCAAAATACACCACGCTCTACGCGCACATGCAGGGTTTCGCCGGCGGCATCCACAAGGGCGCGCGGGTGGCGCAGGGCGAAGTGATCGGCTATATCGGCATGACGGGGCTGACCACCGGCCCGCATGTGCACTACGAGTTTCGCATCAACGATGTGCATCACGACCCGCTGTCGGTGGCGATGCCGCAGGCGTTCCCGATCACGCCGGAGCGCAAACCCGCGTTCGACAAGGCGACCCGGCCCCTCGCCGAACGGCTGGCGCTGATGCGCGGGTCTTCGGCGTCAAACTTCGAATAGCCCGATCCGGTCTGTATGCCCGATCTCTACATCGGGTTGATGTCGGGCACCAGCCTCGACGGCATAGACGCGGTGATCGCGGCATTTGATGCCGCGCCGCGCATGGTTCACAGTCACTACCAGCCGTTCCAGCCGCTGATACGCGACACGCTGCTCGCGTTAAATGACACTGGGCGCGACGAGATTCACCGCGCGGCGCTTGCCGCGAATCAATTGTCACAATCCTACGCGGCGGCGATCCGCACGCTGCTGGCGCAAGCCGGGTTGAGCGTCAGGGACATTGCGGCAATCGGCTGCCACGGCCAGACCGTCCGCCACTGGCCCGACGCGGGTTACACCACGCAGCTCGTCAACGGTGCGCTGCTTGCGGAACTCACCGGCATCGCCACGGTATGTGATTTTCGTTCACGCGATATTGCCGCTGGTGGACAAGGCGCGCCGCTGGTGCCCGCGTTTCATCACGCGGTGTTTCATTCAGCCGGCGCGCACCGCGCCATCGTCAACATCGGCGGCATCGCCAACATCACCGATCTGCCGCCCGCGGGCGAAGTGCGCGGCTTCGACTGCGGGCCGGGCAATGTGCTGATGGACGAATGGATCATGGAGTCGCGCGGGCTTGCCTACGATGAAGGCGGCGCGTGGGCCGCGTCGGGCCGGGTGATTGCGCCGTTGCTCGATACGTTGCTCGCGCATGCGTTTTTCAAACTCACGCCGCCCAAGAGCACGGGCCGCGACACGTTTAATTTCGCCTGGGTCAAACGTGCGCTCGCGGGTACTGAAACGCCCGCCGACGTGCAGGCGACACTGCTGGAACTCACCGCGCTCGGCATCGCGCAAGCGATACAAAAACACTGCACCGGCGCGCGCGAGGTTTATGTGTGCGGCGGCGGCGCGCGCAATCTTGCCTTGCTCGCGCGGCTGGCGGCATTAATGGTGGATAAACACGTGGGCTTCACCGATCAACTCGGCGTCGTGGCGGATTGGGTCGAGGCGCTCGCTTTCGCCTGGCTCGCGCGGCAAACGCTTGCGAACAAGCCGGGCAATTTGCCGGCGGTCACCGGCGCGAAGGGGCTGCGCGTGCTGGGTGCCATCTATCCGGCGTAAAACAAGTCAAAGTCAAAAGCCTCACCGCAAAGACGCAAAGGCGCAAAGAAGAACAAGAACTTCTTTGCGGGGTTTCTTTGCGCCTTTGCGTCTTTGCGGTGGTGTTTACTACAATCCGCCAAAAAACAAAGGCGGCCTGAGCCGCCTTTATCATTGTCATTGCGGAGAACCAACTACGCCGAGAACGACGAGCCGCAGCCGCAGGTTGAGGTTGCGTTCGGATTCTTGATGACGAACTGCGCGCCTTCGACATTCTCTTGATAGTCGATTTCCGCGCCCATCAAGTATTGCAGGCTCATGGGATCTACCAGCAGCGTGACGCCGCCCTTGTTGAGCGAGGTGTCGTCGTCGCTGACGTCTTCATCAAACGTAAAGCCGTACTGAAAGCCCGAGCAGCCGCCGCCTGTGACGAACACACGCAGCTTCAAGCTTTGATTGCCTTCTTCGTCGATGAGTTGCTTGACCTTGTTCGCCGCGTTTTGCGTGAACACCAGCGGATCGGGCATTTGTTCGGTGACTGCGTTCATGGGGTACTCCGGTTTACTGACTGTTAGATGATAGCGGGTACGTGGTTTTCAAGCTACCAGTTACTCAACGCCGGCCGACTTGAACTTAACCACTTTGTCAGAGCGGCCTTCTGCCTCGTATACCAAGCGGCCCTGAACCACCGCGCCCAGTTGCATTTCGATCGTCTTGTAGTGCACATCGCCCGTGACATGTGCCTTGGGTTGCAGTCCCAGCGACTCGGCGGCATGTATCGGCCCAACCACCGTGCCATTGATCACCACGTGGTGCACGCGAATTTCGCCTTCGATCTCGGCCTGCTCGGACACCACCAGCATGCCCGGCTTGTCGTCGTACGCGACCACGTTGCCCTTGACCTTGCCGTCAATGCGCAGGCCGCCGACGAAGTTAACATCGCCTTCGACCGTGGTACCGGCGCCGATCAGCGAATCGATGCGGTTTTGTGGTTTGCTCTTGGCTCCGAACATCGCACTCCCCCTCAGATATTGATGGATTGCGTTAGTTTAGGCGTACGCGAGCCATTTTCATATACCCGTATTTGCACGGTCTTTACGGTTGCGCCGGGGGCTACCTTGAAGACCCCCTCCAAACGCTGGAAGCTCTTGAAATTTAACAGAAATTCCTTATTTCCGGCTTCTTTCTCGGTCGGCAAAGTGAGCACCTGCTTCTGGGTGCCTTCCTGTACGCTGACTACCAATTGCAAGTGCCCCTGGAAATCACGCGGTTGCTGGCCGCCCTGCACCACCAGCACGCGGTAGCGGAATTCGCCGGGCATGGCGTCCGGCTCCAGTTTGAAGCGTCCGATAGTCACCGATTCATCGCGCCCGGACAGCGGCAGCACCGACTGGAAAAACGCGAGGTCTTCCTTGAGCTTTGCGTTTTCACCCGATAGTGTTTTGACCTGCTTGGCGAGATCGCCCGGACTCGCGGTTTCGATCTGCGCCTGACGCTCGGCCGTGGCCAGCCGCGCACGCAACGCATCGAGCTCGGCCTGTAGCTTGCCAGCCGTTTCGCGCAATTGCTTCATTTCGCGGTCGATTTCGCTTTTGCGAAAC
>CAMDLH010000051.1 GCA_945901405.1 Bordetella parapertussis | reverse complement strand
GATTTCTTGCAGGCTCCCGCCTTGCGCCATCACTGGCGTAATGTCCGTCATCTTGCCCATCGCCTCTGCTCCTCATCAGATTGAACCCGCTGATGAAGTTAACAGAGGCGTCAATCAATTTCATTCACGCTTGCTGCAAGGACACGATCGTCAGGCGCGACTGGTTATCAGTAACGAGCTCGGGCATGGGCGCGAGGGAATTCTGACGACTTACATAGGCAGGTGATCCGCGATGCCGGGCGCTCAAAACAGAAAGGCCGCGTCATGAAACTGGATGATGCCGTGCGGCAGCTTTCAGCAGGCCGCAAAACGAAACGGCTGAACCGCCTGCTGCCGGCCATCGAACAAAAGCTGGCGGAGGGGATTGCCCATAGTGAGATTCTGGTGCTGCTGAATGCCAACGGTTTTGAGCTGACCGAGCGCACCTACAAGAGCTACCTCTACCGATATCGCAAGCGGCGACGAAGTTCCGGGCAAGGATCCATCGCAGCAGGAGTTATGGAGCAAACGAGTTTCCCAACCGCCGACGCAGCGCACGCCAGTGCGCCGGCGCCGTCGGTTGAGACAGGCCAGATGCCGAACACATTTGAATTTAACGCGGGCGGGCTTCCCCCCGACCTTTTGAAATGAGGATTTTATGCAGAACACGGTTCACTTTGTACTACAAGCCAAGGGCGGTATCGGCAAGTCGTTTGTCAGCACCCTGCTGGCGCAGCACGTCAAGAATGAAACAGGTGAGGTGCGGTGCTTCGATACCGACCAGGAAAACACAACCTTCGCCCATTACGCGGCGCTGGCCGTGCGCCATATCCCGCTGGCCGATCAGTCCCGGGTCATCAATCCCAAGCGCTTCGACGCACTGATGGAGGTGCTGCTGACGGAAGAGGGCAATTTCGTGGTGGATACCGGCGCCAATACGTTTGCGAACCTGCTGGCCTATATGGTCGAGAATGAGGTGTTCGCGATGATGCGGGACGCCGGCAAGACCACCTACGTTCATACCATTGTGGGCGGTGGCGACATGCTGGCAGACACGGCCAACGGTTTCTATGCCATCGCGCAGAAGGTCACTGGCACGCGAATTGTTCTATGGTTCAACGAGCACTTCGGCGAAATAAAAACGGCGGAAGGCAAGCCGTTCATGGAAACGCAAGCCTACAAGCTCTGCGAATCCAGCTGAGCGGCAGGGTGACCTTGTACCGGCACAACCCGCTGACCTTTGGCGAGGACATCCGCAAGCTCAATACCAAGCGGCACACGATTCTGCAGGCGCTGACGTCTCCTGAATACTCGCTGATGGAAAAGCAGCGGCTGCACACGTTCAGCCGAGAAATATTCGGGCAGTTGCAGGCGCTGAAGCTGTGATGGGCCTGCGCCATATTGGTGATCTGGTGGAGTGGCGGTCTGTGGACGTCGTTTTCCACGGTGACGGGCGTGCAGCGCAGTTCCCGCACGCAAAGCCCGACACGGTGGGAAACGCTGATTAACTCGGAGTGAATACACCTGATTTGGTGTTGGCAGGTAGATAGTGGCCAATGAATTGAACAGATCGTCAAGTAGCAGAAGCTTCAGATCACCTTCGCGTGCGTAGCCATTTAGCAACATGAGGGGGTTGGGAGCTTGGCCTCGCGGGCGTGCGCGTTGTGTAGTGCGGCCATCGGAAATGGGGCAAGCTCACAATCACGAGCGAGTGCGCACATCATGGAGACACAGCCGACAATATGTGACTGATGCTTTAGCTTGTCATCGCAAGGGCGAAGTCCATTAGCATCCACGCGGAACGTGGGTAAATATGACAGTAGCAGCGCACCGTTTCGATAGACTTGTGGCGGCTTACCTGTTCTTGGCAGTTGTGGCGCACAATCGACTATTACGTTACCGGTAACGATATTTCCGTGCGTGGGAAGGGGAGCTATCACTTGGCTGGAGGTGTAACCCCAGCGTAACCCCAGCACAAATTAAAAATGGCCTATTTTATGGTAAGTCATTGATTTTTATGGTGGCCAAGGGCGGAATTGAACCACCGACACACGGATTTTCAGTCCGCTGCTCTACCAACTGAGCTACTTGGCCCCTTGCTGCAAAAACTACGCGCGCATGACGAATAACGAACGTTATTTGAGGCTGTCATGCAGCAGGGCACTATTTTAGTGGTACGGGCGTGGAAGCGCAAACGCGCTTACGAGCAGACGAGTTGTTGCGAAACGCAAATGTAGCGTTTGGCGACACCCAGGCCGAACCATATCCATAGCAGAATCAGGAACGCCACGAGGCCGATGTGTGCGTCGTGGATGAATTTCGGGCAAATAAAGCGCGTGGCCTTGATGACCGGGCTGGTGCCCTTTTTGAAGAGGTCGTAGACGAAATTGCCTTCGCGAGCCTTGGGGCCGAACAGCCACAGCAACCCTTGGCCAAGCATGAGCATGCCGGCGACTTCGGCCAGCGCGCGCAGCAGGGCTATGATGAGGAATTCTGGGGGCATGCCATGGCGTCAATGTGTGCGCTGGATTGTGCCACATGCGCGCACGGGATTCCCGCATGCGAATGATGGCGCTGGTACAAAAAAAGCCCCGCTTTCGCGGGGCTTCTCATTTCTAGCGGAGGGGAGGTTACGGGGGAAACCGTGCGGTTTCCCCTGTTCGCCTCCGCCATGGGGAGTAATTTTCGCGAAGCGAAAATTACATCCCCATCCCGCCCATGTCACCCATGCCGCCGTGGCCATGGCCGCCATGACCGCCGCCCGAATCGTCCTTGGGCGACTCGGCAACCATCGCATCGGTGGTGAGGATCAAACCGGCAATCGACGCGGCGTTTTGCAACGCGCAGCGTGTGACTTTGGTCGGATCCAGCACGCCCATTTGCACCAGGTCGCCATACTCGCCGGTCGCGGCGTTGTAACCGTAGTTGCCTTTGCCTTCGACAACCTTGTTCAGCACCACCGAGGGCTCGTCACCCGCGTTGGATACGATCATGCGCAGCGGCTCTTCAAGGGCGCGCAGCACGATCTTGATGCCGGCGTCTTGATCGGGATTGTCGCCCGCGACCTTGCCCATGGTACCGCGGGCGCGGATCAGTGCAACACCGCCACCCACCACGATGCCTTCTTCGACGGCCGCACGGGTTGCGTGCAGGGCGTCTTCGACGCGCGCTTTTTTCTCTTTCATTTCGAGTTCGGTCGCAGCACCCACGCGGATCAGCGCAACACCGCCGGCCAGTTTGGCCACGCGCTCTTGCAGCTTCTCTTTGTCGTAGTCGCTGGTCGCTTCCTCGATTTGCGTGCGAATGTTCTTCACACGGCCTTCGATCGCGGCCTTGTCACCGGCGCCGTCGATCAGCGTGGTGTTTTCTTTCTCGATCTCGATGCGCTTGGCGCGGCCGAGGTCTTTCAAGGTTGCTTTTTCGAGTTGCAGGCCGACTTCTTCCGCGATCACGGTGCCGCCTGTGAGAATCGCGATGTCTTCAAGCATTGCCTTGCGGCGGTCACCGAAGCCCGGGGCCTTGACGGCGCAGGTTTTCAGGATGCCACGCAGGTTGTTCACCACCAGGGTCGCCAGCGCTTCGCCTTCGACTTCCTCGGCGATGATCAGCAGCGGCTTGCCGGCCTTGGCAACTTGCTCAAGCAACGGCAGCAGGTCGCGAATGTTGGCGA
The DNA here is from genome assembly GCA_945901405.1 of Bordetella parapertussis. Taxonomy (GTDB): domain Bacteria; phylum Pseudomonadota; class Gammaproteobacteria; order Burkholderiales; family SG8-41; genus CAMDLH01. Next base: position 31,636 of record CAMDLH010000051.1, on the reverse strand, counting down.
TCTTCTTGTCGTGCAGCAGCACATACGGATCTTCCAGAATGGCGATTTGCTTGTCCGGATTGTTGATGAAATAGGGCGAGAGATAGCCGCGGTCGAACTGCATGCCTTCGACGACTTCGAGTTCGTTGTCGAGGCTCTTGCCGTCTTCAACGGTGATGACGCCTTCCTTGCCCACTTTGTCCATCGCGTCGGCGATAATCTTGCCGATCGAGGAATCCGCGTTGGCCGAGATTGAACCGACTTGCGCGATTTCTTTATTGGTGGTGCAGGGCTTGGAGAGCTTTTTCAGCTCGGCGACGACGGAGGTTACTGCCTTGTCGATGCCGCGCTTCAGGTCCATCGGGTTCATGCCGGCGGCCACGAACTTCATGCCTTCCTGCACGATCGCCTGGGCCAGCACGGTGGCGGTGGTGGTGCCATCGCCCGCGGTGTCGGAGGTCTTGGATGCGACTTCCTTCACCATCTGCGCGCCCATGTTCTCGAACCTGTCCTTGAGTTCGATTTCTTTCGCGACCGACACGCCGTCCTTGGTGACGGTGGGGGCGCCGAAGCTGCGCTCGAGCACTACGTTACGGCCTTTCGGGCCAAGCGTCACTTTTACCGCGTCGGCGAGGATGTTTACGCCGGCGACGATTTTGTGACGTGCATTCTCATGAAACTTGACGTCTTTTGCTGCCATGTTGTGTCTCCTGATTCGGTTCGGTGAGTTACTCGATGACGCCCATGATGTCTTCTTCGCGCATTACCAAGAGCTCATCGCCGTCAACCTTGACGGTCTGGCCAGAGTATTTGCCGAAAAGGACGCGGTCACCGACTTTTACGTCGAGCGGAATTACTTTCCCGTCATCGCCTTTCTTGCCTTTACCCACGGCTTTAACTTCGCCTTGATCGGGTTTTTCGGCGGCGGTATCGGGAATCACGATTCCGGAAGCGGTTTTGCGTTCCTCTTCCAGCCGCTTCACGATAATACGGTCGTGCAACGGACGAATTTTCATAAGCTTTCTCCTGTTGAGTTTGTTTCGGGATCTTCGGGGAGGCGTTGAACCACAACGGTGAGTTGCGGTGCCCAGAGTCCTTGTTAGCACTCAACCCCGATGAGTGCTAATGATAATGCCGTACTGCAACAAATTCAACAGGTTTGTACGTAAAAACAAGGGCTTGCGCAGCCCGGTCGAGAAGATTTAAAAATGTTGTTTAAAAACAAACGCTTATGACTATAGCGCTGCGGTGTGAATTGCGTAGTTAGCGGTCACTCTCATCGCCACTGCCGGGTAGGCAACGGGTCGGGGGGCTAATGCGAGCGCTAGCCGAGCAGCGCGCGTATGCGCTTCACCGCTGCCTTAACGTCGGCCTCGGTATCGGCGGGTGGAGTGAGTCGCACCTCGGATTGCAGGAGCACGATTTGCGTCCATTCCAACCCTTCGGATTCGGCGCGCTTGATGGCGGGCATGCCCATGCGCTCCAGCGTTGCGCTGTCCCACTCAATCGCGACAGTGCCGTCGGAATAAACGCTGACGACGCGCCCGCGCCAGCCACCGACGGTTGGTATCCCAATCCGGCTCTTTGACACCCACGATGACGATGACGCTGTCGCCTTTGTTCACTTATTCACTTCACCCCAACACTTCGGATTGCCCGGTACGCGGCCCGCTGATACCGAAACGATATACCGTCTGGCGCTTGGCGGTGCAGGTCGGCGTGATCGGCCGATAGGGGCACGGCCCCGCGCGGCGGCCTTCGGGTGTGAGCGTGGCGTCGTCGGCGACCTCGGCCCAGATGCCGCCGCTCACTGGACGAAACAGCCACATGAGATAACCGCGCCCGGCGGCGAGCTTGATGAGTTCATCCGAATCCGGCGCGTCGGACACCACGACCTGATGGCCGTTTACGCCGTACGGAAACGCACCAAACGCCTGCAAACACTCAAAAGGCTCGGTGCTTGTGGCACCGGGGCGCATGCACGCGGGCCGCTCTGCGCGCGCCACATCCCACGCGCCCAGCCGCCATGCAGCCTCGCAAGTGGCGTGATCGACATCGATAAGATCGCCCCAGCGCTCGTTGATTTGCAATGCAGAGCTTGGGATCGGCGTAAAGGCCACCGGCTCGGCACCTTCGACATCGGCGAGTTTCTCCTTGATGAAACCGTGCCAATGCAGGGTCAGGATCACCGGTGTGTCCGGGCACGGCACCGCCGCCAGCGTCACGCCCACCAGCGGCAGGTGGGTGGCGTCAATTTGCTCTTCGATGCGTTCAAGTAACTGCATACTCATGTTGACCTCCAACAGGATGCGCACTCAGAATCACAGCAATACTTTTGCCCGGCACTACCAATAACGGCGGCACCGGGTAAATGTTTACAAGCACGAACGAAAATCAGCACGGACAGTAATGGTTGTACGCACGTATGAAACAAAATGCAAACCAGCACTCGCAATAGTCTGCTGCTAAAACGCAGCCTCGCGGCCGTGTGGCACCCGTGCACGCAGATGAAGCAGCACGAAACGCTGCCGCTGATCCCCGTGGCGCGCGCGGCGGGTTGCTGGCTGTATGACCTTGACGGCAAGCGTTATCTCGACGCGGTAAGTTCGTGGTGGGTGAATCTCTTCGGCCACGGCAACGCGCGCATCAACGCAGCACTGCGCGATCAACTCGACACGCTGGAGCACGCCATGCTCGCCGGTTTCACGCACGAGCCGGTGGTGGAATTATCCGAGCGCTTGTCGCGGCTTACCGGCGGCAAATTGGGCCACTGTTTCTACGGCAGCGACGGCGCATCGGCGGTGGAGATTGCGCTGAAGATGAGTTTTCATTACTGGCGCAACTCAGGTCATGCGAACAAAACAGAGTTCGTCAGCCTCGCGGGCAGTTATCACGGCGAAACGCTGGGCGCGCTGTCGGTCACCGATGTGGCGTTGTTCAAGGACACCTACGCGCCGCTCTTGCGTGCGAGTGCTCGCGTGCAAAGCCCCGACTGGCGTTTGGCCGAAGCCGGCGAATCGCCGCGCGCTTACGCGATACGCGCCGCGCGTGCACTGCAAGCGCATCTTGAGCAGCACCATGCCACCACGGCGGCATTGATCGTCGAGCCGCTGGTGCAAGGCGCCACCGGCATGGCCATGTACCACGCGGCGTATCTCACCGAAGCGCGCGCCTTGTGTGATCGCCACGGCGTGCATCTTATCGCCGATGAAATCATGACGGGATTCGGGCGCACCGGCACCTTCTTCGCGCATGAGCAAGCCGGGATCGTACCGGATTTTTTGTGCCTGTCGAAAGGCATCACCGGCGGGTACTTGCCACTCTCCGTGGTGTTGACGCGCGACGCGATTTATCAGGCGTTTTACGACGACAAGGTAACACGCGGATTTTTGCATTCACACTCGTACACCGGCAACGCGCTGGCGTGCCGCGCCGCGCTCGCCACGCTGGATATTTTCGAGCAGGATGATGTGATCAACGCCAACCGCGCGAAGTCAACGCGCATCACCGGGGCCACGCATGGCATCGCGCAACATCCCCGTGTGAAAAATTTCCGCAACGCCGGCATGATCTGGGCGTTTGAGGTTGAGACCAGCGGCGCTTCATTCGCACGCAACTTTCATCAAGCGGCGCTTACTAACGAACTGTTGCTGCGGCCGATTGGGACTACCGTATATTTCATGCCGCCCTACGTCATCAACGACGAGGAAATTGCCTTGCTCACAAGCCGCACGCTCGCCATACTCGAAGCATGAAACTGACCTTCCTCGGCGCCGCGGGAGAAGTCACCGGCTCCTCGTATCTGCTTGAGGCCAGCGGCGTCAGATTCCTCGTCGATTGCGGCATGTTCCAGGGCGGACGCGAGGCGGACGACAAGAATCGCGCGCGCTTCGCTTTTGATCCGCGCAAGCTCGGCTTCGTGCTGCTTACGCATGCGCACATTGATCACTCCGGTTTGCTGCCGCGTTTGATCGCGGAAGGGTTCAGCGGGCCAATTTACGCCACCGCCGCGACGTGTGACCTGCTCGAAGTCATGCTCATCGACAGCGCGCACATACAGGAGAAAGAAGCCGAATGGCGGCGCGAGGCCAGGTCGCGCGAGCGTCCGCCCATCTACTCGACGAAAGACGCGTTGCGCACATTGAAGCAGTTGCGGCCCATTGCCTACAACGACGAGTTGCATCCGCACGCCAGCGTGCGCTGCGTGTTCCGCGACGCGGGCCACATCCTCGGCTCGGCCATCATCGAGGCATGGGTTACCGACGGCGCGAGTACGGTAAAAGGCGTTTTCTCCGGCGACATCGGCCCGCCCGCGCGGCCGCTGGTGCGAGACCCCTCGCCCATCACCGAGGCTGATTTTTTGCTGGTTGAATCGACTTACGGCAACCGCTTGCACCGCCCGATGGAGCAAACGCTCGACGAACTCACGCATGCGATCACCGACACGCTGAAAAAGAAACACGGCAACGTCATCGTGCCCGCCTTCGCGGTGGGCCGCGCGCAAGACATGCTCTACTTGCTGACCAGTCTTTATAAACAGGACCGGCTGCCGCCGATGAACATCTACGTCGATTCACCGATGGCGATGAAGGCCACCGAAATCACGTTAAAGCACATGGCGATTCTCGACCGCGACGCGTCGGAGTTGCTGGCGTGGGCACGTCATCACCCAAATGAGAAGGGCGATGGCATCAAGATCAATTTCGTGCAGGACGTGGAAGAATCCATCGCGCTGCATCAGGTGAAAAGCGGCGCGATCATCATTTCCGCCAGCGGCATGTGCGACGCCGGGCGCATCAAGCATCATCTGCGGCACAACCTTGGCCGCCGCGATTCGACCATCATCATCACCGGCTTTCAGGCGGCGGGCACGCTGGGGCGGCGCATCGTCGATGGCGAAAAAGAAGTGCGCATCTTTGGCGTGCCGGTGCCGGTGCGCGCCGATATTTACACCATCGGCGGGCTGTCGGCGCACGCCGATCAAGCCGCGTTACTCGGTTGGCTCGCGCATTTCAAACACGCGCCGCGGCATACGTTCGTGGTACATGGTGAAGCGCAAACAGCGAATGATTTTGCCGCGCTGGCAAGCAAGCAGTTGCAGTGGGACAGAGATAGCGTGCGCGTGCCGAAAGCGCATGATTGTGTTGAAATCTGAATTTACAGTGAACCCAAGTGTATTTACGTAACTTATTGTTTTTATTGATGTTTTTGTGCAGCACTGCCGGCGCTCAATTGCCGCCCCCAATAGCGCAGTCACTCGCGCGCGCGGGCATCGGCGAAACTGGCGTGGGTCTTTACGTGCATGAAATCGGCGCGGCCGAGCCCGCCGCCGTGCATCGCGGCGAGCTGCCGCTAAACCCCGCGTCGGTGATGAAACTCGTCACTACGTATTCGGCGCTGGAGTTGCTCGGCCCCGCGCACGCGTGGAGCACCGATGTTTACACCGACGGCGTGTTGCAGCAGGACGTGCTCGTGGGCAACCTGTATCTCAAGGGCAGCGGCGATCCGAAATTCACCCTCGAAAATTTCTGGATGCTGTTGCGCGCGCTGCGCGCGAAGGGCGTGCGCGAGATACGCGGCGACCTGATACTCGACCGCACGCTGTTCTCCACCGATCATCCCGACCCCGGCCGCTTTGACGGCGAGCCGGCGCAGCCCTACAACACCACGCCCGATGCGCTGCTGACGAACTTTAAAAGTTTCGCGTTCAACTTTGCGCCTGACGCCGATTCGCGCGGCGTGCGCGTCACCGTCGATCCACCGCTCCCGCAAGTGCAGATCATCAACAACGTAACCCTCGTCGAAGGCGCGTGCGGCTTCTGGTACGCGCGCATCAAATCACAAACGCAGGATACCGGCGATAGCGCGCGCGTCACGCTCACCGGCGTTTACGCGCGCTCGTGCGGCGAGCAAACAAGCTACTACAGCCTGCTCGGGCACCGTGAGTACGTCGGCGCGCTGTTCACGCACCTGTGGCGCGACTTGGGCGGCAACATCAGCGGACGCGTGCGCGACGGCGAAGCGCCCGCAAGTGCAACCAGACTCGCCGGCCAGCGCTCACTGGCGCTGTCCGAAATCGTGCGTGACATCAACAAGGTCAGCAACAACGTCATGGCGCGGCAGTTGCTGTTGTCAATGGGCGCGGCGGGCGGCAACACGCAATCCACCGTCGAGCGCAGCAGCCGCATGGTGCAGCAATTGCTCGCCAGCAAGGGCGCGCCCATGCCCGAAATGGTGATCGAAAACGGCTCCGGTCTGTCGCGCATCGAACGAGTATCCGCACGCGGCCTGGGGCAAATGCTGCTCGCCGCGTTTCGCGGCCCCACCATGCCGGAATTCATCGCCTCCATGCCGCTGGTGGGCGTGGACGGCACCATGTACCGGCGTCTTAACAACACCGGCGTCGCCGGTCAGGCGCATATCAAAACCGGCCTCATCAACGGCGTGCGCGCACTCGCCGGCTACGTGCTCGACGCCAAGGGCCGCCGCGTCGTCGCCGTGATGCTCATCAACCACCCCAACGCGCACAACGCCAACGCGGTGCAGGACGCGTTGCTGCGGTGGGTGCATGGGCGATAACGGCAAGGCAACTTGAACATCGCAATAGTCGGCGCGGGATACACCGGCCTTGTCGCTGCAGGGTGCTTCGCGGAGATGGGCAACATAGTCACCTGTGTCGATGTGGATGCGGCCACGATCGATGCGCTTGCGTGCGGGCACGTTGACATACACGAGCCGGGTTTGCAGCCGCTGGTCACGGCAAATCTCGGCGCTTCGCGGTTGCGCTTCACCAAATCAATGGCCGATGCGCTTGCAGGCGCTGAAATTTTCTTTATCGCCGTCGGCACGCCACCCGCCGCGGATGGCTCGGCGGATGTGAGCCGCGTTCTGGCTACCGCGCATGAATTGGGGCGTTGCGTTACCAGCGATTGCCTTGTCTGCGTTAAATCGACTGTTCCCGTCGGCACGACTCAATCGGTAGCCGATATCATCGCGGGCGAGTTGACCTCGCGCGGCGTCAACGCCCGCGCCGATGTCGTCAGCAATCCGGAATTCCTGCGCGAAGGCAGCGCGGTCGAAGACTTCATGCGCCCCGAGCGCATCATCATCGGCACAACCTCGGACGCTGCCGTGCAAAAACTGCGCGCGCTCTATGCACCGTTCACGCGCAATCACGAACGCTTGCTGGTGATGAACGCGCGCGACGCGGAAATGACCAAGTACGCCGCCAACGCCATGCTCGCCACGCGCATTTCATTCATGAACGAAATCGCAGCAATATGCGGCAGGCTCGGCGTGGATATCGAAGCGGTGCGTGCGGGCATTGGCTCCGACAGCCGCATTGGCCGCGCGTCTCTTTACGCCGGCGCGGGCTACGGCGGCTCTTGTTTGCCGAAAGATATGCGAGCGCTGATCGGCATGGCAAAAAGCGCGGGCGTGACACCAGCGATCATTGAGGCCGTGGAGGCCCGCAACCACGCGCAAAAGACATTGCTGTTTGAGATGATCTTGAATCGATTCGACGGCAATCTGCGCGGAAAAGTCATCGGCGTATGGGGCCTTGCCTTCAAGCCGCACACAGACGACGTGCGCGAAGCGCCTGCGCTCACGCTGATTAATCAGTTGCTGGAATCTGGCGCGATGGTAAAGGCGCATGATCCGGCGGCGGCGGACAACGCCAGGCGTGCTTTGCCCGCAAGGTGGTGCGAATCAAGGGCGCTTTCGTTCACGGGGCAACCGCGTGACGCTTGCGACAGCGCCGATGCCTTGGCGCTGGTGACGGAGTGGCCGCTGTTTCGCAACCCTGATTGGGAACAGTTGTCGCTAGTCATGCGCCAGCGCATTGTTTTCGATGGCCGCAATATTTATGACCCGGCACGGATGCGTGCGGCCGGGTTTGAATATCACGGCATCGGCCGCTGATGCCTTTCAAAACAAGCGTTGCGACGCGATGCGCGCCCCTTCAACCAGCGCACGCAGTTTGGCCCACGCCACATCCGACGCCACCCGGCCCTGACCAGCGGTCGAATCAAAGCCGCAATCCGTGCCGGCGAGCACGCGTCTCGGGTCGCCCACCACTTCGGCCACGCGCTCAAGGCGCTCGGCAACGGTTTCCGGGTGCTCGACGAAGTTGGTCAGCGTATCAATCACGCCCGCGACGATGATCTGATCGTCCGCCAGCTGCAACCTTTCAAACACTCTGAATTCGTGCGCATGCCGCCCATTGGCGAACGGCAGCACGAAGCCGCCGACATTCAACTTGCGCAAGATCGGCCAGATGGTTTGCAACGGCACGTCGCAATCGTGCGGGCCTTCGTAGTTGCCCCAGCACACATGCACGCGCACACGCTCACGCGGCACATTGCGCAGCGCGTGATTGATCGCGGCGACGGTGCGCTCGACAAAACTCAGGAATGGCGCTTCGGGTTGATCCTGATACGAGCGATGCCGCTCCAGTGCCAGATCGGGGCAATCCACTTGCAGCAACAGCCCGTGTTTGATCACCGCTTCGTATTCCACGCGCAGCGCTTCGGCCAGCGCCTCGATGTAGGCATCATCACTCGCGTAGTACTCATTCTTGCACGCGGAGCCGACGATGCCCGGCGAGGGCGCGGACATGAAGGCTTCGCGAAAACCGCCGCCGAGCTGGGCGAGGGTCTGCTGAAATTCTCGCGGCTCACTTTCGGCCAGCGTCGCATCGCGATAACGCACCTCGCCCACCACGCACGGCGGCACCAGCGAGGTCACGCCTTCGCGGCCAACTTCGCGCGCTTCCGACATGCGTTTGTATTCGGGGTAGCGCTCGACATCCTGACGCGGCCAGCGCCGCCACGTGCCGCCAAAGCCCGTCATGCGCCGCTGCGCGTAAAGAAAAAACCCTTCGCGCTGCTGCTCGCCGTTGTTGCCGATGTCGATGCCGCAATCGATTTGGCCCTGCACCGCCGCGCGCATCGCCGCGCTGCCCGCCGCTTCGATGGCGGCTTCATCCACCGGCTCACCGCGCGAACGCCGCCCATACAATTGCAGCAATTCATGCGGACGCGGCAGACTGCCGGTGTGGGTTGTCAATATCGCATTTTCACTGCGCAGCATATGTACTCCTTCATACCATTTGGATTTGATTGCGAATCATCGCAACGGCGCTACAATTAAAGCACAAGTCAATGGAGACCGAGCGCATGAACAGGATAACGTTGTTAGGGAGTGCGTTATTTACGATGGCCGTGAGCAACACATTCGCACAACCCGCCACGCAAGACTTTCCGCGCAAAACCATACGCATGGTGGCGACCAGTTCGCCCGGCAGCCCGGTGGATCTGTTCGCGCGCGCGATTTCCGAACCTCTCGCAAAATCGTTCGCGCAATCCGTGGTGATCGACAACCGCGTGGGCGCGGGCGGCACGCTCGCCGCGGGCATCGTGCTGCAAGCGGAGGCCGACGGCCATGTGATGATGGTCAATACCTCGGCGCAGGTGGTCGCGCCCTTCATGTATAAACGCCTGCCGTTCGACATGCTGCACGATTTTGCCGCCGTGGCGCCGCTCGCCATACAGCCCAACGTGTTGGTGGTGTCGCCCCAACACCAGTGGAAATCCGTGCAGGATTTAATCGCTGCGGCGAAAGCCAAACCCAAGGGGCTCAGCTACGGCACCGGCGGCAGCGGCACCGGCACGCACATGAATGCAGAGCGCTTCCGGCTGCGCGCGGGCATCGACGCCGTGCAAGTGCCGTACAAAGGCTCGCCTGAAGCGTTGGTGGATGTAATCGCCGGGCGCATCGACTGGTCGTTCCTGCCGGTATCGACCGCGCTCGCGCACATGAGCGACGGTCGCATTCGCGCGCTGGCATTGAGCGGCGAGCGGCGCTCGCCGAAACTCCCCGACCTGCCGACCATCGCCGAATCGGGTCTCGCCGATTCGGATTTCCCGTTTTGGGTGGGTGTTTTTGTGTCGTCGAAAACCCCGCGCAGCATTACTGAACGACTGCACGCTGAAATCATCAAGGCGAATGCGTTGCCCGAGGTACGCAAACGCATCGACAATCTCGGCGCGGAGCCGATGTCGATGAGCATGGCGGAGTTCGACAAATACGTGCGCACACAGGCGGATGTTGCTGCCGCGATTATCAAGGCGGCGAACATACAGGCGAATTAAATTTTTAGTTCGCGCCAAATCTCATCCACGTGTTTCTTAACCGCCTCATCCATCGCAATCGGCGTGCCCCAGCGCCGATCCGTTTCCGCAGGCCACTTGTTGGTGGCATCAATACCCATCTTCGACCCCAGCCCCGCAACCGGACTGGCGAAATCCAGCGAATCAATTGGTGTTGAATCGGCGATCAAGGTATCGCGCCGCGGATCGACGCGCGTGGTCATCGCCCAGATCACTTCCTTCCAGTCGCGCACGTTCACGTCGTCGTCGGTGACGATGATGAACTTGGTGTACATGAACTGCCGCAAAAAACTCCAGATGCCGAACATCACGCGCTTGGCGTGGCCGGGGTATTGCTTTTTAATGCTCACACAGGCAATGCGATACGAGCAGCCTTCGGGCGGCAGATGAAAATCGACGATCTCGGGGAATTGCTTTTTCAGTAGCGGCACGAATACTTCGTTTAACGCCACGCCGAGCATCGCGGGTTCGTCGGGCGGCTTGCCGGTATAGGTGCTGTGATAGATGGCGTCACGCCGCTGCGTGATGCGCTCAATGGTGAATACCGGAAATTTTTCCTGCTCGTTGTAGTAGCCGGTGTGGTCGCCAAACGGCCCCTCTAGGGCCGTTTCGTTGGGATAAATGAATCCCTCCAGCACGATCTCCGCACCAGCAGGCACCTGTAAACCATGCGTGATGCACTTGACGATTTCGGTCTTGGCGCCGCGCAGCAAACCCGCAAATTGATATTCGCCGAGGCTGTCCGGCACCGGCGTCACGGCACCCAGTATCGTCGCGGGGTCTGCACCCAGCGCCACGGCCACGGGAAACGGCTCGCGTGGATGCGCCAACGAGTGGTCGCGAAAATCCAGCGCGCCGCCGCGGTGCGCGAGCCAGCGCATGATGACTTTGTTTTTGGCGATGACCTGCTGGCGATAGATGCCCAGATTCTGCCGCGGTTTGTTTGGCCCGCGCGTCACCGTGAGTCCCCAGGTGATCAGCGGCGCAGCGTCACCCGGCCAGCACGTTTGTATCGGCAGGCGCGCGAGATCAACGTCGCCGCCTTCCCACACGATTTCCTGACACGGCGCGTTCGACACCTCGCGCGGCGTCATGGTCATGATTTGTTTTAACAGCGGCAGCTTATCCCACGCATCGCGCAGGCCCTTGGGCGGCTCGGGTTCTTTCAGATACGCCAGCGTCTGACCGATCTCGCGCAGCCGTGCCAGCGGGTCTTCATCGGGCGCCGCACCCATCGCCATCGCCACGCGCTTCACCGTGCCGAACAGATTGCCGAGCACGGGCATGGCGTAACCCTTGGGCTTCTCAAACAGCAACGCCGGGCCGCCAGCCTTCAATACTCGATCACAGATCTCCGTCATTTCCAAACGCGGATCGATTTCGACGGCGATGCGTTTTAACTCGCCTAGAGACTCAAGGCGAGCAATGAAGTCACGCAAGCTGCTGTTCTTGCCCAAAAGCAAAATCCTTCGACACAGATTAACGCAGATTTTCGCAGATTAAGACCGGGTCTCCACGCCACCGCACCATCCGCGGTCATCTGCGCAAATCCGCGTCAAAAAAAGTTCTTGAAGGTAGCCGCTACTCCGGCTGTATACCCGCATCCTTGATTGCCTTGGCCCACTTCACGGTTTCGACGCGCGTGCGTTCGGCGAGTTGCGCGGGCGTGTGCGGGCTGGTCTCGATGCCGGAGGTGATCAGCCGGTCTTTCACGTCCTTGCTGTTGGCGGCTTGATTGATTGCGGTGTTCAGCCGCTCGATGACGGCCTGCGGCGTGCCGCGCGGCGCGTAAGCGGCGAACCACGCAATCAACTCGTAGCCTTTCAATCCACCCGCCTCCTCGACCGTCGGCAAATCAATCAACGACGTGCGTTTGATCGACGTGACCGCCAGCCCGCGTATCTTGCCCGCCTTCACCTGCGGCATGGTCACCGCCAGATCGGCGGTGAACATCATCACCTGTCCGGCGATCAGATCGCTGATCGCATGCGGTGAACTTTTGTACGGCACCATCGTCAGCTTGATGCCCGCCATGTTGGCGAACATTTCGGTGGACACGCGCTGCGAGGTGCTCGCCGAGGCATACAGGAATTCACCGGGTTTGGCTTTCGCAAGAGCGATCATGTCCTTCAAAGTTTTCACCGGCAGGCTGTTGTTCACCGCCACGATCAACGGCACCGAGCCCAGGAATGCGATGGGCACGAAATCCTTGTCCTGATCGTACGGCAGTTTTTTGTAGAGGCTCACCAGCGCGGCGTTGGTGCTGTTAGTGCCGCACAAAATCGTGTAGCCATCGGGTGTGGCCTTGGCCACCGCTTCCGCGCCGATCAAGCCGTTAGCACCCGGCCGATTGTCGATCACGCCCGATTGGCCGAGCAACTCGTTGAATTTCGCCGTGTAGCTGCGGCCCACGGTATCGGTGGCGCTGCCCGCGGCGAAAGGCACCACGACGCGAATAGCCTTGGATGGATAGGTTTGAGCGCACACCGCGGATGCGGCAAGCAATGCTGTCGTGGCAACGGCGGCGGCGATGGGATGACAACGCATGAACAAACTCCTGCAAACTCGTGGAAAGCCGAATGATACTACCGGCCAGCAAGCGATTACCGGAAGATGTAGATCCGCCTATACAGATCAAGCACCAGCCCGGCAAAAATCGCCATGCCCACCCAGTTGTTCAACTTGAACGCGGCGAAGCACTTGTCGCGCTCGCGCGTTTTAATCAACGAATACTGCGCGAGTATCATCCCCACCGCGAGCACAAGGCCGACGAAGTACGCGACGCCGAGTTTCAGCCACACGCCGATGCCCGCCATGATCGCGATGAACACGCCGTGGCAGAACATCACCCCTGCCACATCGTAAAGCCCGAACAAAATCGCCGAAGTTTTAAGACCGAGCTTCATATCGTCGTCGCGATCCACCATCGCGTATTCGGTGTCGTACGCAATCGCCCAGAAAATATTCGCCACGAACAACAACCACGCCAGCGGCGGCAGCGCGTTGCGATACGCCGCGAACGCCATCAAGATCGACATACCGAACGCGATGCCCAACCATGCCTGCGGCAACGGAAAAAACCGCTTGGAAAACGGATACGAAGCCGCGGCCAACAGCGCGATCACCGACAGCAGAATCGTGAATTTGTTGAGAAACAGCACCAGCACGAATGACAGCGCGAGCAGAATCGCGGCGAGTATCAACGCCTCCGCGGGTTTGATGAGGCCGGTGGCAAGCGGGCGATCCTTGGTGCGCTCGACATGCGGATCGATATTGCGGTCGGCGTAATCATTGATCACGCACCCGGCCGAGCGCATCAGCACCGTGCCCAGAATAAAAATCAGCAGAATATCAACGCGTTGCGCGCGCGGTGCCGCGAACCACAAGGCCCATAGCGCGGGCCACAGCAGCAGCAAAATGCCAATAGGCTTATCCAACCGCATCAGCTTTTCGTAGGCGTCGAGCCGGTCTTTGAGTGTCATTGTTGAAAGCTCCCCTGCAATTCCCGCTGCATCGAAGTATAGGCGATTTTATTGTGCGCGAACGACCGCTGGTCGCCGGAAAATTTGCGTTTGTAGTGTCGCAACGAGGAAATGAGCAGGGGATGCAACATCACAGAGCAATGCGTTTCGCGTACGCGCGGGTGTGTAGTTAATCCCCCTTTAAGCCGCCGGGCAGCTCAGGGGAGCCCTGAGGACCGGCGAACTTGGGGTTACATTTGTGACATGCCACGTAGCGAACGGCGCACTGCGCTTCGCTTCGATTGCGCCCTACGTTCTACCCGTAGGATGGGTGGGGCGCGGCGCAACCCATCACACCCATCACGTTGCAAACACGTTTTGTGATGGGTTACGGCCAAGGGCCAGTACCCATCCCGCGGAGAGTCGCTCACACCTTCAAATAATCCCCGCGCCCGCCCAGCCATCGCGCCAGATGCGCACGCGCGGCATCGGGATTGTCTTTCAACAACGTCGCCGCTGCGTCACGCGCCGCTTCCAGCAAATCCATATCCACCACCAGATCGGCAAAACGCAACAGCGGCACACCACTCTGCCGCGCGCCCAATAACTCTCCGGGGCCGCGCATTTTCAGATCATGGCGCGCCACCTCGAATCCGTCGGTGTTTTCAAAGATGATCTTCAGGCGCTCGCGCGCCATCTGCGACAGCGGCGCGTGATAGAGCAGCACGCATGCGCTTTGTGCCGCGCCGCGTCCGACGCGGCCGCGCAACTGATGTAGTTGCGACAGGCCCATGCGCTCGGCGTTTTCGATCACCATCAGCGTTGCATTCGGCACATCGACGCCGACTTCGATCACCGTGGTGGCCACCAAAAGCTGAACCTCGCCGCGCTGAAACGCCGCCATCATTTCGGATTTCTCGGCACTTTTTAGACGGCCATGCACGAGGCCAACACGCAACTCGGGGAACGTGATGCTTAACGTCTCGTAGGTGTCGATGGCGGCTTGCAGTTGTAGCGCCTCCATGCCGGCGCGGCCGCCTTTGAGTTTCGGCTTGCTCCCCTCCGTGGCCTCCGCGGGTTCCATTTCCTCGATCAGCGGACACACCCAGTACGCCTGACTGCCGGCGAGGCACGCGTCGCGCACGCGCTCAACCACTTCATCACGCCGCGCATCCGAGATCAATTTGGTGGTGACGGGCGTGCGGCCCGGCGGCATTTCGTCGATCACCGACACATCGAGATCGGCGTAGTAACTCATCGCCAGCGTGCGCGGTATCGGCGTGGCACTCATCATCAGTTGATGCGGCTGCGCGTTTGCTTCGGGTGTGCCGTCGGCGGCTTGCGTGCCTTTCATGCGCAACGCGAGCCGCTGGCGCACGCCGAAGCGATGCTGCTCGTCGATGATCGCAAGACCGAGGTTTTTGAACTGCACGTCTTCCTCGAACAACGCGTGTGTGCCCACGGCCACAGGTGCGCGGCCATGCGCGATATCTGTAAGTATTTGTTTTTTAACAGATTTCTTGGTCTTGCCGACGAGCCATGCAACTTCGATACCGAGTGGTGCCAGCCACGTGGAGAATTTGCGATAGTGCTGCTCGGCAAGAATTTCGGTCGGCGCCATCAGCGCCACCTGATAGCCGTTCTCCACGCATTGCAGCGCGGCGAGTGCCGCGACCACGGTTTTCCCGCTGCCGACATCGCCCTGCAACAATCGCTGCATCGGATGCGGCCGCGCCATGTCGGCGCGTATCTCGGCGGTGGCGCGATGTTGCGCAGTGGTGAGTTTGAAGGTGAGCGCTTCCAGCAGCGTAGCCCCCAGCACACCCTTCGGACGCAACGCCGGCGCGCCCATGCCGCGGCGCTTTTCGTGATGCACGCGCATCGACAACTGCTGCGCCAGCAACTCGTCGAACTTCATGCGCCGCCACGCCGGATGCGTGCGCGTGAGCAGATGGTCCTGCGTCACATCGGGTGACGGGTTGTGCAAAAAAAACACCGCGTCGCGAAACAGCGGCAGCTTCATCTTGCGGATCAGCGCTTCGGGCAATGTGTCTTCGAGTGTTTCGGAGGCCAGCGCGCGTTCGATCAATTTGCGCAGCGTGTCCTGCCCCATGCCCGCGGTCGTCGGATACACGGGCGTGAGCGCTTCGGCCACCGGCATGTCACCACGCACGATGCGATAACGCGGATGCACCATCTCCGCGCCGAAGAAACCCTGGCGGATTTCGCCGAACGCGCGCACCCGGGTACCCAACTGAGCTCCAGCCTCGAAGTGCTTGGTCTGACTGCCGTAGAAACTGAAAAACCGCAGTGTCAACGAGCCGCCGCCGTCTTCGATATGCACTACAAGCTGGCGGCGCGGGCGGTACTTGATATCGCACTCGACCACCTTGCCTTCAACCAGCACATGCTGCCCATCGGGCGCGTCCTTGATCGGATAAAGATGCGTCTCGTCGTCGTATCGGAGCGGCAGATGCAGGACGAGATCGAGACGGCTGGTGATACCGAGCCTGACGAGTTTTTCCAGCGTGGGCTTGTTCAGCCCGGCAAGTGCATGAGGCGCGGGGTGCGGGGCTGCTGGTTTCGCCTCACGCTTCACGCCTCACGCCTCACGAACAATGCATGATGGCATCAATCTCCACCAGCGCCCCGCGCGGCAGACTCGCCACGCCGACGGCGGCGCGCGCAGGGTATGGCTCGGTTAGATAGCTCGCCATGATTTCATTCACCTTGGCGAAGTGGCCGAGATCAGTGAGATACACCGTGAATCGCACCACGTCGTTCAGCGTGCCGCCCGCGGCTTCGGCCACGGCCTTCAGGTTGTCGAACACGCGGCGAATCTGCGCGTCTATGCCTTCGACCATGTTCATGGTTTGCGGATCGAGGCCGATCTGGCCGGCGAAGTACACCGTCTTGTCTACCTGCACCGCTTGCGAGTACGTGCCTATGGCCTTGGGGGCGTGGTCGGTGTGGATTATTTTTCTGGGCATGATTTGCTCGGCAACGAAGTGAGTAAAGCTCCCTTGCCCCGCTTGCGGGGAGAGGGCGTTTTAGTTGGGAAGTTGCAACACGTATTTCGACAAAATATTGCGCTGAATTTCGTTCGAACCGCCGTAGATCGTGCCGGGGCGCGAGGTGTAAAACGGGGTCATCAGATCGACTTTCTCTTTACCCAATGCAACCTCGCCGGCGAAAGCGCCGTACTCGGCGCCCGCTTCCAGCAGCAGCTCGGCGAGTTTCTGGTAGGTGTCCATCGCGAACACTTTCAGCATCGAGATATCCGGGCCGAGCGCCTCGCCTCGCCGCACTTTTTCGACGTAGCGCTGATACAACGAACCTAAGTCGTTCAAATCCATTTTCAGTTGTGTGTAGCGATCGACAAAACCCTGATCGTTAAAAAGACCCTGCGCGCGCGCCAGCGGATCGAGTTGCTCGAAGGCCTGCAACGGACGCCGCGGGCTGCCGATGTTCAGACGCTCAAAGGTGAGCAAGCCCTTGGCGATGGTCCAGCCTTCGTTGATCTTGCCAATGAGATTGTCCTTGTGCGTACGCACGTTGTCGAAAAACACCTGGCAGAATTCCTCGCTGCCGGCGATGTTGCGTATGGTGCGAAACATGATGCCCGGCGTTTTCATGTCCACCAGCAAAAAGCTGATGCCGCGCTGCTGTTTCACGTTTTTGTCGGTGCGCACCAGCACGTAGATGTTGGTGGCGTTGTGCGCCATCGAGGTCCAGATTTTGCTGCCATTGATGACGTAGTGATCGCCGTCGAGCACGGCCTCGGTACGCAGGCTGGCCAAGTCGCTGCCCGCGTTAGGCTCGGAATAACCCTGGCACCAAACGTTGTCGCCCGACAATATTTTAGGCAGATAATTCGCGCGCTGCGCTTCGTTGCCAAAGCGTATCAGCGTCGGCCCCACCATGGTCACGCCCTGATCCGGCATCCGGCCGATGCCCGCGCGCTCGGTTTCTTCCCAATAGATGATGAGCTTGATCGGATCGAGGCCCATGCCGCCGTGCTCCACCGGCCAGTTGGGCGCGAGCCAGCCTTTTTTTGATAGCGCGAGCCACCACGGTTTGCTTTCTTCCCACGTGAGGCGGCGCGACATGAATTTAAGATGCGCGGGATATTCGCTCTCGAAAAATTCGCGCGCCTGTGTGCGAAAGTCCTCATCGGGCATCGCGTTGTAGTCAATCATGACGGCGGCCATCAGTGCGCTCCTTCGAGAATTTCGGTTTTCGCATAACGCCTGCGATGCGCATTGCCGTTGCCCAGCCACGCCGCCAGCGTCATCGCGCGCTTCACATAAAGCCCCACGTCGCAATCTTCGGTAAAGCCGATCGCGCCGTGCATCTGGATCGCCTGGCGCGTGATCAGCAGCGCGGCGTCGGTGCAGCGTGCCTTGGCGCGGCTGGCTGCCGCCGAGCGTGCCTTGTCACTAGGCTCGTCATCAAGCACACCGAGGCAATCCGCCAGCACCGCCGACGAAAGTTCCTGCTGAATATAGAGATCAACCGCGCGATGTTGCAATGCCTGAAAGCTGCCGATGGGTTTGCCGAACTGCACGCGCGTCTTGAGATATTCGAGCGTGATCTCCAGCGAACGGCCCATGATGCCACACAGTTCCGCGCTGGCGATCACTGCTGTGTGGTCGATCGCGCGCGCCAGTGATTTGGCCGCCGCGTCACCCGAGTTGATTACGTTTTCTTTCGGCACATTCACATCCGACAATTTCAACGTGCCCGATTGGCGGCCATCGGCCAGCATGTCGAATGCAACTTTCGCGCCCGCCGCATCGCGCGGGATCCACAGCGTTTGCATGCCCTGCGCCGAGTTTGCGGTGACTATGTAGCCGTCGGCATTCGTCGCGCCTGTGACAAAGCGTTTGGTTCCACTGACACGAAAACCGCCCTCGAACGGTGTGGCCTGCATTTTGATTTTGCCCGCATCGAGCGTGCCCGCTTCTTCCTGCCACGCCACGGCGGGCAGCGTGTCGCCAGCCACCAGGCCTTCGAGCAACTTCGACTTCAGTGATTCATTTTTGCTGTCGGCAAGCACGCGCGCGGCGAGCACGGCCACCGCCGTCAGCGGCTCTGGCACCAGCACGCGAGCGAGGCCCTGCGCGACGATCGCCATGTCCGCGAGCTTCAACCCCATGCCGCCATATTGCTCCGGCACCAGCACGCCGAGCCAGCCGAGATCGGCCATCTCTTTCCACGCCGCGCGGTCGCATTCGATTTTGGTTTCGTGCAATTTGCGCACGCGCCTGACGTCGACACCGCGCGTGAAATCGGTGACGCTGTTCGACAGCATCTCGCGGTGTTCGCTGAAATCCTGCTGGGACATGCTTGGACTCCGTAAAAAATATGTTTAAAAACAAATAGTTATGATTATGCGGCAGATGATCCGCAGGCGAATTACGCCGGGAGAGCCACACTGTAACGAATATAATTGCGCGGCTCAACCATGAGCAACAACAAACAGGAACACCATGAACATCTCCATGTACAACGCCTCTATCCCGGTCATGATCAAAATGCTTGGCAATCTCGAAGTCATCCTCGACAAGGCGATTGCTCACGCCGCCGCGCGCAAGATCGATGACTCGGCATTCGTCGAGGCGCGCCTTTTTCCCGACATGTTCACGTTTGCGCGGCAGATCCGCGTGGCGACCGATATGTCAAAGGGCGCGGGCGCGCGGCTTGCGGGCATCGACATTCCGAAATTCGACGACAACGAAAAAACATTGCCGGAGTTAAAAGCACGCCTGCGCCGCGCCATTGATTTTCTGAAGACGCTGACTCCAGCGCAAATCGACGGCACCGAAGACAAAGCCATTACGTTGACCGCCGGCCCCAACACATTCAACTTCAAGGGTCTCGACTATCTGAACTCGTGGGTGCTGCCGAACTTTTATTTTCACGTCGCCACCGCCTACAACCTGCTGCGTCAGGGCGGCGTTGAGATCGGCAAGATGGATTTCCTCGGCAAGGTGCAATAACTTCGTCGAGCGCGCGGCATGACACCGCGCACGCTGGTGGTGTTATGGCGTGTCACCGAGCGCTGCGATCTGGCGTGCGCGTTTTGCGCATACGACCGCACGCTGCGCCGCACGCGCCGCGTTGCCAGCGCACAGCGTGTACTGGACTTCGCGCAAACACTCATCAGCCACCGCTGCGCCACTGGCGCGCGCGTACTGGTGAGCTTTCTCGGCGGCGAGCCGCTGTCGTGGCCGCCGCTGGCGGAGGTTACGCGCGTTTTCCGCAAGCAACACGGCCTCGCCCTGAGCCTCACCACCAACGGCACGCGGCTCGCCCGCCCCGCGGTGCGCGCGCTGCTAATCGAAAACTATTCCGAGGTGACGGTCAGCGTGGATGGCCTTAATGCCGCCCACGACAACCTGCGCGGACGTGATGGCTTGTTCGCCTCGCTCGCGCAGAATGTGGCGCGCCTCGCCAGCGACAAGCGGATCGCAGGCAAAGGCCCGTTGCTGCGCGCAAACGTGGTGCTGATGCGCGGCAACGTGGCTGCGTTCGCGCCGCTGTGCCGCGAGCTCGCACGCTGGGGCATCGAGGAAATCACCTTCAATCAACTCGGCGGCAACGACCGGCCTGAGTTTTATCCCGCGAATCGCTTGTTGCCGGAGCAAGCCGGGCGCTTCGCCGCGGAAGCGCCCGCGCTACGCCTTGAGTTGGCGGCGCTGGGTGTCAAACTGCGCGGCTCGGACGACTATTTCAGTCGCATCACCGCCAGCAGCCAGAACGTGCCTTTGTCGCCGGCCGATTGCGCGCCGGGCCGCGACTTCTTGTTCATCGACGAGGAAGGGCGCGTGGCGCCTTGCGGATTCACGCCGCGTGAATACGGCGTGGCGCTGGAAGAACTCACCACCGCCGGCGCGATAACCGATCTACCCGCGCGCTTTGCAGCACAACGCAGAAAAGCGCCCGCGCGCGCCTGCGCCGACTGCCACAGCACGCAGCACTTCGGAAAGTTCGTCACATCGTGAATCGCGCAAGCCCGCCGCTCGAAGCGCTGCTGCGGCGCATTGTCGATACGCCGCCGGATTTTCTGGCCGAGCCGAAATTCGGCGCGCGCGGCATCGTGCAGGTGGATGCAATTGTCGCGGACGTTGCCGGCCTGTTCGGCGCGCGCGCCGCGGTCGAAGAACTTGTGCCGTTCGCGTCACCCGATGCAAACGCGCGCAACCGCCTCGCGCTCGCCCTCATCGCATGCTGGCTGGTGGCGGGAGATTGCTTTCGCGCGGCGGGCGTCACGCCTGTCGAGGTGGTGCGCGCGCTAAACGCCACTGCTACTGACTTGTCGGCACACGCCACCGCGCTGAGTTTTCATACCGACCCCGACCGGCGCGAAGAGCTTGCGCGCACGCTGCTCGCGCGCCTGGGGTTGCGGCCCGAAGGCGAAACCGAAGCACAGGCGCAGGATCGTCTCACCAGCGTGTCGGCGGCGGAGCGGCAGCGCACCGTGGCGGCCGCGCGTGGCGCGAGCGCCCGCGCGCGCAAGATACGCGAGGCGCTGGCGAAAAAAGCGGCCGAAGAATCGGCGGACAAAATGTGGCGCGAATGATGGATCGTGAACTCACGGATACCGAGCGTTACCCGACGCTTAGCGAGCACGGGCGGCGCATGCTCGACCGCCTGCTGCAACATCCGCACGCGCCGGTTTATCGCAATCGCGCCGGTAGCCGGCTTACCGCCGATGACCTTGCGCGCGTGCGCGCCTTCGATGCCGAGGCCGGGCACGCGCCCATCGGCTGGCGTGCGAACGCGAAGCCTGCGTGGCTTGGCGATTACGTCGCGCAATGTTTTGCCGATGTGCCGTGGTTTCGCGCACGCGGCACGCCGCCCGCGCGCTTCGAGGATGTGCCGCAGGTGAGCCGCGCCGATTTCGCCGGCGATATCGCGCGCTTCGTGCCCGACAGCGTGGAGCTCGACCGGCTTATCAACTTTCACACCAGCGGCGCCACCGGCCATCCGCTGCTGATACCGTCGCATCCCGTGGTGGCGGCCTCGTATATCGCGTTTCACAAACGCGCGCTGCGGCGCTTTGGCATCGAGCCGAAAGCTGCGCGCGGCACGGTGGGCATCGTACTGCTGGGGCATCAGCAACAGTGTTTCACCTATGTCTCGGTGATCCCGGCGATGGACGAAGCAGGCTACGCCAAGATCAATCTGCATCCCAACGACTGGCGCAACGCAGACGACCGCGCGCCTTATCTCGACGCGTTGCAGGCGGAAATTTATTCGGGCGATCCGATCTCGTTCGCGGCGCTGCTCGATCTGCCGGTGCGGCACCAGCCGCGCGCGCTGGTCTCCACCTCGATGACGCTGCAACCGGCGCTGCGCGCCGAGCTGGAAGCGCGCTTCGCGTGCCCGGTACTGGACGTGTATTCGATGAACGAAGCGGGGCCACTGGCGGTTTTCGATGCAGACGCCGGGGGCCATGTGCTGCTTCAGCATCGCGTGTATGTCGAGATACTCGACGACGCAGGAAACGCGCTGCCGCCGGGCGCACACGGCGAGATCACGCTTACCGGCGGTTTCAATTTCTGCCTGCCGCTGCTACGTTACCGCACTGGCGATTACGCTTCGCTTGAAATGAACGGCACGGAACCCGTGCTCAAGAATTTCAGCGGGCGGCCGCCGGTGCGCTTTCGCGCGGCAAGTGGCGCGTGGATCAACAATAACGAATTGACGCACGCGTTGCGCAAACTCGCGCTGCGGCAATATCGTGTGCATCAGGATGCCGCCGGCGCGGTGCGCGTTGATTACGACGCGGCCGTCTTGCTTGAGTCCGAACTGACATCCGTATTGCGCGTTTGGTTCGGCGCCGAAACCGCCATCACGGTTGCAAAAACCACCTTCGACGCCGCAAAAGCCGTCCAGTACTCGTCCGATCTGCCCGGCGCGCAAGGGTAGCGTCAATCCACCTTGATACCCGCCGCCTTGATGGTATTCGCCCACTTGGCGAATTCGTTCTTCAGCCGCAACGCGAATTCATCGGGCGTGTTGCCCACCGGCTCCGCACCCTCGGCGGTGAGGCGCGCATGCACCTCGGGCAACTTCAAGGCACGCGTGATCTCGCTTTGCAGCGTGAGCCGGATCGCGCGCGGCGTGTTTGCCGGCGCCATCATGCCGTACCACTGCGTGACTTCGAATCCCGCGTAGCCCGCCTCCTGGATGGCCGGCACGTCCGGCAGCGCCGCGATGCGCCTCACGCTGGTGACGCCTAACGCGTGCACGCGCCCGCCACGCAGGTGCGGCAGCATGGTGAGCGCGCTCGAAATCGCCACGTGCACCTGGCCGGAAATTATGTCGGGGAACGCCAGCGCCATGCCCTTATACGGGATGTGCTGCATGTCGATGCCCGCGGCCGATTTAAGCAACTCGCCGGTGAGATGCAACAGGCTGCCCTTGCCGCTCGAGGCGTAGTTGAAATGGCGCGGTTTTGCTTTCGCCAGCACGACGAACTCCTGGAGTGTTCGCGCCGGCACGCCCGCATTCACCGCAACCACGTAGGCGTTTTCACTCGCAAGGCTCACCGGCGCCAGATCGCGCAGGGTGTCGTAATTCACCTTGTAGAGCAGTTGATTGGTTACGAATGTGCTGGATGAAAACAGCAGCGTGTATCCATCGGGCGCTGCGCGCGCCGTGAGCTCTACCGCGATGCTGCCGCCCGCGCCGGGACGGTTATCGACGACAAATTGCTGGCCCAAGCGCTCGGAGAGCTTCTGCGCGAGCGAACGGCCCACGGTGTCGGTGCCGCCGCCTGCCGCCACCGAGATGATGATGCGCACCGGGCGCGTGGGATAGTTTTGAGCGGCGGCGAAGGTGCTTGCGCACAACATTACAACGCACGCCGCTTTTGAGTGGTGCTGAATGTTCACGATGAATGCACCCAGGATCATGGCGTCCTCGATTGGTTTGTTTGATTCTAAACCACGGAACATCCTCTTTTGCGCGCATCAATAAGCATTCCGTCATTCCGGCGCAGGCCGGAATCCAGCCTGCGCTGGAACGACGTGCCGGGAAGCGCACCGGCACCTGGCTACGCTGTCATCTCTCGTACTGCTAAACTTGCCCGAACATCAACACCCAATTGAGGAAACCGCCATGCCATTCACCGGCCGCATCGGGCTGCTCGCGCCGTCATCCAACACCACCGTTGAAAACGAATTTTTCCGCGTGCTGCCTGCCGGCGTGACCGTGCACACTGCGCGCCTGCCAATCACGCAGGTGACGCCGAATGAAGTCGGCTCGATGGTGAACGCGCTGGAGATGGAAGCGAAGCTGCTCGCCACCGCCGACGTGGATGTAATTATTCTGGGCGCGACCGCACCGAGTTTTTTGAAGGGTCTGGGCTACGATCTTGAAATGATCAAGCGCATCGAAGACGCCACCGGCAAACCGGCGACCACCACCTCCACCGCGCTGATCGAGGCGATGCGTACACTCGGCGTCACGCGCATGGCGCTGGGTTCGGCGTTCACCCCGGCGGTGAATGCGCTGTGCGCGAATTTTATCGAGGCCAACGGCATCAAGGTCGTGGCGCGCGACGGACTCAACCTTGAAGACAATTTGAAGATCGGCCGGCTTGATGTGCAGACCGCCTACGACCTCGGCAAAAAACTGGATTGTCCCGAAGCGCAATGCATCGCACTCGCCTGCACCAACTGGAAGAGCGTGGACATCATCGAGCGCCTCGAGCGCGACATCGGCAAGCCGGTTCTTTCCACATCGCAAGTGAGTATCTGGGGCGCGCTCAAGAAGATTGGATTTACCGGTTCAATCGACGGCTATGGCAAGTTGCTGCGCACGTTCGGCGCCACACAGCAAAAAGCCGCCTAAAAAAATATTCAATAAAAACAATTACTTAACGTCTTGCCGCAAGCGCGATTACGCACGCGGCAAGCGCCGCGAGCAACGCGTATTCCCAACCGTGCATGTGCATCTCTGGCGCGCCGTGGCCGGAATGCGCGATTGCTTCGCCAGCGAAAATGAGTGCCGCGCCTGTCAGTGTTTTGAACATAACATCCCCTGCGTTTCGATAAATTGCACCACCGTGTCAAGGTTGTGCCCGGTCTTGAGATTGGTGAATACAAACGGCCGCTCGCCGCGCATTTTTTTTGAATCGCGATCCATCACTTCAAGCGACGCGCCGACCATGGGTGCCAAATCGATTTTGTTGATGACCAGCAAATCGGATTTGGTGATGCCCGGCCCGCCCTTGCGCGGTATCTTGTCGCCCGCCGCGACGTCGATCACGTAGAGTGTGAGATCGGACAACTCCGGGCTGAATGTCGCCGCGAGATTGTCGCCACCCGATTCGATGATGATGAGATCAAGGCCGATGAAGCGGCGATTCAACCGCGCCACCGCTTCGAGATTGATCGAGGCATCCTCGCGTATCGCCGTGTGCGGACAACCGCCGGTCTCGACGCCGATGATGCGCTCGGGCGCGAGCGCGTCGTTACGCACCAGAAACTGCGCGTCTTCCTCGGTGTAGATATCGTTGGTGACGACCGCGATGTTGTAGCGGTCGCGCAGCGCACGGCACAGCGCCAGCGTCAAAGCTGTTTTGCCCGAGCCGACCGGGCCGCCGATGCCGACGCGCAAGGGCTGTGAGTTTGTGTTCATGATCTGAATAACCTGCTGTATTGAGTTTCGTGAATGCTTGAGAGTAGCGCCAGACCCGGCGCGAAATTGCCGAGATCGTCATCGTCCATTGCCGCGATTTCTTCAGCGCCCGCGTCGAGCCGCGCGCCCAGTGCGAGCAAAATTTTTTGTCCGTTGGTCTGCCCTAGCGGCACGGCTTTTAACGCCGCCATCACCTGATTTTCCAGCCATGACCACAGATAAGCGATGAGCGCGTCGTGCGGATCAATGTGCCATTGCGTGACCGCGTGCGCGTAGACCACAGGGAACGCAATTTCTTCAAGCGCGATTTCAGGCATACCCAATTCGCGCGTGAGCTTGCACAACGAATAGCCCATCTGCGCCGTCTCGGCGCGCAGCTCGGCGCTCTCGCGGCTGGCGAGAAACAGCGCGTTCCATTGCTTCACTTTCGCAAGATCATTTTCGCGCCACGCCGCGCACAAACGCAGCAACAGCGGCGCTTCCATGCGCATCACCGAGTACATGAGCACGTCGGTGATCCAGCGCTGCGCGCTCGCCGCGTCGCGAATGATTTTCGCTTCGACGGCGGCCTCCAAACCTTGCGAATAGCTGTACGCGCCCACCGGCAATGCGGGGCTGGCGAGCTGCAAGAGCTTGGCGAGTTGATTAAGTTTGTTCAAGGTAGATGTATCGTACGTATTTGTTTTTAAACGATTATTTTGTGGCGTATTCGTGGATGCGTGCACCACGGCCAGGTTCTTCGTGGTGGTGATGCCCCCCTCCATAAGCTCCAGCCTCGGGTTCAAACGGCGCTTGCATCGGCGTGAGTTTTGCACCAAGGCCTCGCACCATTTCTTCGAGCACATGATCCGCCGCGATGCGCAGATAGCCATCACCGACCTCAACCGGCACATGGCGATTGCCCAGGTGATACGCCGTGCGCGCAAGTGCCGCGGCGCTCGCACATTCGATGTGTATCACCTGCTCCTGCTCGGCAACGACTTCGACCACGCGGCCATCGGCCGCCAGCAACAAATCGCCGCCGCGCAAGATCTCGCCGCGCGGCAGCATCAGCCACGCGTCTTCGCCGGATACGAGCTTGGTGCGCAAGCGGCTTTTTTGCCGCAGGTCGAACGGCAATCGTAGTTGCGCTTGCACCGTGCCTGCATCGGCGCGTGAGTTGATTTCAATCATCAGAACAGGAAATACCGCTGCGCCATCGGCAGCACGCTTGCCGGTTCGCACACCAGCAACTCACCGTCGGCGCGCACCTCATACGTTTGCGCATCGACTTCGACTTTGGGCTGCCAATGATTGTGAATCATGTCTTTCTTGCCGATGCGCCGCGTGTTTTTTACCGCCTCAAGAGGGCGCTGCAATCCCAAGTCACGCAGCGCCGCATCATTCAACGACGCCTGCGATACAAACGTCAGCGAGGTACGCAGCGCGCGTCCGAAGCTGCCGAACATCGGTCGATAATGCACTGGCTGCGGTGTGGGAATCGATGCATTCGGGTCGCCCATTGCGGCGGCGGCGATCATGCCGCCTTTTAAAATCAGCGAAGGTTTCACGCCGAAGAACGCGGGCTTCCACAGCACCAGATCGGCGAGCTTGCCGGTCTCGATCGAACCCACCACGTGCGAGATGCCGTGCGTGACCGCCGGGTTGATGGTGTATTTCGCGATATAGCGCTTGACGCGCGCGTTGTCGCTGGTCTTCGGGTCGCCCGCGAGAGCGCCGCGCTGCACCTTCATCTTGTGCGCGGTCTGCCAGGTGCGGATGATGATCTCGCCCACGCGCCCCATCGCCTGCGAATCCGACGACATCATCGAGAACGCGCCCAGATCATGCAGGATATCTTCTGCCGCAATGGTCTCGCGGCGGATGCGCGATTCGGCAAATGCCACGTCCTCGGCAATCGCCGGATCGAGGTGATGGCACACCATCAACATGTCGAGATGCTCGGCGATGGTGTTCACCGTGTAAGGCCGCGTCGGATTGGTGGAGGACGGCAACACATTCGGCTCGCCGCAAATCTTGATGATGTCGGGCGCGTGGCCGCCGCCCGCGCCCTCGGTGTGAAACGTGTGTATCGTGCGGCCCTTGATCGCCTTGATCGTCGCTTCGACGAAGCCCGATTCGTTCAACGTGTCGCTATGGATCGCCACCTGCACGTCCATTTCATCCGCGACGGTCAAGCAATTATCGATGGCTGCTGGCGTGGTGCCCCAGTCTTCATGCAG
The DNA here is from genome assembly GCA_945901405.1 of Bordetella parapertussis. Classification (GTDB taxonomy): domain Bacteria; phylum Pseudomonadota; class Gammaproteobacteria; order Burkholderiales; family SG8-41; genus CAMDLH01. Next base: position 4,147 of record CAMDLH010000051.1, on the reverse strand, counting down.
CTTCAATCCAATCGCGCCCGCCTGCACTTGTTCGCGCAGCGGATCGGGCAGCGACACATTGCCCTTGCCGAGAAACCCAAGATTCATCGGAAACGCTTCCGCCGCCAGCAACATCGAGCGGATATGCCACGGCCCCGGCGTGCAGGTCGTCGCATAGGTACCGGTGGCAGGACCCGTGCCGCCGCCGATCATGGTGGTCACACCCGACATCAACGCTTCTTCGATTTGCTGCGGGCAGATAAAGTGAATGTGCGTATCGATGCCGCCAGCGGTAACGATCATGCCTTCGCCCGCGATGGCTTCGGTGCCCGCGCCGATGGGGATAGTCACACCAGGCTGTATATCCGGATTGCCCGCCTTGCCGATTTTCCAGATGCGGCCATCCTTGATGCCGATGTCAGCCTTGACGATGCCCCAGTGATCGACGATCAGCGCGTTGGTGATCACCGTGTCGGCGACATGCGCCGAAGTGAGTTGGCTTTGCCCCATGCCGTCGCGAATGACCTTGCCGCCGCCGAATTTCACCTCGTCGCCGTAAATCGTGAAGTCTTTTTCGACTTCGATCCAAAGTTCAGTGTCGGCGAGACGTATACGATCACCGACGGTGGGGCCGAACATTTCGGCATACGCTTGTCGTCCAATTCTCACTTTAGCGCTCCCATAATGCGTCCCGCGAAACCATACACCTTGCGCGCGCCAGCGAGATCAACCAATTCAACAGTACGCGATTGCCCCGGCTCGAAGCGTACCGCCGTGCCTGCCGCGATGTTCAAACGAAAGCCCAGCGTCTTGTCGCGCTCAAACGCCAGCGCGTCGTTGGTCTCGTAAAAATGATAATGCGAGCCGACTTGTATCGGCCTGTCGCCGGTGTTCGTCACGGAGATAGCCACGGTCTTGCGGCCTACGTTGATTTCAATGTCGCCCGACGCCACCTGCATTTCACCGGGAATCATGTGCTACTCCTATACGATGGGATTGTGTACCGTCACCAGCTTGGTGCCGTCGGGAAAGGTGGCTTCAATCTGGATGTCTGGAATCATTTCCGGCACGCCCTCCATCACGTCTTCACGCTTGAGCAGCGTCGCACCCCAGCCCATCAGCTCCGAAACCGGCTTGCCGTCGCGCGCGCCTTCCATCAGCGCCGCGCTGATAAACGCCATCGCCTCGGGGTAATTCAATTTCAGCCCGCGCGCCTTGCGCCGCTCGGCGAGCAGCCCCGCGGTGAAGATCAGCAGCTTGTCTTTTTCTCTTGGTGTCAGTTCCATGTTTACGTACTCCAGATTCGTGGCGGGATCGCTTCGCGGCCCGTCAGCACCGGGCGTATTTTCCGCCACAAGCGCGTGAAATAGATTCTTGCCGTCTCGCTCGAATCGCCAAGATAGCGCGCGGCCAGTACGCCCGGCAACATCGTGATGGCGGCGCGTCCGTTTGCCGGCCGCTCCTCGCGGCATGCATCGAGCAATTCCTTGTTCACACGCGGCGCCGCGGCGAGCAGCGTGGCGCACACCGTGCACCCGGCCAATCCGGCCGGCGAATCGAGCAACGCGCCGCCGCCCGCGATGCGCCCGCGCTCCACCCACAGCGGCACGCCGTCGCGCGTGAGTTGCGTGCGCGGACGAAATTCTCCACTCATAAACCGTTCACCCGATGCACCCCTGCCCAAACACAGAATTTCCCAGCCGATGTAAGCCGCGTCCGCGCACAATCGCACATCAATCGAACTGCGCGCGCGCGCGCCGTTGAACACGATAGTTTCCTGCGGCAGCCATTCAACACACGCGCTGCCGGCAACACTCAACGAAATATCCTGCCGCGCCCACGGCCCGGCGGAACGATACCACTTGGCCGCACCCGGCGTGGTGAGCAAGGCATGCGCGCTCGCACCCGCGCACACATTGATTTCAAGCTCGTCGCCGCCAGCGATGCCCGCGGGCGGATGCACGATGATCGAGTGGCAAACGGCGTCACCTTCGGGATAAAGCACTTTTTGCACCACCAGCGGCCCGTCGTGCCGACGCGCGGCAAGTACCGTGCGCGCGCCGCGCCGCTCGTAGTCGAGTGAGAGTTCGGCGCGCCAGGCGCGAAAGTGTATCGGGTCAGCGACAAGCATGCGGCAATATTACCGCCGCCACGCGCTTAGTGCCGCCTTTCTCCATACTGGCGGACTGAGCGCAACGGGTTTCGATTCATAACCCATGAAATTCGAATACTTCATGTTGGAATTTCATGGTGGTTGTATTAGGCTTGCACGATGCCATCGCTCACGCCGCCCCGTTTTGGGGCTGGTACATTCAGTTTGCACCGCACAGGGGCGTGAGCGCGCGGTCATGATCGTTGCGCATCGCCGCCGTGGGGGCTGCTGCCGGCAGGCGAGCATGAACAATTAGAACCATTAGGCAGTAGCCTGATGAAAAATTCCATAACGCTCATTGTTACTTTCGCACTGTGTTTATGGCTCGCGCCCGCGCTCCACGCGCAAAATGCACAAACGCCCGTGCCGCCCAGCGTGTTGCTCGCCAGCGAGGCCAGCGACGGTATTGACCCCGCGCCCTATCTCATCAGCGAAAAGTATGACGGCGTGCGCGGGCTATGGGACGGCAAGACGCTGCGTACGCGGGCGGGCAATGTTATCGCGGCGCCTGCATGGTTTATTGCCAAGCTGCCCCGCCAAGCGTTAGACGGCGAGTTGTGGCTGGGGCGCGGACAATTTGAAATGTTGTCGGGGATTGTGCGCAAAACGACGCCCCGGAACGACGAATGGCGGCAAGTAAAATACATGGTGTTTGAATTGCCCAACGCGCCTGGGACTTTTACGGAACGCTATGCGGAAATCAAACGTATCGCCGCCGGGGCCAATTTTGCGCAACTCGTCGCCGTGGAACAATTCCGCATCAAAGACAATGCAGCGCTCAAACGCAAGCTCGCGGAAATCGTACGCGCGGGCGGCGAAGGCTTGATGCTCCATCGCGCCGACGCGCTTTATGTTACCGGGCGGAATGATGCGCTGCTCAAATTAAAACCGCTCGATGACGCCGAGGCGACAGTGATTGCCCACGTCGAGGGCAAAGGCAAATACGCCGGCAAGATGGGCGCGTTGCAAGTCGAAACAGCGGACGGCAAGCGCTTTCAGATAGGCACCGGCTTTAGCGACGCCGTGCGCGCCAGCCCGCCCGCCATTGGAACATTGGTGACGTATACCCATCGCGGCCTCACCAAGAACGGACTGCCGCGTTTTGCGAGTTATTTGCGCGTGCGCGACAAATTCTGAGTCCGCGTTAGCGACTAATAGCGTTTGTCTAACCCGCCAATTCAATCCCGGGATTGAAACCAAACGTGGAGTCCTCTCGCGTTCCGGCCAGCGTGTGGATCTCCACTGCGCCATCCTCCGAAACCAGCCACACTTCAACAGCGCCCAAGTTTAGATAGAGGGCTGTCTTGGAACGCAGTTCCATCTCCGAGTTGGACGGCGAGACGACTTCGACGCAGATTTCCGGGGCCTTGTGTAACACCACGTTCGACCAGTGCTGCGCAAGGAAGGCGTCCGAGCACCACCCCACGTCGGGAACCTTGATACCGTCGCTGGTCACCATGGCAAGCTCTGGCATCGCTTCACCACCGAGCTTTTGTTGCAGCAACCGCGTGACACGGCCAACCATTCGTGAATGTCTTGTTTGCGTTGGACTCATGCGCAGCGCGCCCCACGCATCGGTCTCGATCTTGTAGGGTATACCCGCAAGCGTCTTGTCATTGCACAAAGCCTCCCACGCGCGTTGGTGCTCATTGGCCGTGAGTGGTTCGCGCCTAAGCTCAATAACCGCACCCATAATGTCACCTCAAATTTGCGATATGCATTGTAACGCGTCGGGCACGGACAACATCCCGTGAGCGGCATTGCTGATACTTAACAATGCAGGCGCCCATCTACATGCGCCTTGTTCCCGCCAAAAATATTAATAAAAACAACAGCTTATATATGTTATCGCAAAATGGTCCAAAGCTACTAGTAGTTCGTTCCATTAAAAATGATACACATTAAGTGAGCCCCAGGTCAAACTTGTTCCAGCGAAAAACGACCGGGGAGGCGTTGAACTCGTCAATACCCTTGAGGATACGTGCCTTGAGCTCATCGACGGAAGCCACGCGAATG
>CAMDLH010000050.1 GCA_945901405.1 Bordetella parapertussis | reverse complement strand
GATCGGCTGGTTGCAGATGGAATATGCACCGCCCGACTATTCTGAAAAACAACTAGACGAGCTAGACCGGCTCACTGATAAGTGGATCGATGATCACGAGCGGCAGGCCGAGGCCGCTGGAAAACGCAGCAGAACTCCGCACTCTTGAGGTCAAACTCCAAGCCAAATAATGCATGAGAAAAAGATGTTTAAAAACAAATAGTTACGATGCTTCCGCTGAACGGCGGACATGATTTTAATCTGTGTTCATCTGTGTAAATCCGTGGCTAAAAAGTTCTTGTAGTTATTCCCTGGTCCCTTTAGCCGCCGCAGCCTCCGCCGCCTTGCGTTGCATCTCTTCACGCACTTTTTGCGCGCGCGCTTCTTCTTCCTCGCGGCGCTTTTTCGCGGCGTCCTGCACTTTGCGTGACGCGGCAACCACGCGCTGACGCTCGACGCTGGATATCGATTCGAGCCGATCCTGCGCCTGCGCGCCGCTCTCGCCTTGCGGCACAAACCCCAGCGCCTTCAGTGCAAGGCGCGCAAGCTCCTCGCGGCGGTCGTCGTCTTTCACGAACGCATCCGCGGTGGTGAGTGCGGCGAGTTCGGCGATGCTGCCACCGTAGAGCCAAATTTGCGCATCGGCGGATTTGGCCTTGTCGCGAAACCACGGATCGGCAAGCAACCAGCTCGCAACCAGCATCACGCGCAGGTGATTGCGCTGTGTCTTGTCGGCTTTGTCGGGATGCAGTGTCGCCAGCCAGCGCGCGTCCGGATTCAGCAAGCCCAGCCCGCGCAGCACGTCACCCGCGACGGCGCCGGTGGCGACACCCGCCGTTTTGCCCATCGCCGGTTCGGCCAGCAGGTCGGCGGGCGTCTCGGCGATGCGCCGTGTCAGTTGCTGTAGCAGCGGGCCGGGATTCAGTTTCGTTTGCTTTCCCATAATTGCCGCGCAAAGTTGCGCGCGAATTCGAGCACTTGCGCCCAATCGCTCACGTAAGCCATGCGCCAGCCTTGCGCCGTAAGTTTCTTGGCCTCGCTATCAAAACGGCTCATGTAGGCGCTCATCTGCGCCGGCGCGTGCAGCAGCATGGTGCCGCCGCCGCCCGCCTTGCGCAAGCCTTCCTCCGCCGCGAGCCAGCCTTCCCGCTGCGCGCCTTTCGTGCCGTGCTTTTCATTGAGCGAGGTGTAGATATCGCTGTCGGTGAGTATCAGCACATGCACCGGGCGATGGCGGGGCTTTAATTGTGCCGCCATGTCGTCGAGGCGGAAGATGCCGTAGCTGTAGCCCTGGCCGAGGTATTGCGTGAGCAGGCGCAGCACCGAATCCTGATCGCGGCGAAAGCCGTCGGTGGCGATTGATTTGCCCGGCTCGCCCGACAGACACACCATCACGCGCGCGCCCGCGCGCAACGCGGACAGTGCGACGATAAACCCGGCGAGCACCGGGTACGACAACTGCATGCGCGGATTGGGCATGGAACCCGAGCAATCGATGCCAACGTAAAGATCGAACGGCTCCTTGTGCGGGTCTTGCCCCGGCGTATCACCGTAGACGCGCGCAACGGTCGTCACGCCCGGCACCACGTGCGGGCTGCGCGTGATGCTCTCGATCCAATCGACTTCGTTAAACGAGCGGCCGATGTCCCAGGTTTCCAGCCCTTCCATTTCCGGCTCTTGTGCAATGGCGGTTACTTTTTCCGGGAAGCGAATCAGATAGGGCATCGAGCGCTCGCGGTAGTATCGCAGCGTGACATCCTCCGCGCTGGCGTGCGGGTTGAGTTGCTTCATCAGCTCGCGGTATTCGCTCACCCCGCGATAACGCTTGATCGACTTGCGGCCGCCGGGATCGTTTGAATTTTCAACGTCTTTGTCGCCGCCGTCACCCTCGTCGCCGACTTCACCGTGTTTGTCCCCGGCGGCGGCCTCGCCCGCGACCAGCGGGTCTTCTGATGGATGCAGCACCGGCTCGCCTTCATCGGCCTCGATCTCCGACAACCCCTCCGGCATTTCCATGCCGCCGCTTTCGCTGTCGAGGAGGCCACCCGCGGCGACGCGCAGCTTCTGGCCTTCCTCCTTGGTCAGATAGCTCAGGCACAGCGCGCCGAACGACGCCGCACCCTTCATCCAGTCGCGCGAATACACCCGAATCAGCCGCGTGCCGAGTTGTGCATCACCCTCCTGCCCGTCGGAGAGCGGGTGTTTCACCAGCGTGCCGCGATCAAGCCGCCACAGCAACTCATACATACGCAGATAGATGCGCCACAACACGCTGCCGCCGCTGTCTTTCTCCACCAGCTTCTCGTAGATGCGATCGAGCCGCAGTCCGTGATTACGCTGTAATCGGTCATTGATAAAAAGATCGGCATACATATTCGCGATCATCGGCGCGTGCTCCTCCACGCCCGGCAGCCCGCGCCGCACACGCACCAGCATGCGCCCATGATCGTTAAGATCACCGGGGCAATAAATGTGATGACCGATTTCGTGCCCCATCACCTCAAGCGGAAATTCAGCAAGGCCGCGCTCGGCGATATCTTCAACGTTAAGCACTACCGCGTGATCGGTAAGCCGGATCATCGCGAAGCTCATCGTCAATTGCTCGCGTTTCGCATCCTTGGCCGACATGCACCACACCGGCTCGGACAGGCGTGCGTAAGAACTCCACAGCGCAAGCGCCTGCGGCCATTTTTCGCGCCACGCGTCGCGGATGGATTCCAGATTGGCGCTCATTGGTTACGCGATAGTGGATCGGCGCAATGCTTGGGGCGATTGCGCCCTGCGGGTTGCGACCCGCAGGGGAGCCCGAAGGGCCGGCGAACCTGGGGGCGGCTGCGACTCGTTCGCCGCAGGCCCGTTTGCGGGAGCAGCCGCGTGCGCCCCGGCAACCAACGCTGAACGCAGCTGCTTGCGCCCCTGCTCGCACCACGCTTCGCGAGACCGAGTCCGGGGCGCCCTTCTTTTGGTTACTTTTCTTGGCGGAGCAAGAAAAGTGACCAGCCGCCGGGCTGCCCCCGGCGAAGTTGAAGCACCGTGTGGGCGTAGCAAGCAGCTTTGAAACCACCCCCATCCCAACCTTCCCCCCGAAGGGGAAGGGGCGTCCTTTGGTGCGTAAAAGACGAGCGTGCTCACGCCACACACCGCAACACCGCCACCTGATAAGAAGTCCTCAACGTAACCGCCACGATCCCCTCATGCACCACCGCCCCCCGCGCACTTTCCAATTCAACAAACTTGCGCGACAACTTGCCCGCCGTCACGCTGCCATCCGCGCCAGCCTTCGCCGCCGCGGACATCGTATCCAGCGGCCAATCGGCGGCCGCGCCCATGCGCACCAGTTGCGCGCCATAACCATCGGCAGCGAGCCACCATGTCGTTTCGCCATCGCTTGCGGCAAGCTTGCCTGCCGCAAGGCCCACCATCGGCAGCGCGGCAAACACGCCGCCCAAACCGCGATAACCGCCGCTCCATCCCTGCCATTCGAGTTGCGGATTTTGTTTGATGCCGATTTCATCCGCGCGCAATGCAGGAGAACGCGCAAGCGCTTGCCACAATGCAGCGTCGGGCGGCGCCGCCAAGCCCAGCGCCGGCTGTGCCCACTCCGGCGGCAGGCCTGGCCCCGCCTGCAACGCCGCCGTGCGATACGCGGGCAGGCCCACGCGCCATGCGAGCACGCGGCCTAATGCGAGCAATGCATCAACGTCGGCGGACTTCGCGCCGACGGTTGCAAGGCGCTGCGCCCACACGCGGGCGCGTGGCGCGTCGACCTGGCAGATCTGATGCAAGGCATTGAGCAGCGCGCCGGAAAGCCGCGCGGGTTCGCGCGCGAGCGCGGGCACGAGCGCGGCGAGTAGTTGTTTATAACTTGCGGCAAGCACCGGCTCGCGCGCATCTGCGCCCAGCCAGCGCTGCGCCACCAGCGGCAACGCCTGGTCGTAGAGCGCGTCGATCACTTCGGCCACGGCAGCCTTGTCATGCGCGGCGACGATTTCCGCCACCGGGCTTAACGTGTCTTTGACGAAGGCGAACCAGTCGTCCGCCGTCAGCGTGCGGTATTGCTGATGCGCAAGATTGAAGCGCTGGTTGAAATCCGCGCGCTTCGCCTGCAGCACCGCAGTGAGTGCGTTGCCAATCACTTGCGCTCCAGCCAGGTCAGGTAATTGGTGTAGCGCTGATGAAAATACTTCAGCTTGAGTATGTCGTCAAAGCGCGGCCCGTAGAGCTTGCGCTCGCCGCTCCAATCAGCGAGCGTGCGCTCAATGCGCGCAAGGCGATTGCGCACTTCGACCGGCGGCAAGCCATCGAGACCTTTCTGGAACTCGGCGTCCAGGGCCAACACCGGGTCATCCTTATCCAAATTGAGCCGGTCGAATTCCTGACACGATTGATCGAACATTTGCCGCAGCCAGCCGATGCGATCAACACGAAACACCGCCTGGCCGCTTTGCTCAAACACGGGTGCGTCGGCATTCTGCGCGAGCTTGTCGTGCAGCACGAACGGCAATATCTGGCGGATATCCTCGATCGTGACGAAATCATCGCCGCGAAACCACGCCATCGCCTTCACGAACACCAGCGTGGTCATCAGCGCGCGCACCGAGAGGCCGTTGCGCGTTTGCTGGCCGAGGTCTTTTGCCTTGTCCTTGCCGGTGTCGAGCGCGTCGAGTTGGTGAAACTCCACGCCGGAGAGCTTCACCGTGTCCTTGGTTTTGTATTCGACTTGCGCCGCGGCGTATTCATAAAATTCGAACTGGCTGGCAAAGTGTTCGATGCGGCGGCGCAGCGGGTCTGGCAGCTTCACCGCGAGGATCGCCGCACTCGCCAGATCGATCTCCGCTTCGCTGAAAATAATCGAGCGCGGCACCATGGTCTCGGGCTTGATGCCGGCCTCGATGCGCGACAACAGATCGCCGAGAAAGCGCGGATTAAAATGCAGCGCCTTCACCACCACGTCGATGCGGTCACGCAGCGCCTCGATCACCTGATAGGTGCCCCCACCCGCATCGTCGTTGGCGGTGAGATACCACGCGGCCTCGGGGCATTCGTAAATCTGATCGAGCAACTCGGCGTAGTTGTCCGCCATCACGGTGAGCAGCGCGGACTGCGTGCGGGTGGGGATGCGGTTGTATTCGTCGATGATTTTCACGCGCATCGCGAGCCACTTGCGCCACGCAATGCGAATCTCGTCCATGCTTTCGGCCTTCACCAGATCGCCGGGCAATGGATTACCGAGCAGATCGGTGATGGTCATCTGCGGCTGGCCGTGCTGAATCGCGCGCTTCACGTCCTTCAGCGGATAACCGGCAAGTATGCCCATGAGGATCGCGCTCGCGGTCTTGCCGCGCCCCGGCCCGCCCACCAGCAGGCAGCGCTTGCGCGCAACGAGGTTGAGCAAGGGCAGCAACACGAAACTCGAATAACTTTGCCCCGACGGCAAACGCAAAATACTTTTCTGATCGCCGAACGCATATTGCTGCGAAGGGCCGGTCTGATATTCGATGTCGTAGTAAGGATTGATGATCGCGTGATTGACGATCCAGAAATACGCCTGGCGTAATTTCTCATCGAGCGCAATCTCACCTGCGGTGGCGGCCTGCGGTTGCGCCAGCGGGCCACTGTAAAGGTCGGCCACGTCGAACGCCTTCGCGGCCTTGGATTGCCGCGGATTCGTCGGCGACTCGGAGACCTTTTGAAACATGTCCAGCAGACCCATTGCGCTACCTCCGTTTAAAAGCGAACTTCAAAACCTTCTTTGCCACGGATTTACGCAGATGAACACAGATTAAAACCTACCTCCGTCATTCCCGCGCAGGAGGGAATCCATGCGGTATCCCAACTGGCACCGTGTCATGGGTTCCGGCCTGCGCAGGAACGACAGATTGGAGGTGAATCCGCGTTCATCTGCGTAAATCCGTGTCAAAAAGCAGTTACCCTTCACTCACGCACCGCCGCATAACGATGCACGAAGTCCTCCTGCACCGCGGTTTCAATCGCCCGCGGCGAGCGGCGGGCGCGCACCAGTTCTATGGCGTCGCGCGAGGTCATGCCCGCGCGCGTGAGGTAACTTGCCGCCACCATGCCGGAGCGGCCGAGGCCCGCGACGCAATGCACGACTACTTTTCCATTGTTGGCGAGCGCGGCATCCAGCCAATCCGCGACGCGATCCATTTGTTCGATGGTCAGTGCACGCTGATCGAGCAAAGGCTCCTGGCAGTGCTGCAAGCCCGCGCCACGCACCGCGTCGGCCAAAAGTTCTACTCCGCGCGCGGCGAGTTCGTCGGGAGTCACCAGTGTTAACACATGTGTTGCGCCCGCCGCTTTCAGCGACGCGATATCGCCAACGAGATCGCGGCCATAGTCGCGCCGGCCCGGCAGTATGGTGAGACCGAGATTGCTGTTTGCGGGAGTGAGCCAATCCACGCGCAGCGGCCCTGATTTCAGCAAACGCTGCTCTATCTTCGCGGCGGTCTGCCCGGCTGCATACAACGCCCACAGCTTTTGCCAGTGATTGCATTCGTCAAAACCCAGCGTGTGCACGGCATAACGCAACTGCGCGGTCATCAGTTGCAGCGGATCGCGGTCGCTTTCGATCAGCGCGGGATAAAAACCGCGCAGCTTGCGCACGGTATCCCACGCGCGCGCGAGCGCGGGCGTGGTGATTGCGTAATGTTCCGCGCCCGGCAATTCGCCTGCGAGATCGCGCACTTCGAGCAGCGCGTCGGTCAAGCGCACCGCCGCGGCAAGATCGTTTGCGTTCTCGATCGGCGTCCAGATATAAAACAAATCGCTTTCGAGCTTGGCCAGATCCTTGAGAATGTGGCCGCGATGCGTGTGAAAAAAATCGATGAGCCAGACGTTCTGGTGCGCATCGAGAATGATGTTCGCGCCATTCAGATCGCCATGCACATGCGCGAACCACCACGAGCGCCCGTGCTGGCGCGGCAGCGTGGCGAGCGTGCTCTCGTAAAAGCGGCAGATGTTGGGCGTGGTCAGCCCGCCGGGCAAGCGCAACGTCGCTTCCGCTGCTGGCGCGCCGAGCAGTTCTTCCACGCGCATGCGCACATGCGGCGCCCACTGCGCGCTGAAACTGTAATACTCGAATAGATCAACCGCCTCGCGCTCCGGCGCGCTGTAGAGCCGCGCGAGTTGTTCGCCGAACACGATATCGAGGATACGCTCGACTTCGGATAGCGGCAGGCCCTCCATGTAGCGTCGCTGAAACGTACTCGCCACGCCCGCGCCCATCGCGGCATAACGGTACTTGATCGCGCCGCGCTCGCCCCAGTCGGCAAAATCAGTGATGCGCGGCGCGGAATTGCCCAGCACCTGCTCGATCTGCTCGAACGACGCACGCTCGCGGCCTATTGGATCGCGCGCCCCGATTTTCACCACATGCGGCACCTGGCGGCGGCGCTCACGGTCGGTGCTGTCGCAGGCAAGCACCAAGTTGCCGGAAAACCCGCCGGAGAGTTCGCGCGCGCGCACGGTGGAGCAGTCGCGAAACAGATAACTCACTAATTGTTTATCGATGTCGCCCGGTGCGCGCTTGGTGTCGTATTCAACCTGCGGCTGATAACCGCCGGCGGTTTGCAACGGCGCCTCATCGAGCGTGCCGCCGAGGAAGTCAACGAAGCCACCCACCGAATCGATGATGCGCACGCCCAGCAGATTGTTTAACTGCTGCAAGGCAAGGAAATGCCCGTTGCGGCTGGCGCTCGCGGCGAGCGCGGAGCACACGGCGATCTCGGCATCCGGGAAACGCGTGCGCAATTCGTAAGCGAGAAAACTCACCTTTGCCTCGGTCCACACGCCCATCACGCCGATGCGGCATTGCGTGTTTGCCGCCGCGCCGAGGTCAGTGGCAAGCGGCGTGCCGAGAAAGTCATTCAGCCCCGGCGAATCAATCACAGTGATTTTTTTGTCGGGCGCGCCGGATACATCAAACGCAAACTCGGCGCCGCGCGTGCCCTTGATGCAATGCGTGCCGAATTGCTTCAAGTGTTGCTGCTGCTCGGGGTCGGCCTCGTCGTGCCAATCGCGTATGTGCACGAGCTTTAATTCGCCGTCGGTCTGCTGATACGCCCAGCGCATCACGCGCGCGACCGGGCCTTCGGTCGGATTTTCACCCATCAAACGCCGCGCTTCCTCAAAGCCGATGTGCAACAGATTCGGCAACGCGTCGTAGCGCCCGACGGGTGCGACGAAATCATGTTGCAGGCACTGCGTGATGAGGATGGCGGGTGAGGTCATCGTGCGGCTTATGCTGTTTTTGAAAATTAAAGAACGAATTTAGCCACAGATGAACGCAGATGAACACAGATAAAAGCGGATAACCCCGAAATACAATTATTCTTATAAAAACAATTACTTATGTTGATAATCGTTATGATTTTGTTCTGTGTTCATCTGTGTAAATCCGTGGCGAAAAGCTGTTTGCCACTAAGTGAACTTGTAGGGTGGGTGGAGGCGCAGGGGCATCGCGCCGTAACCCATCGAGCGGTCTAGGCGGGCACGCGGCATGGTGGGTTACGGCGCATACCCCGCGCCTCCACCCACCCTACGAAACCTTAACTCTTCAATGGTTTGAAGCGCAGCCGATGCGGGCGCGCGCCTTCTTCGCCCAGCCGTTTGCGTTTGTCGGCTTCGTATTCCTGATAATTGCCGTTGAAGAACACGGTTTGCGAGTCGCCCTCGAAGGCGAGGATGTGCGTGGCGATGCGATCGAGGAACCATCTGTCGTGCGAGATCACCAGTACGCAGCCGGCGAATTCGAGCAGCGCGTCTTCCAGCGCGCGCAGCGTCTCCACATCCAGATCGTTAGACGGTTCGTCGAGCAGCAGCACGTTCGCACCCTTGAGCAGCGTCTGCGCCAGATGCAAGCGCCCGCGCTCGCCGCCCGACAGATTGCCCACCATCTTTTGCTGATCGGGGCCTTTGAAATTGAAGCGTCCGAGATACGCGCGCGAGGGCATTTCAAATTTGCCGACGTTGATGATGTCGAGCCCGCCGGAGATTGCCTCCCACGCGGTCTTGTCGTTGGGCAACGCGTCGCGCGTTTGATCGACCACGCCAAGCTGCACGGTCGAACCGACGACAACTTCGCCGCTGTCGGGTTTCTCCTTACCCAAAATCATGCGGAACAACGTCGATTTGCCCGCGCCATTCGGCCCGATGATACCGACGATGGCGCCAGGCGGTATCGAAAACGTCGCCTTGTCGATGAGCAATCTATCGCCGTAGCCCTTGCTCACGTTTTTGAGTTCGATCACGCTGTCGCCAAGGCGATCTGCCACCGGAATAAAAATCTCCTGCGTCTCGTTGCGCTTTTGATACTCGTGCGACGACAGTTCCTCGAAGCGCGCGAGGCGTGATTTCGATTTCGCCTGCCGGCCTTTCGGATTCTGCCGCACCCATTCCAATTCTTTCTTCAGCGCTTTCTGCCGCGCGGATTCGGCGGATTCCTCAACCTGCAAGCGCACCTGCTTTTGTTCCAGCCACGAGGTGTAATTGCCCTTCCACGGAATGCCCTGCCCGCGGTCGAGTTCGAGTATCCACTCGGCGGCGTTGTCGAGAAAATATCGATCATGCGTCACCGCGACCACGGTGCCGGGAAAACGCGTGAGAAACTGTTCCAGCCATTCGACGCTTTCGGCATCGAGGTGGTTGGTCGGCTCATCAAGCAGCAGCATGTCGGGCTTGGATAGCAACAATCGGCACAACGCCACGCGGCGTTTTTCGCCGCCCGACAGCGGGCCGATCTTCGCGTCCCACGGCGGCAGTCGCAGTGCATCGCCCGCGATGTCGAGTTCGTGTTCGGTGTCGCCGCCACTGGCGCCCGCGGCTAGTATCGCCTCGTACTTGGCCTGTTCGGTGGCAAGCTTGTCGAAATCGGCATCGGGTTCGGCATAGGCGGCGTAAATCGCGTTTAACTTCTCCTGCGCGTCGAACACTTCACCAAGGCCTTCCTGCACCGTCTCGCGCACGGTCTTGTCAGCATCAAGCTGCGGCTCCTGTGGCAAAAAGCCCACGCGCAAATTCGGCATCGGCTCGGCGTCGCCGTCGAAATCCGTATCCACCGCCGCCATTATCTTGAGCAGACTCGACTTGCCCGAGCCGTTAACCCCCAGCACACCGATCTTGGCGCCGGGGAAAAACGACAACGAAATGTCCTTGAGAATGACGCGCTTCGGAGGAACAATCTTGTTCACCCCGCGCATGCTGTAAACGTATTGAGCCATGTTATGGTATCCGTACCCGCGAAAAAGGGCGCATCATAGCCCAACGCAGGGGGCTTTGCGCGGTGGATTGCGCGCCGCGCTCAATCCTGCGGAATCGAAATCACCATGTCGGTCACAAAACGACGGAATGACTCACTCTGGAAGAACTTCTTGAACAGTTCCGTGTCGTCCTTGAGCAGCGCATACGGTTTAAGGAAGGCAATCATGGCTGGCCTGCTTGTGCATCGCTATCCCAGTATTCGCGATAGGCATTAACGTAATAGGCGGTAGCAGCAGGGTCGATGTGACTATAGTGACGGCAAAGCTGCTTGTACATCCGTAGCACGGGTTCGTGGCCGCAGAAGTCGAGCAGGCGATCCAGCGTGTGCTCGATATGCCGGATATCGCGACTGCGGGTGAGCAGGATGCCGTCAACCACCGGCTGGTATTGCCGCGCAGCCTGCTGCTGAAGATCACGCAGGTCCCCGGCAAGGGCGCCTATCGTTTTGCACAGAGTGTCGTAGTCACTCATGATTGCTCCCCGGCATCAGGTAGTCGCCGGGCGGCGCGCTCGCGGGCGTGTTCGATGGCCTGATGCAGGCGCGCGCGTAACAGCGGCAGCGGCGGCAACTCGGTGAGGTACTCGCCGACACGGATCGACTTGGCATCGAGTTGGAGCAGTTCGACCTGCTCCGCATCGGCCGAAGCGCATAGGATAAGGCCGATCGGGGCTTCTTCTCCAGACGCGCGCTCGTACTTGTCCAGCCAGCGCAGGTAAAGTTCCATCTGGCCGACGTGGGCAGGCTGGAAGGACTCCAGCTTCAGCTCGACGGCGATCAGCCGGCGCAGGTGGCGGTGATAAAAAAGCAGGTCAAGATGAAAATCGTCCTTGCCGATGCTCATGCGCTTTTGCCGGGCGACAAACGCGAAGCCCGTGCCCAGTTCCAGCAGGACGCCCTCGATTTCGCGCAGGATGGCGCTCTCGAGGTCTCGCTCGCTGTAGGCGCCCTTGAGCCCCAGCAGATCAAGCAGGTACGGATCGCGAAACACGATGTCGGGACTCATCCGCCCGCCGCGCAGCTTGTTGATCTCTGCCGAGATCACGGCTTGCGGTTTCTTCGACAACGCGGTGCGCTGGTACAACATGCCGCCGATCTTTTGTCGCAGCGTGCGCACGTCCCAACGCTCGATGCGGCACATCTCCGCGTAAAAATCGCGCGCCAGCGGGTCCTTGATCGGCAGCAGTGCATGCACATGCGACCAGCTCAATTGTTGTGACAGTGTCACGACAATTGCCTCATCGGGGAACAACTGCGAGAACTGAATCATGCGGGCAATTTCGGCATAGCTAAAGCCGCGTCCATACTCCGCCGTCAATTCTCGTGACACCGTCACGAGAATTTGTTTTCCATAGGCAGCCCTGCCGCCATGGAGATTCTCGTTCAGGAGGCGCCGTCCCACGTGCCAACAGAGCAAGGTCTGGGTGGAATAGGCTACTGCGGCAATCCGCTGGCGTGCGGACTGGATCAACGTTCGCAGATCGGACAACAGAGCCGCTTCGTTGACGCGCGCCGGAGCTTTAGCCGCGGATACAAGCTTCGTCGATTGGGCAGAACCGCGGCTGGGCCGCTTATTCGTCGCCTTTTTCATGCCGGAACACCCTTCAACAGGTCATCTGGAAGCCCTTCGGCCTCTTTTTCAACCGCCCAGGTTTTGGCGTCGAGGTCGTTCTCGAAATCCTGCCTCGGTTGCTGCTTGCTGCCGCGCGATTTGAGATCACGCGACACATCGCCGGCGATACCACAGACAAAGGAGACGATCTTGGTATGTGTGGCTTGATCCATGTTGTTTTCGTAATCGCCCATGAAACGGTGCTCGTATGAAAAGTCCGTGGTCGAGCAGACACCATCAACACTTTGCCGCGGACGATTAGATCAGCTTGCCTGACACTCCGCTAGCACAAATCGCGAATCAGCAGAACAGGCGCCTCAATCCAGCTTCATCTCCCGAATCACCGGTGTGAACTGTTTCATCTGCTGCACCAGCATGGCCTTTTGCTGTTCGGCGGATGAGCCCACCGACTCCGCGCCGAGGTCGGCGAAGCGCTTCACCAGGTCGGGGTGTTTCACCGCCGCGGCGGTTTCACGTTGCAGTTTGTCGATCACGGCCTTGGGCGTTTTCGCCGGCGCGAACAATCCGTTCCAACCTTCGAATTCAAGCGCGGGGAAGCCCTGCTCGCGTACGGTGGGGACATCCGGCAATATGGGTATGCGCTTGGAGCCGCTGGTGGCGAGCGCTTTTAACTGGCCAGCGCGGATTTCCTGCAACGAGGTGGAGAGCTGATCGCCGCCGAATTGTATGCGGCCGCTCAGCAATTCGAGCTTCAGCGGCGCGGCGCCCTTGTAGGCGATATGCGCCATGTCGAATTTGCCGTCGCGCTTGAGTGATTCACCGAGCACGTGCATCGCCGAGCCAGGGCCGGTGGAGCCGTAGTTGTATTTGAGCTTGGCATTGCCATTAAGCAGCGCGACAAATTCGCGCAAATCCTTCGCCGCCACGCCCGGATTCGCGGTGAACACAAACGGCACATACACTGCGATCGACACGCCCGCAAAATCGCGCTCGGCGTCAAACGGCGAACGTTTCGCCAGCGACTGCGCGACGGACGACAGCGGAAAGGTGATGTTATGCATCAGCAGCGTGTAGCCGTCGGGATTCGACTTTGCCACGATGTCCGCACCGAGCGCGCCGCCCGCGCCGCCGCGGTTATCGACCACCACGGACTGGCCCATCGATTCGCTCATGCGTTGAGCCACCAGCCGCGCCACCACGTCGGTGGTGCCTCCGGCGGGGAAGGGCACGACGATGCGTATGGGTTTCGCAGGGAAAGCCTGCCCTGAGCTTGTCGAAGGACTCTGCGCAAGAACTTGCGGTGACACGCCAAGCATCGCGCCGGACAGCGCGATCAAACACAACTTATCGAATCGCATGATTGTTCCTCGATTAAAAAAGAATCGATGATACCCGAGCACGCGTTCACACCGCGCGCCCGGCACGATGCCCTTCGCCGATGGCCTGCGACAGCCGCCGCGGCGCGCGCGCGTCACCCACAACGTGAATATTGTCAAAGCCCGCCTCGCGTAAATGCGTCACGATGCCATCATTCACGCGCTGCATGCCCGCCCATATCAGCCCGCGCACGTCCTTCAGCACGATGGGGTGCGCGCCGTGATAGTAGCGATGCATCACCAGCGAACCCTGCTCTGCTTTCGCGATTGATGCGTTGTCGTAGAGCACGACGCCACGCTGATCGAGCGCGCGCAGGAGGCTCATGCGCGCGACTTCGGGCACTTCGCGAAAGGGCTGCATGAAGCGCGTGACGTAAGTAACCCGCTTGCCTTGCCGCGCGAGAAACTCCGTCAGCGCAGCACCCCAGTAGTAACCGTCTTCATCCATCACCACCCAGTTGCCTTGCGGCAGATCGGCGGGTATGCCGGCATCGAAGGCATGCACCGGCACCGAGCCGTCGCCCGCGAGCGTAGGCGCGGCGGGCGTGGCGCCCGTTGCCACGATCACGGCATCGGGGGCGGCCGCGCGCAATGCATCGATGCCGATCTTGTGTCCGAGCCGCACCGCTACACCGGCTTTCATGATCTGGCGTTCGAGAAACTCCACCGCGTAGTACGCCTCATGAAAATCCGTGAAGCGCTCTGCGCCCGCGAGTTTTCCGCCGAGCCGCGTGGCGGCTTCGTATAGCGTCACCTCGTGCCCGCGCTGCGCGGCGACCCACGCGGCTTCCATGCCCGCCGCACCGCCGCCGATCACCATTACGCGGCGGCGCACGGATGATTTTTCCAGCGGCGGCAAGGTGACTTCATTGCCAACGGTGGGGTTCACCGAACACGCGATTCTTTTGCCGCTTCCCCAGCAGGCGCAAGTGTAGATGCAGCGGCGTATGTCATCACCGCGTCCTTGTTGCGCCTTGGCGGGCCACTCCGGATCCGCCACCAACGCGCGGCACATGCCGATGAGATCGGCCTTGCCCTCGGCCAGAATGCGCTCGGCCTGTTCCGGCGTTTGTATGCGCGCGGTGGACACCACCGGAATGCCGCCCGCAACCGCCTTGATCCCGGCCTGCATGTCCACGTACGCCAGCGCCTTGTAATGCGCGTCGGGGCAATGCGTGTCGAGCGTATTGA
Organism: Bordetella parapertussis; assembly: GCA_945901405.1. GTDB lineage: Bacteria > Pseudomonadota > Gammaproteobacteria > Burkholderiales > SG8-41 > CAMDLH01. The sequence continues at coordinate 21,914 of CAMDLH010000050.1, read as the reverse complement.
AATTGCCTTGCGTCAGCGACAGAAAATCCAGCATGCCCAATTTGGCAAACACCTGCGCCATGTGTTTTGTATCCGCGATGCCCAGACCGCCCTCGGTGAATTCTTCGACGCCCAGACGATAGCCAAGTATGAAGTCGCTGCCCACGGCTTTGCGTATGCGCGTGATCATTTCCAGTGGAAACCGCATGCGGTTCTCGAACGAGCCGCCATAATCATCATCACGCTGGTTGCTATACGGCGAGGCGAATTGCTGGATCAGATGACCCTGCGCGCCGTGCAACTCGATGCCGTCGCCGCCCGCCTCCTTCACGCACAGCGCACCTTGCACAAAGCCCGCGATCACCTTTTCAATCTCGGCAAGCGTCATCGCGTGCGGCATGCCGCCGCTGCGCGGACACGCAATCGCCGAGGGCGCCCACAGCGCGGTGGAGCCGGTGCCGTGATGCTGGCGGCCGTTGTGATTTAACTGCGCGATGATGAGCGCGCCCTCATCCTGCACGGTGCGCGCGAGCTTCCTCACGCTGTCGATGGTTTCGGACACATACAGTTGCATGCTGTGGCCATGCCCGGTGCTGCTCGGGTGGATGCGCATGCCCTCGGTGACGACGATGCCGCTGCCGCCGCGCGCAATGCGGCGATATAGAGCCAGCGTGTGTTCGGTGACCTGTCCACTCTGTATGGTGTTGGTGAGCGTCGCCAGCCGCATGATGCGGTTGCGCGATTGTTTGTGCCCGATGCGCAGCGGTGCAAAAAGTTTGGGATACGGAATGGACATTTTTGTCGTTAATCCAATTTGATGCCGGCCTGTCTAGCCAGACGCCGCCAGTGCGTCACTTCGTTCTGGATAAATTGCCGGAACCCCTCCGGCGTGCTGCCCACCGGCTCGCCCGCGTCATCGACGATGCGATCCTGCACCTCGCGTAGCTTGGCGATCGACGCAAGCTCCTGGCTCAATTTGCCGAGCACGGCAGGTGGCGTGCCGGTTACGCCGACGAAACCGTTAAACGTGTAGGTCTCAAATCCAGGCACGCCTTGCGCCGCGATGGTCGGCAGATCGGGCAGCAGCTTCGACGGCTGCGCCGAACTGATGCCCAGCGCGCGCAGCCGTCCGTTGGCAAGAAACGGCTTCGCGGAAAAATAAGTGACGATGGTCGCATCGGCACGCCCGGCCACGGTATCGATGGTCGATTGCGCCGTGCCGCCGCTGGCGTAGGGGATGTAAGCGGCCTTGATATTCGTGGCTTGAAAGAACCACACCGCGAGCAGATGCGTGCCCGCGCCCAGTCCGCCGCCGGCGAAGTTCAGCACACCGGGGCGCGCCTTCGCCAGCGCAATCAACTCACCCACGGATTTCGCGGGCACCGACGGATTCGTAAGCAGCAGCCAAGGCGAACGGGTCAACAGCGAAATCGGCGCAAAATCGCGGATCGGATCTATCGCCACATCGGCGCGCAAGGCAAACGACGAAGTAAACGTGAGACCGACCGCAAGCAGCGTGTGGCCGTCCGGCGGTGATTTTGCAACGTAGGTAAAACCCGGAATGCCGCCGCCACCCGGACGGTTTTCAACCACATACGGCTGGCCCAGCGTGTCCGTCAATTTTCGTGCAAACAAACGTGTGAGACCGTCTACCGAGCCGCCGGCGCCGGAGGCGAGAACGACGCGCACTGGTTTTGACGGATACGATTGTGCCGCGGCGGCCGCACTCAGGCAGAGCGCGGCGGCGGACAGTAACGGCGCGAGGCGTGGCAGCAAAATAATCTCCGTCGGCACGGACACGCGCGAAAGTTTTGCTGCGTCCGGTGGAGAGGATTATAGCGATGGCAGCAATTTGGCGGCGCGGTTCCACGCGCATGCACATGCCCTCGGCACGCGCGTCTGCGCCACGCCACTGCGCGATCTTCGGCGCGCTTAACGCTAGAAATCCTGTGCCACGAAAACACGCGCTATTGAATGCGAGTTATTCGTATGATGAGTGGCGTTGATGATTATGTTCTCCTGACGCAATTGATTCACGGGAACCATTCCCCGATGCTGGCCAGTATCCAGGTCAAACGTAAGCGGCATTTGTAGACTACGTAAAGTTGTGTAAAGCTACGTTCACCTTCTCACAACAACATCACAAAATATCGTTATTTAACAATGAGTTACGTATATACGCGCTTCGCGACTAACTTTTGGCGTGTCGGTGCTGCTGGCGCTGCACGCTATTTCGGCTTCCGCCATGCTCACTGAAATCAACATCGTCGCGGTTGAACCCTTCGCCGATGGCGCGGCCTTCGGCGCCACCGGCGCGTATGAACGCGTGCGCGGCACGTTCAAGGGCGCGCTTGATCCCGCCGATGCGCGCAACAAGGTCATCGTCAATATCGATAAAGCGCCGCGCAACGCAGCGGGCCGCGTCGAATACGAAGCCGAGTTTTTCATGCTGCGGCCTGTGGACGCCGCGCGCGGCAACGGCAAGATTCTCTACGACGTGGTCAATCGCGGCCGCAAAGGCATGCACACGCGCTTCATGGATGTGCTGCCGGCGACCCTGGCCGAATCCAACGATCCGAAGACGCTGGCGGATGCCGGCAATGGCCTGCTGCTGCGCCGCGGCTACACGCTGGTGTGGAGCAGTCTTGACCCGGATGCGCCGCGTGGCAACAACGGCATGGCGCTGTCCACGATTTTCGCCACGAATAACGGCGCCGCGATCGAACGCGTGATTCGCGATGAAATCGTCGCCGACACGCGCGTGCGCGCACCGGCCAGCGGCAACGCGCCCGCCTTGAAAACACTGCGGCTCACCCACGAGGCGGCCTCGCTCGATCAAACCCGTGCCCGGCTCACCGCGCGCCGCGCCGAGGCCGACCCGCGCGTGGAAATCCCCGCCAGCGGCTGGAAGTTCGTCAGCGCGCGCGAGATCGCGCTGCTCCCAGAAGGAACGAACCCACAACCGGGCACGCTCTATGAAATCCACTACCCGGCAAAAAACCCCAAGGTGCTGGGTGTGGGCTTTGCCGCGGTACGCGATCTGGTTTCTTATCTGCGCCGCGACCAGAGCGCCGGTAATCCCGCGCGCCCTGGCATCCGGTTCACGCTGGCCTACGGCAGCTCGTGGAGCGGGCGTTTTCTGCGCGATTTCATTCACCAGGGCTTCAATCAGGATGAGTCCGCGCGCAAGGTGTTCGATGGCGTCATGTCGCACATCTCCGGCGCCGGCGGTGTGTTCATGAACTACGAATTCGGCCAGCCGGTGCGCACCAGCACCCAGCACGAAGACCGCGCCTTCCCGGAAACGCAGTTTCCGTTCTCCACCGCGCGCATGAGCGACCCGCATTCGGGCCAGACCGGCGGTCTCTTTCGCAACGATGGCTTCGACCCGCTGCTGATCGAGACCAACACCTCCACCGAATACTGGCAAAAGGGTGCGTCGCTGCTCACCACCGATCCGCTCGGCGGCCGCGACATCGACTTGCCCGCCAACTCGCGCGTGTATCTGCTCGCCAGCACGCAGCACGGCGGCACCGCCGGCATGCGCGCCACGGCAGGCTCATGCGCCAACCTGCGCAATCCGCACAGCCCCAACCCGGCGCTGCGCGCGCTGCTGGTGGCGCTCGACGAGTGGGTCACCGAAGGCAAAACGCCGCCGGCCTCGCGCACGCCACGCCTCGCCGACGGCACGCTGGTCACGCCGTCGCAAGTGCGGTTTCCGGCGATCCCCGGCATTCAGCGATTCACCGGCATGAACGACATCCAGCTGCTGCGCGACTGGATCAAACCCGACGTGGATGCCGGCAAAGTCTACGGCGCGCGCGTGCCGCAGGTCGACGCCGACGGCAATGAGCGCACGGGCATACGGCTGCCGGATATCGCCGTGCCGCTGGCCACGCACACCGGCTGGAATCTCTACAAGACCCCGTTCCCCGAAGGCGAGTTGTGCGACCGCGATGGCAGCTACTTCCCCTTCGCCGTCACGCGCGCCGAGCGCGAAGCGAAGAAGGACCCGCGCTCGTCGCTCGAAGAGCGCTACGGCTCGCATGCGGGTTATGTGAAGCGCGTCGAGGACGCCGCACAGAAGCTCGTCGCCGAGCGGCTACTGCTGCAAGAAGACGCCGAGCGCCTCGCCGCGCGGGCGAAGAGCGCGGAGATCGCCCGCCGCTTTGACCCCGCGGCCAATGTCGCCCACACCGAAGCGCCGGAAGAAACGCCGCGTTCACACGATCTGTAACAAGAAAAAATAGCGAGATAAACCATGAAGAAACCCATCCGCAGCAAGGCATTCAAGGCCGGCATCGCCACGCGCAGCAAAGTGCTGGGCGCGAACTACGTCAGCAACGCATTCAAGAACGCCGACGAATTCAGCATGCCGTTTCAGGAAGTCGCCACCGAGTTTGCGTGGGGCAGCGTGTGGACGCGCCCAGGCCTGTCGCTGCGCGACCGCACGCTCATCACGCTGGCGCAATGCATCGCGCTCAATCGCCCCAACGAAATCAAGGTTCATCTGCGCGGCGCACTGCGCAACGGCTTGAGCAAGGTCGAGTTACGCGAGTTGTGCATGCATTCGTTTTTGTACTGCGGCGGGCCGGCGTCGCTCGACGCGTTTCACGTGATGAAGGAAGCGCTGCCCGCGCTGGAGGCGGAGTTCAAGGCGGAGCAGAAGAAACGGTGAGTTAGGGAAACTCGCAGGGTGGGCAAAGCGCAGCGTGCCCACGAACCCCTCTCAACAGACCGCGTGAGCACGCTGCGCTTCCTACATGTCGTCAGAGCTTCGGTATGCGGATGCGGCTCACCATGAACGACCCGGACACCGCGAACAGCAGCGCCAGCGGATGCAGCGTGAGACCCGCGATTTCAACCTTGCCGAACCACAGCGATGCGCCCAGCGCGCCTTGCGTGGCTGCCACGAACAACATCAACACCAGCAGCAGCGAAGACGGAATCGGCGTGCCTTCGAAGTACTTCACCTTGTCGCCGCCCGCGGACAGCGCCTCGGCGGTGATGTTGTAGCGCGCCAGCCGCGACACGCCGCAGGCCACGAAAAACACCAGGATGATGCGGTCGTAAAAACCCTGCATGCCGCAGCCGTAGGCGATCATCGCGGGTGCGACGCCGAACGAAATCACATCGGCCAGCGAATCAAGCTCGCGCCCCATGGCGGATGATTTTTGCCGCCAGCGCGCGATGCGCCCATCGAGCACATCAAACACCAGCGCCGCCAGCACCATCGCGCACGCGATGTAGACATGCACCACATCGGCGGATTGCAGATAGGTCATCATTGCGAACATCGCCCCCGTGCCGCACGCCGCGTTGGCGAGCGTGAACCAATCCGCGAGATGAAACTCGCGGATCATGGAGAAGGGTTTGGGCGGATTGTCCGGCTTGGGTATCGTCATGGCCACAGGATAGCGTAGTTCATGCTATCCCTTTTCAATCTCCGCCTTTTGAGCTTCAAGTTCGCCCAATCTCTTTTTCAGGACGGCAATTTCCTTCTTGATCTTTTTGAGCTCGGTCTTGTTCTTGTCCTTCCGCAGACGATCCGTGCCAAGCTCTTCGGCGATGTAACGCTCAAGTTGGCTGCGCAAGACTCTGATGTAGGGATTGCCCCATACGGATCCCTCGCGGTACTCCAGTTTGCCGGCATTTATGCCCTTCACAATGAAGTCCTGATCCACGCCGAATTCCTTCTTGGCGGTTACGTCACTTAGCGTTGCGCCCTTACGAGTCCATTCACCGTATTCAGCCATGCGTCACCTGTCGTGTCCCTTCAACCCCGCCATCCTTCCCAGCACCTCGCACACCGAAGCCGTATCGTGCTGCGACAATCCCTGCGCCATCGCGGTAGTGTAAATCGGCGCGCAGGCGGTGAATAGCGGCACCGGGCAATCGACGGATTTCGCCATGTCGCCGATGACCTGCATGTCTTTTTGCCACACTTCGACTTTCATGGTGGCGGGCAGGTAGTTTTGCTCGACCATGAGTTTGCCGCGCAGTTTGAAGATGCCGTTACCAAGCACGGGGCTGTCGGAAAACAGGTTCCACACCTCACGCGGATCGAGCTTCATCTTGCGGGCGAAGGTCATGGTCTCGGCCACCGCCACGTTGTAGATCGCGACCATGTGATTGGCGATGAATTTCATCCTGGTGCCGTTGCCGTAGGCACCGACGTATTGCACGTTCTTGGTGAACACATCGAGCACCGGCTGCGCGCGTATGTACGCCGCCGCCGGCCCGCTGGCGAAGATGGTCCAGCCGCCGGATTTCATGCGCACGGCCGTGCCGCTGATCGGGCAATCGAGCGTTTGTACACCGGCGCGCGCGAGCGCTTTTTGGGCGCGCTCTTTATCATCCAGTGTCAGCGTGCTGGTTTCGATGACGATACGTTTCGCGCGCGGCTTGTCTGGTTTGGCGGCGGCGATTTTCGCCACCGCGTCGTCCAATGCCGCCGGCTTGGCGAGCGAGCTGATGATGATTTCTGAAACCGCAGCAACCGCCGTTGTCGAGGCCAGCGCAAGGCCGCCGGCTTTTTGCAGGCGCTTGCGCGCGGCTGGCGACGGATCGTAACCAACAACGTTGTAGCCCGCCGCGCACAATGCCTCGGCCATCATGCCGCCCATGATGCCCAGGCCGACTACGCCGACTGTGTGTAACTCATTGTTTTTATTCATATTTACACGAAAGGCGCACTGACCTTGCCGCTATGCTTTGTCGGCCCGCGATCCGCGCCACGCCGTCAGGGGGATTTATTCCTGAGCGCGTCAAGCGCGCCTGCGAGTTCGGTTTCGAGCCGGCTCAGCACACCGGCGGATGCGGCGAAATTGCCCGCCCTTGCCAGCGTTTCGAGCTCTTTCGCGGCAACGGATACCTTCATCGCACCCATGGTTGCGCTGGTGGATTTGAGCGAGTGCGCCGAGCGTGCGAGTATTTCCTTGTCGCTCTTGGCCAGCGCGTCTTTTGCATTGCCCACGAGTTTCGGTGCGTCGGTGAGGTACATGTCGATCAACTGCTTCATCACGCCATCGTCGTCGCCGAGGGACGCCTTTAACTCGGACAATACTGCTTCGTCTATCATGGTAATCGTGTCTCCTGGCGCCGCCTCGGACGGCTAATCGGTAAATCCTTGCGGCTGCCTGCGGCGATACAACGGTCACGATACCCTTGAAGGGCATGGGCGGTCAACGCCTCCCCGGCTGCCGTCATTTGCAAGCTCCATGAACGCCTCGCGCCCGCACGGCATCGATTGCGAGCCGGCACTCGACTCGGCGCTATTTCTCTTGCATCAGCACCTTGCGCGCTTCCGCAAGTTCCTTTTTCTTCGCGTCGTCGATTTTCGGGAATTTCAGTTCGAGATTTTCCATGGCGTCGATGATGGCATCCGATACCGCCAGCCGCGTGAACCACTTGTTGTCGGCGGGGATCACATACCACGGCGCGTAGTCGGTTGCGGTATTGCGGATCATTTCCTCGAAGCATTCCATGTACGAATCCCAGTACTGGCGCTCGCGCGCGTCGGTGGCGGAGAACTTCCAGTTCTTCTCCGGCAGATCGAGGCGCTCCATGAAACGCTTCTTCTGTTCCTTCTTCGACACGTGCAGAAAGAACTTGAGTATCAGGTAGCCGTTACGCGACAGATAGCGCTCGATGGAACGGATGTCCTGATACCGCTCGTCCCAGATTTTTTTGCTGATGAGTTCGCGCGGCAGTTTTTGCTTCATCAGGAAGGCTTCGTGCACGCGCACCGCCAGCACCTCCTCGTAATACGAGCGGTTGAACACGCCTATGCGCCCGCGCTCGGGCAGCGCCTTCATGCAGCGCCACATGAAATCGTGATCGAGTTCCTCGCTGGACGGTGCCTTGAACGAATAGACCTGCATGCCCTGCGGATCGATGCCGGAGGTCACATGTTTGATGGTGCCGTCCTTGCCCGCCGCATCCATCGCCTGAAATATCAGCAGCACGCCCCATCGATCCTGCGCGTAAAGGCGCGCCTGCTCGTCAGTGAGCAGATCGACGCCGCGCGCGAGCAGTTCCTTCGCCTCGCCCTTGAATTCGGATTTGAGGCCGCCGGTGTCGCCCGGATCGATATCCTTTAGGCGGAACTTTCTGCCGTTGGTGATGCGGTACGGTTCGACCAGCTTGCGGATTTTCTTGAACTCGGATTTTGCCACGATGACGCTCCTTTGAAATAGGCACGACTTATTTTAGGGGAATCACCGCCGGATGTCGCGGGCGGACTCCGTACGCCGCGGCCAAGGCACGTATCCATCGAGTGCTACAATCATCGGCAGAGAACAAGTATCCACGTGCCGAGCCAGGTTCGCTTCATGCAAATTGGAGAAATGCGGTGAAAGTCTCATTTTGCGTTTCGTTGCTCCTCACGGCGGCAATCGCAAGTTCCGCCGTATGTCACGCACAGGATTACCCGGCTCGCACCATACGCATTCTTGTGGCCTATACGCCCGGCGGCGGCACCGATCTGCTGGGCCGGCTGCTGGCAAAAAAACTCAGCGAAGCGTGGGGCCAGCAGGTCATCGTTGAAAACCGGCCAGGCGCGGGCGGCAATATCGGCACCGATGCGATGGCAAAAGCCGCGCCCGACGGGTACACGCTCGGCATCGCGCCCAGCACCCACGCGATCGCGCCGGGTCTGTATTCAAAACTCCCTTTCGACGCGATTCGCGATTTCACCTTTATCTCGCTCATTGCCTCCGGCCCCAACATCGTGGTTGCGCATCCTTCGGTGCCTGCCAGCACGGTCGGTGAGTTGATCACGCTGGCCAAGCGCCGGCCAGGGCAACTGACGTTCGCTTCCGCCGGCATCGGCGCGACCACGCACCTCGCGGGCGAATATTTCAAGAGCGTGGCCGCCATCAACACGCTGCATATTCCCTACAAGGGCAGTTCGCAGGCGCAGATCGATCTCGTCGGCGGCCAGGTTTCATACATGGTCGATAGCATGCCCTCCGCGCTGCCCAAAGTGCAGGCGGGGAGAACCCGTGCGCTGGCGACGACGGGAACGAAGCGCTTCGCCGCGCTGCCGAAAGTGCCGACGGTCATCGAATCCGGACTCGATTACCAGTCGATCTCGTGGTGGGGCGTGGTCGGCCCGGCTGGAATACCGCAACCCGTGGTCAACAAACTGCTGGCGGAAATCACCCGCATCATGAGTCAGCCGGACATCAAGGAGATGGTCGCGCTGCAAGGCGCGGATGCCGTCACCAGCACGCCGCAGGAGTTCCTTGACTGGGTCAGACGGGAAACCGCGCTCTACGCGAAAATCATCAAAACGGCGAACATCCGTATCGAGCCGTAACCCGCCGCGCCACTGCCGGAGAATTGATTTGTCAGCACGCTATCGCATAGGCATCGACGTCGGCGGCACGTTTACCGATCTGTATTTGCTCGACGAGGACAGCGGCGCCACCACGCGTCATAAACTGCTGTCCACGCCGGGCACGCCGCACATGGCGCCGCTCACCGGCATACGTGAAATTCTCGACAAAGCCGGTGCACGGGGCGCGCAGGTGGTGTTCGTGGGGCTGGGCACCACGGTGATGACCAATGCGCTGCTCGAACGCAAGGGCGCGCTGACCGGGTTGATCACCACGGCGGGTTTTCGCGATCTGCTGGAAATCGCGCGGCAGAAACGCCCGCACACCTTCGACCCGTTTGTCTCCAAACCCGAGCCGCTGGCGCCGCGGCAGTTGCGCGTGGAAGTCATCGAACGCATGGCGGCCGACGGTTCGGTGCTGACAGCGCTCGATCACGCCAGCCTGAACACCGCGATTGACCTGCTACTCAAGGCGGGCGTCGAATCGGTGGCGATCTGCATGCTCAATTCGTATGCCAACGCCGCGCACGAGAAAGAAACGGCTGCCGTTTTAATGCAGCGCTGGCCGCAGGGTCATGTCTCGGTGTCGTCGGATGTGTTGCCGGAGTTTCGTGAGTACGAACGTTTGAGTTCGACGGTGATCAACGCCTACCTGATGCCCGCGACGCGTGATTATTTCCGCCGCTTCGAGGCCGAGGTCGCGCGCATCGGCGTGCCCAACCCGCCGTTCATCATGAATTCCGGCGGCGGCATCATGACCCCGGCGCAGGCCATAGAGCGCCCGATCGACACGTTGTTTTCAGGCCCCAGCGGCGGTGTCAGCGGCGCGGTGTACGTGGCCACGCGCGCCGGTTACGGCAATATCATCACCTTTGACATGGGCGGCACCAGCACCGACGTATGCCTGGTGCAAAACAGCCAGCCCCAGTTAAGCCACACGCGGCTGATCAATGGCTACCCGCTCAAGGCCGCCGCGCTTGATGTGCATACCGTGGGCGCTGGCGGCAGCAGCATCGCCGCGCTCGACGCCGGCGGTATGTTGCGCGTGGGGCCGCACAGCGCCGGCGCGCGTCCGGGGCCGGCCTGTTATGCGCAAGGTGGCGCGCGCCCTACGGTCACCGACGCCAACGTGGTGCTGGGGCGTTTGAATCCGCAATATCTGCTGGGCGGCGCGCTCAAGATCGATGCCAGCCGTTCGGCGGCGGTCATTGATGCCGATATCGCCGGCCCAAGGAAAATGAGCACGGTGGAGGCGGCGGCATCGATAGTCGCCGTGGCGGACGCCAACATGGCGCACGCGGTACGTTTTGTCTCGGTGGAACGCGGACTCGATCCCGGCGAATTCATGCTGGTCGCGTTTGGCGGCGCAGGCCCCGTGCATGCCGCCGCGGTGGCGCGCCATCTCGACATCGCCGGTGTGCTGGTGCCGCCCGGCCCCGGCGTGCTGTGCGCGATGGGTGTGCTGGTCAATGACCTGCAAATGGATTTCAGCCGCACGCGCATCGTCAAGGAAAACTCTGACGAAAGTTGCACCTCGGTGGATGAGGTCTACGGCGCACTTGAAGCGCGCGCGCGTGCGGCGTTCGTTCGGCAGTTAAGCAACGGCGCAGAACTGACGCTGCTGCGCTCGGCCGACGTGCGTTACCTCGGACAAAATCACGAGCTGACGGTGGACGCGCCGGCGGGCCGCTTTGACGCACAAGCGCTCGCCACGGTGAAAAGCAATTTTCATGCGGCGCACCGTGCCCTATATGGCTACGACTCACCCGAGAAGCTGCTCGAACTGGTGACCTTCCGTGTCAAGGCGCGGCTGGCGGTTGCGCGCCATGAATTTTCCGGATTCAGCATCACGCCGCGCGCCGGTGCAGCAACGCCTTTTGCGTCGCGCAAGGTTTATTTCAATGACGCAGATGGCTTCGTCGATTGCCCGGTGTACGAACGCGGCACGCTGCGTCCAGGCGACATGCTGCCGGGGCCGATCATCGTGGAACAGATGGATGCCACCACGGTGGTGCCGCCGGATTTTCGCGCCAGCGTGGATGATTTCATGAACCTGTTGTTACACCGGATTTAGAGCATGGCACACGCGCAACTGGAAGTCATAGCCGCCGCCTTCGAGGCCGCCACGCTGGAGATGGCGGCGAGCCTCGTGCGCACCGCGTTTTCACCCAACATCAAGGAGCGCGCCGATTGTTCCACTGCGATCTGCGACGCCGGAGGCCGCGCGTTGTCGCTGATGACCAACGCGCCGGCGCATCTGGGTTCCACGCTGCGGCTGGTCCCGGCCATACTCAAACGTTACCCGCTGGAAACACTGCGCGAAGGCGACGCGTTTTTGGCGAACGATCCATACATCGTCGGCGTCACGCATCTGAACGATTGCACGGTGGCCACGCCGGTGTTCGACGGCGGCCGCGTGGTGGCATTTTCGGTGGCGGTGGCACACCACTCGGATGTCGGCGGCCGCGTGCCCGGCAGCGAGGCCGGTGATTCGATCAGCATCTTCCAGGAAGGCCTGCGCGTGCCGCCGGTGCAAATCTATGCCGCAGGCCGTGTGCGCGCCGACATGCTGGAGCTGTTCCTGCTCAATTCGCGCATGCCGCATTACAGCGAAGGCGACTTGCTGGCGCAGATGGCTTCCTGCGCACGCGGCAGCGCACGCGTGCGCGAGTTGTTCGCCAAACACGGCTTTGAGACCATGCTGCTGCGCATCGATGAAATGCTCGACGCCACCGAGCGGCGCGTGCGCAGCCGTATCCGCAGCGAGTTGCGTGAGGGCACCTATTCCGCGGTGGATTGGCTCGACGAAGACGGCTTGACCGACACGCCGGTAAAGCTCGCGGTCAAGCTCACCGTCAAGGATGGCCATCTCACGCTGGATCTGTCGGATTGTTCGCCGCAACTGGGCAGCGGTAAGAATGTGCCGCTGACGCACTCCTACGCCACTGCCTATTTTTGCCTGAAGTCGGTGGTGGATCCATTCGTGCCCACCAACGAAGGTTTGTACCGCACGGTGTCGGTGATCGCACGCGAGGGCCTGGTGGTGAACCCGGTTGCACCCGCCGCGGTGAGTTCGCGCAACATGACGTCGATGATTCTCGCCGAGGCATTGAACAACGCGCTGGGCCAGGCCGCGCCCACGCGCAGCGTGGCGGCGGGCGGCCCCGGACAGGGCTGCATCAGCGCGGGCAGCGATCCGGCCAATGGCAAGTTTTTCATCAACTATGAAAATCTCGCCGGTGGACAGGGTGCGCGTTGCAGCGCGGACGGCATGGACGTGGTGATGATCAACATGACCAACACCTCGAACCTGCCGATAGAGGCGATGGAGGTCGAATTTCCGGTGCGCATTGAGCGCTACGAGCTGGTCACCGATTCAGGCGGCGCGGGCAAGTACCGCGGCGGCCTGGGCATCGTGCGCGACATGCGTGTGCTTGCAGACAACGCCAGCGTGTCGTTGCGCAGCGCGCGGCAGAAATTCCCGGCGCCCGGCATGGCGGGCGGGCAACCCGGCGGCTTCGGCACGTTCATACGCAACCCCGGAATGGCGGACGAGACGCGGCTGGGGCTGACCACTTCCGGCACGCCGCTCGCCAACGGCGACTTGCTGCGCGTGATGACGCCCGGCGGCGGCGGCTACGGCGACCCGCGCCAACGCGAGCGCGCCGCGGTCAAGCGCGATCTGTTTGAAGGAAGAATATCAACCGACGCCGCGCGTGGAGCTTACGGGCTCGATGAGGAGCGCTAATAATACGTGCCCGGCGTCGAGCCGCCGTCGATGGCTATGCTCTGGCCCGTGATTGCCGATGCCTGTGACGAGGCGAGGAAGAGCACCATTGGCGCAATGTCCGACGGCTCGACGAGGCGGCCAATCGGGAACTGCTTGGCGAAGCTCGCCTCGGCCTCGGCCTCGCTCACGCCAAGTTGCTTCGCCCGCGCGGCGCGGCGCGCCGGAAAGCGGTCGGTCTTGGTGAAGGGCGGATGCACGATGTTTGCGGTAATGCCCTGGGATGCCACTGTCGTGCTGAACTGCTTGACGAAGGCGATCAGCGCCGAATTGCCCAGCGCGCTGGGCAGCGCATTGGCGCCGGCGTGGCGCGCGGCGGAGCCGCCGATGCAGATAACGCGGCCGCGCGGCGACTTGCGTAGATGCGGCAGTGCGGCACGGCAGCAGCGCATGTAGGCCAGCGTCTTGCCGTTGAGCCGTTCCATCAGCCCCTCGTCGTCGAGTGTCTCGATGTTGCCGCTGATCGCGGTCGAGGCATTGTTGACCAGCACGTCGAGCCCGCCAAAGGCATCGACCGCCGCCTGCACCGAGGCTATACACCCCTCTGCGGTGAACAGATCTACCGCGACTGCCTTCGCCTTCACGCCCTTTGCCGTGAGTTTCGCTTCCGCTTGCGCGAGCGCCGCCTTGTCGCGGCCACAGACAACGACGTTCGCGCCTTCCTCGGCAAAAGCCAGCGCGATCGCGAGGCCGATGCCGCGGTTGCCGCCGGTGACCAGCACTGATTTACCCTTCAGATCAAGATTCATGTTCCGTATCCTTTCATTGTTGTCGCCGTACTCCCAACGTGTCGCAGGCCGCTCCGGGCACATTCGTAGTGTAGCTCGAATAAGCCGCGCGGTGCGGTGCCGCGCGGATGGATGTACCTGACACGCCCGGTGTTATTCCACCTTGATATTCGCGGCCTTGATCACCTTGGCCCATTTCGCGGTTTCGGCGCGCATGAACGCGGCGAATGCATCGGGCGTGCCGCCGACAGCCTCCAGGCCCGACGCGGTAAAGCGCTCCTTGATATCCGGTGCAACCAGGCTGCGCCCGATTTCGGCATTGAGCAGATCGATGATGTTGCGCGGCGTACCGGCGGGCGCCACGACGCCGTTCCATGCGGTTGCCACGACAGCGGGCAACCCAGATTCGCCCGTGGTCGGCACGGCGGGTAACAGTGCGGTGCGTTTTTCACTCGCGACCGCGAGCGCGCGCAGCCTTCCTGACTGAATAAACGGCAGCACCACCGGCAGCACGCTCCACAGCGATTCAATTTGTCCGCCGACGACATCGGTGGCGACTTGCGCGCCGCCCTTGTAGGCAATGATGTCCATCTTCACGCCGGTTTCGCGATTCATCATCTCGGCAAGCAAATGCTGGATCGACGCGATGGTGCTCACCCCCGCGCGTATCGGGCGCGCCTTCGCCAGCGCGATCAACTCTTTCGCGCTACGCGCCGGCACCGAAGGATGCACCGCGAGCACATTGGGGCTGGCGTTGGCGAGTATCACCGGCGCGAGATCGCGTTCCGGGTCGTAGGCGAGATTGGGATACAGGCTTCTGCCCGCGGTGATTGGCCCTGGTGTCGCCATGCCCAGGGTATAACCATCGGGCGCGGCCCGCGCAATCGCCTCGGTGCCGAGCAGGCCATTGGCGCCGGCGCGGTTGTCCACGACAAAGGTGCGTCCGAGGCTTTCGGTCAGCTTTTGACTGACAAGGCGCGCTACCAGATCGGTGCCGCCGCCCGGCGGATAGGGGACAATCACGCGCACTGGCTTGGCGGGGTAGACCTGCGCGCAAGCGAAGCCGGCGCAGCCAGCCAGCAGAACGGCGAATGCGAGATCAGCCAGTTTCATGATCTTCCCTTGTAATCTGACGCAATCATTCTACCCGCTTGGCCGCCGCGCAGATCATCGCGGCTCACGCGGTGGCGGCGGGTACAATACCGCTGCGCTTTCCCAAACCATCATGAACAACAACGACAACCCGGCGATACGCATACGCGGCGCGCGCCAAAATAATCTGCGTAACCTGTCGCTCGATCTGCCCACCAACGAGTTGATCGTCGTCACCGGCGTGTCGGGCAGCGGCAAATCGTCTCTGGTATTCGACACGCTCTATGCCGAGGGGCAGCGGCGCTACGTCGAAACGTTTTCGCCCTACGCGCGGCAATTTCTCGACCGCATGGATCGCCCGCAGGTGGATTCGATAGACGGCGTGCCGCCGGCGATTGCAATCGACCAGACCAACCCGGTGCGCACCTCGCGCTCCACCGTCGGCACCATGACGGAGCTGACAGACCACTTCAAGCTGCTCTACGCGCGCGCGGCGCATCTGTATTGCAAGGGCTGCGGCGCGAAGGTGGCGCGCGATACGCCGGATTCGATCTATACATCGATTAACGAGCGTGGCGCGGCAGCAGGTGACCCGCGTTTGACGCTCACGTTCCCGGTTGAAGTGCCGAAGAATTTTTCCGCGGCGGAAGTGAAGAAGCTGCTTGAAGCGCAGGGCTATACGCGGTTTTTGCGTGAAGAAGAAACGGGATTTGAGGTCATTCAAGACCGCTTTCGCGCCGGAAAAGCAGAGCGCGCCCGCGTGGTTGAGGCTATCGAGGCGGCGATCAAGGTGGGGCAGGGGCGCGTGAACGTGCATGCCGAAGTCACAAACACTCAAAACTCAACACTAAACACTCAACACTCGTTGTGGAAGTATTCCACAACGCTGCACTGCCCCGACTGCAATATCCATTACAGCGACCCCACGCCCAGCCTGTTCTCATTCAACTCGCCACTCGGGGCGTGCGGTACCTGCCGCGGCTTCGGGCGCGTGATCGGCATCGACTATGGCCTCATCATTCCCGACGAATCGAAAACGCTGCGCGAGGGCGCGGTCAAACCGTGGCAAACGCCCAGCAATAAAGAGTGTCAGGACGATCTCGAAAAATATGCAAAGAAACGCGGCATCCCGCTCGACACACCGTGGCGCAATCTCTCCGTTAAGGAAAAACGCTGGGTGTACGAGGGCGAACCGGAGTGGGTGAACTGGCGCAAGTCGTGGCCGGGCGTGTGGTACGGGGTGGCGCGTTTTTTCAAATGGCTCGAAACCAAGGCCTACAAGATGCACGTGCGTGTGCTGCTGTCGAAATATCGAGCATACACACCGTGCGGCGAATGCGGCGGCGCGCGATTGAAGACCGATGCGCTGGCGTGGCGGCTCGGTACACACGAGGATGCTGCGCGTGCCGCGGGTGATGCCGCGCGGTTCTTGCCGCGCGGCATGAAATACGATGCGGCAAAGCTCGCGAGTCTGCCCGGCCTCACCGTGCACGATCTGATGCTGCTGCCGATCGCGCGCAGCCGCGGATTCATCGAGCGTCTGCAACTGCCTGCGCCGCTGGATGAAGCCACCGAGATGCTGCTGGGCGAAGTGCGCACGCGGCTCACCTATCTGTGCGAAGTCGGCCTGGGCTATCTCACGCTCGACCGCCAGTCGCGCACGCTCTCCGGTGGCGAGGTGCAACGTATCAATCTCACCACCGCGCTCGGCACTTCGCTCGTCAACACACTGTTCGTGCTGGATGAGCCTTCCATCGGCCTGCATCCGCGCGACATGGGCCGCGTGATCGCGGTGATGCACAAGCTCAGAGACGCAGGCAACTCGCTGGTGGTGGTCGAGCACGATCCGCAAGTGATGCTCGCCGCCGACCGTTTGCTCGACATCGGGCCGGGGCCGGGCGAACGCGGCGGTGAAATCGTATTCTTCGGTGAAGCAAAAAAGCTTTTAAAATCCTCACTTGGCAAAACCGGTTCCATCACGGGGCGGTATCTCTCGGGTGCGCTGCGCGCGGATGCCGGCATGGCGCGCGCGACACCCGATGCGCACACACGAAAGCTCGTGGTGCGCGGCGCCACGGAACACAATCTTAAAAACATCGACGCTGAAATTCCGTTGGGGCATCTGGTTTGCATCACTGGCGTTTCAGGCTCCGGCAAATCTACTTTGATACAAGATGTCTTGTATGCGGCGCTGCTAAAGACCAAGGGCAAACCCACCGAAGCGCCCGGCGCGCATCGCGAATTGCGCGGCCACCAACACATCAACGACGTGGTGATGGTCGATCAATCGCCGATAGGCCGCACCACGCGCTCGAACCCGGCGAGCTACGTAGGCGCGTTCGAGGCGATACGCGCGCTGTACGCAAAAACGCCGCTTGCAGTAGAACGCAAATACACCATCGGCACCTTCAGCTTCAACTCCGGCAATGGCCGCTGCCCATCGTGCGGCGGCAACGGCTTCGAGCACGTGGAGATGCAGTTTTTGTCCGATGTGTATCTGCGCTGCGACGACTGCAATGGAAGGCGCTATCGCGCGGAGATTCTCGAAGTCACGCGCGCAGGCAAATCCATCGCCGACGTGCTCGACCTCACGGTAAACGAAGCAATAGCCTTATTTGCCAATGAGCCGCAAGTACTGCAAATGTTAAAACCACTAGCCGACGTGGGCCTCGAATACCTGCGCCTGGGCCAACCCGTGCCCACGCTCTCAGGCGGCGAAGCGCAACGACTGAAGCTGGCAGGCCACCTGGCCGAAGCCGCCGGAACAAACTCAAAACTAAACACTAAACATTCAACACTGTTTTTATTCGATGAGCCAACCACCGGCCTGCACTTCGATGATGTGGCGAAACTGCTGCGCGCATTCCGCCAACTCATCGCGGCGGGCAATTCACTGGTGGTGATCGAGCACAACCTTGATGTGATTCGCGCCGCCGACTGGATTGTTGATTTGGGGCCGGAGGGTGGCGAGGCTGGCGGTGAGATCGTGTGCACGGGCACGCCGGACGAGGTGGCAGCGCACGCGAGCTCACACACAGGCAAAGCGCTACGTGAATATGAACAATCTTTCCTCCGCACACCAACGCCTGACACCCCAACTCAACACTCAAAAATAAGCACTAAGCACTCCATCCGTATCCACCACGCCCGCGAACACAACCTGAAAAACATCGACGTCGAAATCCCGCGCGGCAAGTTCACGGTGATCACTGGCGTTTCAGGCAGCGGCAAATCCACTCTTGCCTTCGACATCCTGTTTGCCGAGGGCCAGCGGCGCTATCTCGAATCACTCAACGCCTACGCGCGCCAGTTTGTGCAGGCGGCCTCGCGCCCGGATGTCGATTCGATCACCGGCATTCCACCGACGGTGGCCATCGAGCAGCGCACCAGCCGCGGCGGGCGCAAGAGCACGGTGGCCACACTCACCGAGATTTATCACTTTTTGCGACTGCTCTATGTGAAGCTCGGCACGCAATATTGCCCCGACTGCGATGTGCCGATTGAGCCGCAGAGCGCGGATGCCATAGCCGCCGGCATCCTGACAAATTATCGCAATCAGCGTATCGGCCTGATGGCGCCGCTGGTGATGAATCGCAAAGGCTATTACACCGACCTCGCAAAGTGGGCGGCGGGCCGCGGGCATACGCATCTTCGGGTCGATGGCGAGTTTTTGCCCACCGCGCCGTGGCCGCGCCTGTCGCGCTTTCAGGAGCACACAATTGAATTGCCGGTCGCCGATGTGCGTGTCACAGCGGCGAACGAAGGCGCACTGCGCGCGGGCTTGGCGCTTTCGTTTGAACACGGCAAAGGCGTGGTGCACGTGCTCGGCAATCTCGATTCGCTCGAACGCGCGATGGCGAAAAAAGATGCGTCGCTGATGCAATTCACACAGGCGGTGTATTCGGTAAACCGCGCCTGCCCCTCTTGCGCCAAGAGTTTCGCCGAACTTGATCCGCGCTTGTTTTCGTTCAACTCCAAACACGGCTGGTGCGCGAATTGCTTCGGCACCGGCATCAAGCTTTCCGGTTTCGACTGGGACGAAGAGCGCGAGAAGACCGGCGCCGAGGCGCACGTGCTCGAGTCGTGGCTCGAATGGCTGGAACTTGAAGAACCCTGCCCCGTGTGCGAAGGCCGGCGGCTCAACCGCGAAGCACTCGCGGTGCGGCTTGAAGGCCAATCCATCGCCGAACTCACCGCGCTGCCGGTGGAAAAAGTCGCGGCGTTTTTCGGCAAGCTCAAGCTCGTTGGCCGCGCCGCCAACATCGCGCGCGACATCCTCGCTGAATTGAAATCACGTTTGCAATTTCTCGGCGAAGTCGGCTTGTCGTATCTCGCGCTCGACCGCTCGGCGCCCACCTTGTCAGGCGGTGAAGCGCAGCGCATTCGCCTCGCGGCGCAACTCGGCTCCAATCTGCGCGGCGTGTGTTACATCCTCGACGAGCCGACCATCGGCCTGCATCCGCGCGACAATCAAATCCTCCTCGACACGCTGCAAAAACTCGAAGCGCGCGGCAACACGCTGGTGGTGGTCGAGCACGACGAAGACACCATCCGCCGCGCGGCACACGTGATCGACCTCGGCCCAGGCGCCGGCAAACTCGGCGGCGAAGTGATCGCGGTCGGCACCGCGCGCGAACTCATGCGTAATCCAAAATCGCTGACGGGCAAATTTCTCGCGAAGCCGCTGATGCATCCATTGCACACGCCGCGCGCCGTGACGGCACGCGGCGATGCGCTCGCCATCAGCGGCGCGAATCTGCACAACCTGAAATCGATCAACGTGCGCTTACCGCTTGCGCGTTTGATCGCCGTCACCGGCGTTTCAGGTTCAGGCAAGTCAACGCTGGCGCGCGATGTGCTCTACGCCAACCTGCGGCGCATTGTTGACCTTCGTAAAAATAAGTCAATAAAAACAATGGGTTGCAAAAGCATTGCTGGGACAGACTCCTTGTCGCGCGCGCTCGAAGTCGATCAAACACCCATCGGCAAAACACCGCGTTCCTGCCCCGCAACCTATGTCGGATTCTGGGACACCATCCGCCGCCTCTACGCCGAAACCTCCGAAGCGCGCATGCGCGGCTACACAGCGAGCCGCTTCTCGTTCAACACCAGCGGCGGGCGCTGCGAATCGTGCGAAGGTCAGGGCCTGCGCAAAATCGAAATGAGTTTTCTGCCGGATGTGAAAGTGCTGTGCGAATCCTGCCGCGGCATGCGCTTCAATGCGGAAACTCTGGCCGTGCGTTTCAAGGACAAATCCATCGGCGAAGTGCTGATGATGAACATCGATGAAGCGGTTGAGTTTTTCGCCGCGCACACATCGATTCATCACGCACTGACGCTATTGCAGGACGTGGGGCTTGGCTATCTCACACTGGGCCAGCAAAGCCCCACGCTATCGGGCGGCGAAGCGCAGCGCATCAAGCTCGTAACAGAACTCTCCAAGGTGCGCGCCTCACACCTGACGCCTAACGCCTCACGAAAAACACTCTACGTCCTCGACGAACCGACAGTAGGCTTGCACATGGCCGACGTCGAAAAATTGATCCGCGTGCTGCACCGACTGGTCGACGCCGGCAACACCGTGGTGGTCGTCGAACACAACCTCGATGTGATTGCCGAGGCGGACTGGGTCATCGATCTAGGCCCCGAAGGCGGCGATGCGGGCGGACGCATCGCCGTGCAAGGCACGCCGCAAGAACTGGCGCGCCAGCCCAAGCGCTCGCATACGGCGCGGGTGCTGTCGGAGTTTCTGGCGACGCGATCAAGGTAGAGTATAAAAAATAGCCGACCGTCGGCACTAGCCCGCGCAGCAATCAACCCTCTCCTAAAATGCACTAGATCGAGGCAATGAAGCGCGCCCAAGCTGCCATCCTTGTTGTCATCACAACTGGCGGGCAGCCCGCCACGGCTCTGGCGGAAATCCGGCGCCCGCTGCCGTTGCGTCACGCTAGTCCGGCGAAGCCCCGGATGCGCGCACGATATCACCCCACTTCTTGTTTTCCTTCAAGATGAACGCCTCGTACTCCTTCGGTCCGAGCGGCATCGGATAGCCGCCGACGGTCGCCAGGCGCTCCTGTACATCGGTGCTCATTACGACGCGTGCAGTGACTTTCGCAAGTTGCTCGACGATCGGCTGCAGAATACCCGCCGGGCCGGACAAGCCGTACCACACGCCGCCCTCCATGCCCGGGAAGCCTGCCTCGGCGATCGTAGGCACATTTGGGAATAAGGTAAAGCGCTTGCCGTCCATCGCGGCGATTGGGCGCAGGCGGCCCGCTTTGATCTGGCTGATCAGCGAGGGCAGGCCGTCTACCATCATATGCACTTGGCCCGCCGCCAGATCCACGACGGCGGGGCCGCTGCCTTTGTACGGCACATGCGAAATCGGCGCGCCGCTCATGATCTTCAACTGCTCGCCGAAGAGCTGCGGCACGCTGCCATTGCCGGATGAGCTGAACATGTATTTGCCGGGATTGTTCTTGGCCAGCGCCACGAACTCCTTTACGGTCTTGGCGGGCACGTCGGCATTGATCGCGAACATGGCCGGCATCATCGTCACACCCGCGATATGAGTGAAGCCCGTCATCGCGTTGTACGGCAGCTTCTTGTAGAGCACCGGCGCCACGCCATGCGTGGTGCTCGACGTCAGCATGAGCGTATAGGCTTGTGCCCGGGCACGAAGATCACCGGGGGCAAGGTAATGAGCGGCAAGACCAAGCGATGTGCCAACCATGCAGCCCAGGCCCTGCGATTAGCCGCCGCGGCGCTACGTCCCAGTCAGTCGGCATTGGGAGCCTACTTCAGACGAATGTGTTCACGCATGGATAAACCCAAGGCGATCACCGCCGCGGCCCACAAGCTTGCGCGGCTGATCTATACAATGCTCACCAAGGGCGAGGAATACACCGACAAGGGGCAGGAGTACTACGAGGAACGTTACCGCCAGCGCGTCATGCATCACCTCGCCAAGCGTGCCGAAAAGCTTGGC
>CAMDLH010000049.1 GCA_945901405.1 Bordetella parapertussis | reverse complement strand
AACGTTCAGAGTGGCAGAACTCTCGCTATATCATGTACTTGGCAAACTACCCGAACCAAAGCTCGCCCACAGATTCTACTGACGAACCAGAAATCGTTCCTTCTGATCCTCGGTGCAGATCACGGTAATCAACTGGCTCCACTTCCAGTTCTGACTGAAGGCCTTGGATACCGCGCTGTCGCCGCGCGCAAGCTCCGCCATCACCAGCGCCTGCGTCACCAGATCCGCGCCGGGGCCGCCCCAATCCTTGGGCACACCCAGCGTGCGAAACCCGAGGCGCGAACCTTTTTTGATGAGATCCCAATCCCACGTGCCTGCGGCATCGTTGATGCGGTCGCGCGCCAGCGACAGCGGACGAATTTCTTCCTCGGCGAATTGGCGCGCCTTCATTTGCCAGGCGCGTTGTTCTTCGTTCAGCGCAAAGTCCATGTGTGATCCCGATTTGATTGGTGGCGTGATGATACAACGCGAGGTGATTTCCACATTATGCTTCACGGTCTCCCGGGTAGTGCCGCGCGGGCGCTTGTCGGATACACTTCACGTTAATCAACGAATCGTTCAACGAACATGACTCAAACTGAAAACTTCGACGTGGTGGTGGTAGGCGGCGGCATCGCGGGGCTGACGGCGGCCAATCGCGCGGCGCAACTGGGCCTCAAGGCCGTGGTGCTGGAAAAAGGCAGCGGCCCGCAATATCTGTGCAACTCGCGTTTCTCGGGCGGCATACTGCATATCGCGTTTCACAATATTCGCGAAGGTGAAGTGGCGTTGGAGGCAGCGATGAAGGATGCGACCAGTGGTTATGCGCAGCCCGCGCTGCGCGAGGCATTCGCAAAAACGGCGCCCGTCGCGGTGGATTGGCTGCGCGAGGAGGGTGCTAAATTCATACGTATCGCGGGCAGTGTATGGCAGCAGTGGGTGTTCGCGCCGCCGCGCGCGCTGGCGCCTGGTATCGACTGGAAGGGGCGCGGCCCCGATCTCACGCTGCGCACGCTGGTGGATAACCTCAAAAAGCGCGGCGCGTCGATCAAACTCGACACGCTGGTAACCGCGCTGGTGCAGGAAAATGGGCGCGTTGTCGGCGTGGATACACAAAGCAACGGAGCGGCGGTACGCTACACCGCATCGCGCGCGGTGGTCATCGCCGATGGCGGCTTTCAATCAAACCTTGATCTCGTGCGCGAAAACATCACACGCCAGCCGGAGAAACTGAAGCAGCGTGGCGCGGCAACGGGCATGGGCGACGGTTTGCGCATGGCGCGCGCAATAGGCGCGGGCACGGCAGGGCTTGATTGCTTCTATGGGCACTTGCTGTCGCGCGACGCCTTCACCAACGACAAAGTATGGCCCTATCCGCAGCTCGATGAACTCGGCGTCGCGGGTATCCTCATCGATGGCGGCGGCAAGCGCATCGCCGACGAAGGCAAGGGCGGCGTCTATCTCGCCAACATGGTGGCGCGTTCGGCCGATCCATTGGCATGTTTCACTATATTCGACGAAGCGATCTGGGACGGCCCTGGCCGCGGCGCGCGCATCCCGGCGAATCCGAATTTGGTGAAAGCGGGAGGCACCGTGCATAAGGCCGAGAGTCTCGCGTCACTCGCGGCGATAATTTCCGTTCCGGCGCAAGCCCTGCAAGCAACCATAGACGAATACAACGCCGCGTTGCAGGCGGGCGCGTCCGGCAAACTTGGCGTGCCGCGTTCCACCAAGCCGAATGCCGCGTTTCCGATCGCAAAAGCGCCGTTCTACGCCGTGCCCATCTGTGCGGGCATCACTTACACCATGGGCGGGCTTGCCATCGACGCCGATGCGCGCGTGCTGCGCGAGGACGGCAGCGTGATCACGGGCCTCTATGCCGCGGGCGCGGCCACTGGCGGGCTTGAGGGCGGGCCGGAGATTGGTTATCTCGGCGGGCTGATGAAGGCGACTGCGTTTGGTTATCGTGCGGCCGAGCATATTGCCGGGGCGGCGCGCGGGTAGTGCAAGTAGCAAAAATCTTTTTGACGCAGATGGACGCAGATAAAAACGGATTAACCCCCAACACCGTCATTCCGGTGAAGGCCGGAATCCAGGTCGTAAACAAATGCGTAGCATCTAATCAGGCCCTTCGGGCCAAGTTACAACCTGGGTTCCAGCCTGCGCTGGAACGACGGGGTGGTTGTTCATCTGCGTCAATCTGCGTGTATCTGCGTCGAATAACTGGAATTTTTTGAACCATGATCTATTTCGTAGAACTCGCCTTTTCCCAGCCCGCGCGCGAAGCGGAGTGGAACCAGTGGTATTCAACGCATCTCGACCTGCTGCTTTCCGTGCCGGGGTTTTCCACCGCGCAACGCTTTGAAAGCATCGCGCCGTGCCGCGCGCCGTATCTTGCTGCGTATAGCGTCACGTCACCTGATGTTTTTGAGAGTGCGCCTTACAAGCAACGCGGCGGGCGCGGTTCGCCGGGCGCGTGGGCGCCGCTGATGATCAACTGGGATCGAAATGTGTTCGATGGCATTCTGCAGATGCCGGACGTGAAGCCGGATCAGTATCTCGCGGTGGTCGATTTGGCGCCTGATGAAGTAGCTCAATTTCCTGCAAAGCTGCATCCACTGAATTGCGTGGGTCTCGACCGCACCGTGCAAAGCCGCGGCATCGCCGCTCTAAGCGCGGATGAATATTCAAAACTGGCGCCGCGCGCGAATGAGCGCATCCGTTTCTACAAAACATTGACGCCGCGGTTGCGCGCGGCGCATTGATAGGGTGCAATCGTGTCCGCGCTGCTGACGCTGCACGATCCACGACGGGCGAGCGCCTATTACGCCGCCGGCCACTGGCGCGACGACACACTCTACGGCTTGCTTCGTCATCACGCGAAAGTGCGCCCGCATCGTTACGCACTGCGCGATAGCGCGCGCCGTCTAACATGGCGCGAGTTGGCGGATTGGGTGGACGTGGTCGCGCTCGATCTGCGCGAAGCGGGTCTTAAAACCGGCGACCGCGTTTCGGTGTGGCTGCCCAATCGCGCCGAAACCATCGCGGTCACGCTTGCGTGCTCGCGCATGGCTTATGTGTGCAACCCGTCGCTGCATCAGACTTACACCGTTGCCGAGGTGTGCGGGTTGTTAAGTCGCATCGACAGCCGCGTGCTGTTCGCGCAGCCGGGCTTTGGCGCCGATGCCGCGCGCAGCGACATCGTGGCGCGCGCGTACGAAGTGCAGTCGATGCGCCGCGTCTACAGCGTGCAGCCGGTTGCCGAGGCGGGTATGCCGCGTTGCGCGGGCGGCGCTCGCGGATTGCCGCCGCCTTGTGAAGACCCGGACAAGATCGTGCTGCTCGCGTTCACCTCCGGTACCACGGGCGAACCCAAGGGTGTGATGCATTCGGACAACACGCTGCTCGCGAACGCGCGTGCGATGGCGCGCGACTGGCGGCATCACGAGGACATCGTGCTCTACAGCATGAGTCCGTTGACGCACGCCATAGGCACCATTGCCATGGCGCAATCGCTGGTCTCGGGATTTGAACTGGTGGTGAACGACATTCCGCCGGGCAGGAAGCCGCTTGACTGGATCATCGAAACCGGCGCCACCTACGTGATGGGCGTGCCCACGCATGCCATCGATCTGCTCGCGGAATCACGCAGGCGCGGTGCCAACGCGTTGGGCTCGGTGAAGATTTTTTACATGGGCGGCGCCGCGATTCCGCGCGAGACGGTGCGTGAGCTTCGCGGCATGGGCATCACGCCGCAAAACGTTTACGGCATGACTGAGAACGGCGCGCATCAATACACGCTGCCCGATGACGATGAACAAACCATCGAGGAGACCTGTGGCGCCGCGTGCGCCGGTTACGAAGTAAAAATCTGCAACCCGGACAACGTCGATGAAGAATTGGCCATCGGTGAAGCCGGCGAAATCGGCAGCCGCGGCGCGTGCCTGATGCTGGGCTACTTTAACAATCAGACGGCCACCGAACAGTCGTTCAACAGCGACGGCTGGTTCATGAGCGGCGATCTGGGCAGCCTCGATGCGGCGGGGCGCTTGCGCATCGTCGGACGCAAGAAAGACATCATCATTCGCGGCGGGCGCAACATCCATCCGGCGCAGATCGAGGATTACGCGCGCAGCCATCCGGCGGTGCAGAAGGCCGCTGCGTTCGCCGTTGCCGATGCGCGCCTCGGCGAAAAAGTGTGTCTCGCCGTGGTGCTGAATGACGGATGTAAAGTAGAACCGCAAGACTTGCTGTCACATCTCGGTGCGCGTGGCTTGTCGAGATACGACATGCCCGAATATTTCATTGCGCTCGACGCGCTTCCGCTGACCGCGAGCGGCAAGATACTCAAGCGTGAGTTGGTGGAGTGGGCGCGGCAAGAAAAAATTAAGCCTGTTGCGATTCGATGGAATGAAGCATGATATATGTAACTAATTGATTTTATTAATTATTTATACGAATTAAGAGGAACGTAAAATGCCCCGAGTACCCCTGGTTCAGGATGAAGGCGCGCCGCCGGAAGTGCGCGCCGCGTTTGATGCGGCGAACAGTTTCAACGGCCGCGTCGCCAATTCGATGCGGGTGTTTGCGCATTCGCCGGCGATCTTGAAATTTTTGCTGCCGTTGCAGGCCGTGTTGCAGAAGGATGGCCTGGGCTGCAAGCTCGACAGCAAGACGCGCGCGCTGGCGATGATCAAGGTTTCTGCCTTGAACGAGTGCAAGTATTGAATAAAACACAATCGCCTGGTTGGGCGAACGACAGGTTGGAGCGAGGAGCAACTTGATGCGCTGAGTGCCGACAACTATCTCGAAAGCCCGCTGTTGGGAGATCGCGAGAAAGCCGTAATTCGCTGGGCCGAACTGGTGACGTGGAACAAGGCGCGTTACGACGGCGACGCATTTAATCAGCTTGCAAAATATTTCGACAGCACCGAGATCGTCGAGTTGACGACGGTAGCGGCGTTTCGTGGCCTGATGAATCGTTTCATGGATTCGCTGCAAATCGAGCTCGAAGGTCCGGAGTTGCAGGCGCGCGGCGGGCGCGCCGTTGCAACGCGTGAAGACCTGCATGCCTACATCGAGAAGCTGGTAAACCTCGTTTGATCCAAGCCCGACTTTAAGAGAGAAAAAATGCGCGAAAAAGAAATTGGTGTTGCCATCATAGGGTCCGGCCGCATGGGTGAATTGCGCGCGCAACTGGCGGCGAATCATCCGGGTGTGCGCTTCGTGGCGTGCGCGGACAATGATGCCGCGCGCGCGAAGTCCGTCGCCGGGAAAACCGGCGCGCAGTTTCACTCGGGCAGCAATCGCGAGGCGATCATGCATCCGGAAGTGGATGCGGTGATTGTCTCCACGCCCAACTACGCGCACCTTGAGCCGGTGTTGCAGGCGATCGAGGCGGGTAAGGCCGTGTTGTGCGAGAAGCCGATAGGCCTCGCGCTCGATGACGCCAATCAGATCATGGATGCCATCGAGCGCTACTCAGGCAACGTGCGGTTCGGCTACAGCCGCCGCTACAAGGAGCGTTATTTGCGTGCCAAGGAGCAGGTGTCGCAGGGGCGGCTGGGCAAAATCGTCGGCGGCCACGCGCGCGCCTACAACCTGCGCTCGCAGGCGCGTGGCAAGCGCGGCCGGGCCATCGTCGAAACGCCGGTGGTGACTTCGCTCACCTATTACATCGATCTCATGTGCTGGTTTCTCGAAGGCAATCCGGTGGTGGATGTGTACGCGCGCGGCCACAGCTCGGGGCGGCAGGATGGCGTGAGCGACAATGTGCACGAGCTCACATGGGCGATCCTCACCTGCGCGGATGGCGCGGCGATCAGCGCCGGCATCTACTACGGCCTGCCGGAGAAATATCCGTCGCGCGGCCTCAGTAGCCGCGTTGAACTGCTCGGCAGCGAAGGCGTGTTGCTGATCGACGGCGACAACACCGACGAGATCATGTACTCCGAGCGCGGCGTGCCGCATGTGCATTTGGCCGGACAGGAAGCCAACATGGTGTTTCTCGGCAGCTCCACGCCGGGCAGTTGGGCGATGGGTGATTTCTGGGGGCCGCTCGCCTCCGAGACGCGCGCGTGGCTTGACCATCTCACCACGGGCCGCCCTTGCGTGCTGGCGACAGCGGCTGATGCGCGGCGCAATCTCGAAATCTCGCTTGCCATCGAGCGCTCCGAGACCAGCGGCGAGAGGGTGCGGTTGCCGCTCGAACGATAACGATGTCCAGACTGGCTATTTTGCTTGCCGGCGCGTTACTGAGCGCATCGCCGGTGTTCGCACAGGATTACCCAACAGGCGCCATACGCATCGTGGTGCCGTTCGCGCCCGGTGGCGCGGCGGATATGCTCACGCGCATCGTTGCGGAGAGACTGGTCGAAGCATGGGGGCGGCCGGTGGTGATCGACAATCGCGCGGGCGCGGGCGGCAACATCGCGGCCGAGATTGTCGCCAAATCCAAGCCCGACGGGCACACGCTGTTCATGGGTTCGATGGGTACGCAGTCGATGAACGTGAATTTGTATCGCAAACTGGCGTTCGATCCGGCGCGCGATTTCGCGCCGATCAGCGTGGTCGCGAAAAATCCGAACCTGCTCGCGGTGCATCCTTCCGTGCCAGTGAATTCGGTGTCCGCATTCATTGCATTCGCCAAGGCCCATCCCGGCAAGCTGAACTATTCGTCGTCCGGCACCGGCAGCATGGGCCACATGTCGGCCGAGTTGTTCCGGCTGATGACAGGCGCTCGGTTCATGCATGTGCCCTACAAGGGCGGCGCGCCCGCGGTGACCGCGGTGTTGAGCGGCGAGGCCGATATGCTGTTCATCGTGTTGCCGCCGATCTTGCAGCATGTAAAAGCGAATCGCGTGCGCCCGCTGGCGATGGGCACGCGCGAGCGGCATCCGCTGTTGCCACATGTACCCACCGTTATCGAATCCGGCGTGCCGGGCTTCGAGGTGCGCCAGTGGTACGGGCTGCTGGCGCCGGCGGCGACGCCGAAAGATACGCTCGCCAAGCTGCACACAACCGTGGATCGCATTCTGCGCCAACTGGAAATCATGAAACGCATCACCGACACCGGCTCGGACCCGGCGTTTTCCACGCCGGCGGAGTTCGACGCCATGATTCGTGAAGACACCGCGCGCTGGGCCAAGGTTATCAAGGCTGCCGGTATCGCGCCGGAATAGCAGTATCAATCACAACCGAAACAAGGGAGCGCAACCATGAGCGACGAAGAAATGATCCAGCGCGGCAAACGCACGCGCGCCGAAATGAACGGGCCGGAGTACGAAGAGCGCGTGCGCAACAGCGAGACGCCATTCTCGCAGCCGCTACGCGACTTCACCACGCAATATGTATGGGGTGAAATCTGGAGCGATCCGACCATTCCACGCAAGGTGCGCAGCATGCTCAACATCGCCATGCTCACCACCCAGCATTGCTCGGAAGAACTGAAAACGCATGTGCGCGGCGCGCGCAACAACGGCTGTTCATGGGAGGAAATCCGCGCGGTGTTGAAACATGCCGGTGTTTATTCCGGCGCGCCCGCGCTGCGTTCGGCCACGCGTTACGCGAACGAGGTTTACCGCGAGGAGATGGCCAAGCCGGGGGCGTGAGTCTGGGCGCGCTGCGCTGCGCGCCCAGCCCACTTGTAAACTACAGCTTCTGGAAGTTAATCGCCTTCACCAGTTCTGCCATTTCCTTCGATTCAGCGCGTATCAGCTTGATCACGTCTTCCGGCTGGTTGCCTACGACGGTCAAGCCTTCGCCCGTGATCTTCTGTTTGACGTCGGGCGCGTTAAGCGCCTTGACCAGCTCCGCGTTCAGCTTATTGATGATGGGTCTGGGTGTCGCAGCAGGCGCCAATATGCTGTGCCAGGTGAGGTACTTGAAGTTCGGCAAGCCGGATTCGTGAACGGTCGGCATGTCGGGCAGCGCCGGGTTGCGCTCCAGGGAGGTGACGCCCAAGCCGCGCAGCTTGCCGGATTTCACGTGGGGGATGGCCACCAGCGGGTTCATCATGAACATCTGCACGTGACCGCCGATCAAGTCAATGACGGCCTGGCCCGTGCCCTTGTAGGCGATGGGCGTCATCGTGATATTCGCCAATCTGGTAAAGTTGGCGATGCCCAGCACGTTGCCGGTGCCGGTAGTGGCGTAGTTCAGTTTGCCGGGCTGTGATTTCGCCAGCGCGATGAAATCGGCCACCGATTTTGCGGGCACGGAAGGATGCACCACCATGACGTTGCCGCCGCTGGTCAACTGCGTGATCGGCATGTAATCGCGCTCGGGATCGTACGGCAGCTTTTTGTAGACGTGCGGATTGACGGTGATGCCGCTGTTCGCGGCCAGCATGATGGTGTAACCGTCGGGCGCGGCCTTGGCGCCGATTTCAAAGCCGACGATGCCTCCGGCGCTGCCGCGGTTGTCGACGATGAACTGCTGGCCCAGCGCGTCGGCGAGTTTCGCCGCCATCATGCGTGACAGAATGTCGCTGGGGCCGCCGGCGACGAACGGTGCGACAAATCGTACAGGGCGATTAGGATAATTAGCTACTTGCGCCTGTACGCCGGACACTACAAAAGTAAGAAGCAAACCTGTGGCCAACTTTGCTGAGTGGTGCATTGCATCCTCCTTGTACTGGTTGTTGAAATACTGTCGAAGATTTTTGCCGTGTCCGTGCATCAAAAATCCGAACCCGGCCTTGGTTACTCCTTGCAACTAGAGGTTAACGAGTACCCGTCATGGCGCGGGCTTTGAGGCACATTATTGCGCAAAGGTTCCACCTAAACCACCGGCACTAGTGAGGTGTTCATAAGTCATTGATAATTCAGGGGTTTTGCATGGCATGCGCAGCGTCGAAAACGCGGGTTACTCCGGCGTGATCTTCGCGATGCGCGCGATCTCGCCCCAGCGCTTGATGTCGTTCGGAAAGTTTTTCTGGAACACCGCTGGCGCGTCGGCGACGGGAGAGTAGCCGCCCGACAGCAGGTAGTCGCGCACCTTGGGTGTGTTCACGGCCTTGTGGACTGCGTCGTGAACGCGGTTGACGATGGCCTCGGGCATTTTCGCCGGGCCGAACCACGCATGCCAGCCGGTGTCGAGTGAAAATCCCGTCAGGCCCGCTTCGGAGATCGTGGGCACATCGGGCAGCGCGCCCAGGCGCTTCGCGCCGCTGTAGGCGAGCGGGCGCAGACGTTCCGCCTTGAAATGCGGTATGCCAACTATCGGCGGCACCACCGACATTTGCACTTCGGCGCCCGCCAGCGCGATCATCGACGGCCCCGCGCCCTTGTACGGCACATGCAGCATCTGGATGCCGGCGCGCGCGTTGAATGCTTCGGCGATCAAGTGCAGCACGTTGCCCACGCCCGGCGAGCTGAATGAGAGCTTCTGCGTTTTCGCCAGCGCGATCAACTCGGTGATCGAGCGCGCGGCCACCGACGGGTGCACCACGACCGCCGCACCTTGCCCAACGAGCGGATTGGTGATGGGGGTGAAATCGCGCACGGTGTCGTAAGGTAGCTTTTTGTACGTGCTGGCATTGATGGCGAAGGCCACCGAGATATGCATCAGCGTGTAGCCGTTGGGCACGGCCTTCGCCACGATGTCCGCGCCGATGAGGCCGTTGGCCCCACCGCGATTATCGACCACGATCGTCTGGCCGAGAAAAGGCTCCATCTCCTTCGCAATCGCGCGCGCATTGGCATCAGTCGCGCCGCCGGGCGGAAACGGCATGATGAGGCGGATCGGGCGTTCGGGCCACGCGGTCTGCGCATGGGCGGCGGGAGCGAGCATGCCGCATGCGAGCATGGGGGCGAGGAGCCAGCCGGATTTTGTCATTGCGTGCCTTTTTGCTTATTTTCGATTAATTAACGTCGCGCGGCATGCGCGTATCGATGGCCACTTTCGTCCATTTCGCGATTTCGGCTGGGATCATCTTGCGCATTTCTTCGGGTGACTTCAAATCGACGATACCGCCCATGCCGGTGAACTGTTTGTTGACTTCCGGGTTGCCGAGGTAGCGCACGATCTCCTCGTGCAGCTTCATCACGATAACACGCGGCGTGCCGGCCGGCGCCGCGATGGCATACCAGTTCGATGCGTCGTAGCCTTGCACGCCCGCTTCGTCGAGCGTGGGCAGATCGGGCAGCAACTCCGCGCGTTTCAGCGTGCCGACGGCCAGCCCCTTCAATTTACCGGAACGTAGGTGCGGAATCGCCGGCACGCTGACGGCAAAATTCGCGTGCGCCTGCCCGCCGATGACATCGATCATCGCGGGAAAGCCGCCCTTGTAGAGCACAATGTTGAAATCGTGCTTGGAAAGGCTCGCGAACAGCGCCGAGGCAAAATGCATGAAGCCGCCGGAGCTCGACAGCACCAGCGCGCCGGGCTTGGCCTTCGCCACGGCCAGCAAGTCCTTCACCGAGTTGACCGGCATCGAAGGGTTGACGCTCAGGATGAGATAACTCGCGCCCAGCTTGGCGACAAAATCCAGTGCCTTGAGCGAGTCGTACGGCAGCTTGCGCACGGCGGGGTTCATCACATAGGCCGAGGACACCAGCAGCAGCGTGTAACCATCGGGCCGCGCTTTCAACGCGATGTCGGTGCCGATAATCCCTTCAGCACCCGTGCGGTTATCCACGATCACACTCTCGCCCCACGTTTGACTCAGATGCGTGGCGACCATGCGCGCCAGCAGATCGTTGGTGCCGCCGGGCGCGAAAGGCACGATCAGGCGGATCGGCTTGTTGGGGTAGGCGTCCGCTGGTTTCGCGGCGGTTTGCGCCAGCGCGGCGGCAGGCAGCAGGGCCGCGATGAAACCAATCAACGCACGGAACCGTTTTGAAAACATGATCTCCTCCGGCTATTGTGGCGCGACGAAATGCAAGACGGTTCACGTTTTTATCACGCTGTCTTCGTCCGCGAGCACGATTCTAACTGAACGAGGGCGTAGTCCAATGCATTGAAATCACGGGGTTGTAGGGCGGGAGCCATCCCGCCACCAATGGTAATCGCGGAAGGCGGGATGTCTCCCGCCCTACGGATTGTTATCCAACTCGCGCCTGCGCAATATGCTCTGCCGCGCGCAGCCCCGTGACACCGCCCTTCACCAGCCCGCCGGTGTATTCGACCTCCGGCCCGCCTTCGAGACCGCCGGTGGCGGCGCCCGCGGCGTAAAGCCCGGCGATGATCGATCCATCTTCGCGCAGCGCCTGTGCGTGTTCATTGATGGCGATGCCGCCCATGGTGTAGGTGATGCCGGTGCACAGGGGGGCTGCGTAGTAGGGCGCTTTGGCGACAGGGAATGGTTTGTATTTCTCGGTGGCGCGGCGCGGTGGTGACATATTCAATAACGCGTTGCCTGCGCATGCTGCGTTGTAGGCCTGCACGCTTTGCGTGAGCGCGGCGGCGGGCACACCCATAGCCTGCGCGAGTGCGTCGAGGCTATCGGCCCTCAACATCGTACCGCCCACGCCGGGCAGATGCGGATTGGGCGCGATGAGGCCGTTGCGGCCGGGGCCTTCCCAGATGGTTTGGTCGAACACGACGAATGTCGACAGCGGATCGGCAAGTTTGGTAATGGCATTGGCGATGTAGACGCCGCCACGCCCCTCGTCGACAAAACGCGTGCCATCGGGGCCGACGATGATGCCCGCCGTGGCCAGCGTGTCGAGATAGGGATAGGGCCACAGTTGATCGTTGGTGAGCGCATCGCGCGAAAGGAGATGGCCGTAGAAACGATCCATGCCCATGAGCTTCGCGCCTGCGGCGGACGCCATGCGCAGGCCGTCACCGACTCCGGTGCCCGCGCCGCGCTGCTTGATGCGTTCGGGCTGCTTGCAGATGTATTGGCGCACGAGATCGGCGTTGCCCTGAAAGCCGCCGTCGGCGATGACCACGGCGCGTGCTGTCAAACGCGTTTCACCGTTGGGGCCGTTTGCAATCACGCCGCAACAACGGCCGTCTTCAACAATCAGCGATTGCACGCGCATGCCGCGCTGAATCGAACCGCCGCGCTTGGCGAGATTTTCGCCTAGCGTGCGCAGCAGCACGTCGCCGGCGCGGCCTTCCCAATCCAGCCCTGGGCGGCTGCGCCCCGGTGGCGCCAGCACCCATTTGTGATACGCGGCGCCGCTCGCCTTCATGAAGCGCATGCCTTCGCCTTGCAGCCAATTTACGACGCGGCGGCCCTCGGTGGCGATGGTGGAGGCGAGTAGTTCGCTGACAAAACCATTGCTTGATTCGACAATGGCTTTTGTCAGCGCGGCGGGTTCTTCCATGATCTCGCGCATGCACACATGCAGCGTGCCGCCGGTGTAGCGCGTGTTGCACAGGTATTTGTCGGCGCTGCCTTGTTCGAGCACCAGCGCGCGCAAGCCGAGTTGTGCCGCGCGGTTGGCGGCAGTGAGTCCGGCGATGCCGCCGCCGATGATGAGTACGTCGATTTGCTGCTGGCCGGTCATGGGTTACCTCACGAAACAAAGTTCATTTTGACGCAGATTTACGCAGATGAACGCAGATTGGATCGCGAGTCAGGTGTTATCCGCGCGAATCTGCGTAAATCCGTGTCAAAAAAGGTGTTGATGTTCGACGCAACAATCAATCCAGCCGCATGCCCGCTGCCTTGACGATGCGGCGCACTTTTTCGATTTCGCCGCGCACGTGCGCGTCGATGGCCGCCGGCTCGCTGCCCACGGCGTCGGAGCCGTCGCGCGTCAGACGGTCAATCACGTCGAGCATCTTTAGCACGCGCACCACATCGGTATTCAGTCTGGCGACGATGTTGCGCGGCGTGCCGCCGGTGGTGAAGAGGCCGTACCACGTCGTCGCTTCGTAACCCGGCACGCCGGCTTCGGCGACGGTGGGCAATTCGGGCAACTGGGCCGCGCGTTTTGCTGTGGTGACGGCGAGTGCGCGCAGGCGGCCGCCTTTTACCTGTGGCACGACGTTGAAGGTGCTGCCAAAGGTAAGCTGCACATGGCCCGCGATGAGATCGGTGATCGCCGGCGCGCTGCCTTTGTACGGAATGTGCGTCATCTGAACGCCTGCCGTGGTCTTGAAAAGCTCACCCGCGAGATGCTGCGGGCCGGCGTTGCCGGAAGTGGAAAAGCTCAACTGCCCCGGCCGCTCGCGCGCGAGCGCGATCAGTTCCTTGATCGAGCGCACCGGCAACGAAGGATGCACGGCGACCAGCATCGGCGACGATGCCAACTGCGTGATGCCCGCGAAATCACGCAGCGTGTCGTACGGCAGCTTCGCGTGCAGCGCCGGATTGGTGGAGTGCGTGTTGGCGGTGAGCAGCAGGGTGTGGCCATCGGGCGCGGCCTTGGCGACGAGATCGGAGCCGATGACCGTGCCGCCGCCAGGGCGGTTATCCACCAGCACTTGCGCGCCCCACATCTCTGAAAGCTTCTGCGCCAGCGTGCGGCCCATCAAGTCGGTGCCGCCGCCGGGTGCGAACGGCACGATGATGCGCGCGGGTTTCGACGGAAATGTCGCCAGTGATTGCGCGTGCACGGTGCTTGCGCCCGCGCAGGCGAGAGCGATTGAACGAATCAGTTTTCCACTCAACATGTAGGTGTATTTTAAGTATTTGTTTATAAAGGTATTTTTATGCGGCAATGGAGGCGGCCACCACCGGCGGCGTCACCGCGCGCAAGGCATGCGACAAGGCTTCGACATTGCCCGCCGCCGGCAGCGCACGCACCGAGATGATCACATCGTCGATCGCGGATTTCGTCATGCACGCCGCCGCCATGCCGCGAAATTTTCGTTCGAGGTCCGCAAGCGTCACCGGATCGGCGGGCGTGCCGTGCGCATCGATCACGCTCTCGGTGAATTTGCGTCCGTCCTTGAGCTCGACATCGACGTGCGCGGCGAAGTGCGCGGGGTAGAGCGCCTCCATTCCAGCATCGACTTCTAGTTGCGTCGCGTCGGCGATGCGATGCACTTCGCGGTTGCCGAGATTCTCCGGCGCGAACGACGCCGGGTCGCGCGCGTCGGCGGCGAGTGCGACGCCCGCGCAAAACGGAATGCTGTATTGCGCGCTCATGGTGTCGCTCGCGTCGCGTCCGCCATTTTGAATGACCGCGCGTTTGCTCGAGCGCACGCGCACGCCCGTGACATCGGCCGGGTTGATGCGGTGTTCGCGTTTCATTTTCTCGAGTGCGTGCGCGGTGGTGTGGATCAAGCCGCAGCACGGGTAGACTTTCACCCAGATGCGTGTGATCGCGGGCACGCCTTCGAGCATCTGCGTGAGGCATTCGAGATGCACGTCGTTGCCGCCGAAGACCTCAAGCAAACCGAACTTGCCGTCGATGGCCTGCAGCGGGCCGCTGAAGCCGCGTGACGCGAGTTCGCAGGCGAGCACGCCGGCTTCCGATGCACGGCCCGCGTGCGTGCGCTTGACCATGCCGCCGGTACCCTGCGTGAAGGCCTTGATGCCACTGGCGCTGGAGCAGGCGATGCCGATGGCGTTTTGCAAGGTCTCCATTTTGAGGCCCATGACGATGCCCGCCGCCACGGTGGAGGCCACCGGCCCGGCGACACTGGTGGTGTGAAAGCCGCGATTGTTGTGATCGGAGCCTAGCGCGGCGGCTACACGCGCCATCACTTCGTAGCCCGCGACGATGCCCAGCAGCAGGCGCGAACCCGATGCACGGTATTGCTCCGCCGCGGCCAGCGCCGCGGGCACCACCACCGCGCCCGGATGCGCCAGTGCGCCGAGGATGATGTCGTCTAGTTCGAAACCGTGCGTGGCCGTGCCGTTGGCGAATGCCGCGCGCACCGGCGACACCGGCTCGCGCGAGCCATAAAGCGTCGCACGCCCGCGCGCGCCCTCGCCGGTGACGAACTCAGACAGTATCGCGCCCCACGGCTGGCGTGCGCCGTAAAGCCCGCAGCCAAGGTTGTCGAGCAGCGCGCCGATCGCGCCTTGCGTGATCCGCGGCGTCAAGTCGGCCTCGGTGAGTGAGGTTACGTAATCAAGCATTTGTTGCGATGGTGCGGACATGGCTGCTCTCCTGTGATTAACTCATTGCCAATACCATGCCGCCATCAACCTGAATGGCGGCACCCGTGGTAAACCCCGCGTGTTGCGAGGCGAAGAATGCAACCATGGCGCCGAATTCTTCCGGACGGCCGATGCGGCGCATGGGCACTTGTTGCGCGCGCACCGCTAGGTCGTAACTTTTTTCCATCGCTTCGGTGCCGATGGAGGCGGGGCAGATCGTGTTGACGGTGACGCCCTTGGCGGCGATTTCGTTGGCGAGGTGCTTGAGATAACCCGTCAGCCCCGCGCGGAACACCGTGGACAAGCCGTGTTTGGTCATCGGCTGTTTGACCGACGCGGACGTGATGCCGATGATGCGGCCCCAGCCGCGCGCGATCATGATGGGCGCCACTTTGCGCACCACCAGTATCGCCCCCCACAACTGCGTTTCGTAGGCTTCGCGCCAGCGTTCTTCGTCGTCTTCGTCGAGCACTTCGCGCATCGGCACTGGCGGGCGGCCGGTGTTCAGAGCGAGGATATCGATTCCGCCAAATTCGCGTTGCGTTTCAGTGATGAGGCGATCTACGTCGGCAGTGCTGCGCATGTCGCCGACGATGGGCAACACGCGCACGCCATTTTGCTTTGCGATCTCCGCTGCCTTCGCGCGCAGTACGTCGGCGGAGCGCGCGACCATGGCGAGGTTCACACCCTCGGCCGCCAGCGCGCGCGCCGCGGCTTCACCCAGCCCGCCGCTGCACGCGGTGACGATGGCAGTCTTGCCTTTGATGCCCAGATCCATTCTACAAAAACCCTTTAAAAACAATTACTTATGAATTATAGGTGCCGTGGTGCTGCAGAGTCATCGGGTGCAGCACGCGCATGCCGCTTTTGTTGTTCAGATCAGGCAATGCGTTTGCGGCGACAACCGCGATGCCGCGCCACGGCGTTGTTTTGTGCAAGCCCACGGTTTGCATCCAGGTGAAAGCGATGTTGCCAACAGCGGCGGGCTGCGGCGCATCGAGCACAAGCAGGCATTGATCCATCGCAACTTCAGGCGCGGTTTCCAGATCAAGCAGATTGCGTTTCCACACTTGATACGCGGGGCGAAAACGCTGGCTCGCCGTGCCGCCGCCGCCGGAATTTTTGTAGATGGCGCTGTCGAACACATCCGCCGATGCGATGGTGTACATCGCGAGATATTCCGAAGGCTTGGCACCGATGACCTGAAAACGCTGACCGGATTTAAAGCCCGGCACCGCCATCAGCACATCAAGGTTGGCCATGTACCAGACGTTCCAGTCGGCTTCCAGCTTCGGCATCGAGAACGTTTGTTCGACCATGTAAATCATTTTCGTGAGGCGTGAGGCGTGAGGCGGTGGGGGTTAGGTGTTACCAGGGTAATCCGTTCTTCAGCAGGTCGCGTGCTACTACCCAGCGGTGAATCTCGCTCGGGCCTTCTACGATGCGGTAGATGCGCACCACGCGCGAGATGAATTCGAGCGGCAGTTCTTTTGACATGCCCATGCCGCCGAAGAGCTGCATCGCGCGATCCACCACCGCCGCGACCATTTCGGTGGACTGCACTTTTACGTTGGAGGCGTCGCGGCGCACGTCGTTCTTGTTGTCGATGTCCCATGCCAGTTTGTACATCGCGAGCCGCGTCATTTCGATTTCGCGGTAGCTGTCGGCGATCCACCACTGCACGGCCTGGCGCTCGGCGAGCGGCGCGCCGAAGGTGCTGCGCGCATTGGCCTGCTCAATCATCATCTTGAGGCAGCGTGTGGCAAGGCCGACGCAGGTGGCGGCGATTTCCAGACGCCGCAGGCCGAGCCGGCCTTGCAGCGGCGCGAATGCCTGCCCGACTTCGCCCAGCACCTGTTCGTCGGTCGCCTCGACGTTATCGAAGTGCACCGCATACGGCTGGTACTCGCCGATCATCGGGTAGCCGCTGGGCACGCTGATGCCGGGCTGGTTGCGGTCGAGCAAAAAGGTCGTCATGCCGCCGCGCGTGCCCTTGGCCGGGTCGGTGACGGTGACCACGATCATGAAATCGGCGTAGCGCGCGTGGGTGATAAACGTCTTCGCGCCATTCAACACCCATTTGTCACCACGACGCTCGGCGCGCATCTTGATGCCCGACACATCCGCGCCCGCGCCCGGCTCGGTGATGGCGATGCACGACTGCGTTTCGCCGCGCAGGAAGGGCTTCAGATACTTTTCGATCTGCGCACCCTTGCACGACTCCAGCAACATGAACACATCGGGGAAATTCGGCGCAAAGCCGAACGGAAACAAAATGCTGTGTTTTAGTTGTTCGACGACGATGGTCTTGGCGAGAATGCTTAAGCCCAGCCCGCCGTATTCCTCCGGCACCTCAATGCACGTGAGGCCCGCGGCTTTGGCCTTGGCGAGTATTTCTTTTTCAAGTTCCGACGGCAATAGCGGGTTATCGGTGAAGCCGCGCTCGGCCTCGCGCCGGATCACCAGCGGCTCGTGCGGAATCAGCTCGCGCTTGGTGAAGCGCGCGGCGGTCTCGCGCATCATGCGCAATTCTTCGGGTAGTTGAAAGTCCAAGCGGATTCCAGGATTGAAGATTTTTATTGCCGCTCGCCATCACTGTACACCGGCGCGGCAGGAGGGATGAATTCTGCCACAAGTGCGGCTGCTCAAGAGCGTGTTCGAGATTGACATCATATGGAGTAACGGCAAAATTCAAGTGGACGCGATTGACGATTCGACGGGTTGCGGATAATGTCCCGTTTGGCGAAAAATAATATTTGAAGTTGCAATGCCAACACCTAATGCCAGTGACTACTAGTACAACAACACATTAATTACGATATATAGTGTTTTGCTAATTTCGCATCGGCATCCTGCCGCGTAAACGACCACGCGATGCCGCGCTGATCCGCGTTGCGGCGCAACTGCCAAGCGTCTACCTCGGCCACGATTGCATCACGGTTCGGCAAGCGCCGGTCAAGGCACTGACGATCCAGGATGCCGATTTCTATTTCAGCCATGTTCAGCCAACTGGCGTGTTTCGGGGTGTAGTGAAAGACAACGCGGCGCAGAAGTGCCTTCGCCTGCTTAACGCCCAGCACCTCTTCGAAGCACTTGCGAAAATGGGTATTGAGGTTGTCCATGACCAGACGGACGCGGCGCGCCGTGGCATAGACATGTTCGAGCAGATATTGGACGAAAGCGACGAAATCGACCTTGGCCCTACGGTCGGTTACCAAGACCGTGCGCCGCCCACCCTTGGGTTCCACCGCCACGAACAGATTGCACGTGCCGGCGCGCACGTATTCGTAATCCTGCCGCCTCGGCATTCCGGCGCGCATGGGCAAAGGAACGCGGGATTGCTCTATCAATTGCTTACTCTTCTCGTCCAGACAAACAACGGGTTCCTGTGGACGCAACGGCAGGGCATACAGATCGAGCAAGCCGTACATGCGCTGCCGATACTCCGTCGTCAGTTTGCCGATGCACCACATCAGCTTGCGCCACGGTTTGAGGCAGTTTTTTTTAGCAGCCGGCGCACGGTCTCGCGGCTGATAGGGCCGATTCCTGCCTGCGCTTGTGCAGCCTGCTCCAGCAATACCAACGTCCAATGCTTGGCTCCTTTCGGAGGTGCCGAGCACGCCAAGGCGGATACTTGTGCCTCGGCGTCGGTATCATACTGGCGAGGCTTGCCGGGGCGTGCAACATCGTGCAGCGCGTATTGCGCGCCACCCTCAAGGTATGCGGCTCGCGTGCGCCAGATGACCATCGGCCCGACGCCGAGAACGGCCATGATATCGGCCTGCGCAACGCCTCGGTCAAGCGCAGAAAGAATATGCGCCCGATTGACTTCACGCACATTGCGCAAGCCCTTCGTTCGGTATGATTCAATCAACTCACGATCCTTGGCAGTAAGGTGCAATTCGGTCTGTCGCATGGCCAACTCCTCATCTTGGGGTGGGTATGCGGCAGTATAAAACATATATCGTTATGTGTTAATGTACTAGTATCTCGCCCGGGCTGTTTACCGGGTAACGAGCAGCGCTTGAACCGTAACCAGGGGGGGTGACATGGCCAAGAAGCGAGACAACAAGCCCGAAACGCGCAATTCCAACGAGAGTCAGGAGAGCACATCGGTCAGCCGGCGGGATTTCATCAAGCAGGGTGTGGCCGCCAGTGTAGGCACGGCGGCTCTTGGCGCTTGCGCCGGCATTCCTTCCGCGCAAGGCACAAGCGCCGACGGCATCAAGTGGGATTACGAGGTGGATGTTGTCGTCATAGGATCGGGAGCTTCAGGATTGCCTTGCGCGATCCGCGCGCGCGATGCAGGGCACACCGTGCTCGTGATCGAACAGAACTTCGATGTTGGCGGCAAGATGCTGCACAGCGGCGCCCAGGTCTCGTTCGGCGGCGGCGATCCGTGCCAGTTGCGCGACATCGCCGGCCAGGGCGACAAGGAGGGATTCCTCAAGGTTGCGCCGCTGCACAAGCCGGAGGACATGAAAGAGGACACTGATTTCCTGTTCCGCGACATCACCGACTGGTCGGTGCTCGATCTGGGCGGCAACGCACCCTACCGCTACAACGACCGCGAGATGCATCGCGCCTGGGCCGACAATTGTCCCGCCACGCGGCAGTTCCTCATGGATAACTACGTGCGTTTCACGCGCATCCAGGGCACGCACGGGACGGGCGGCGTCTCGCGCGCGCGGCGTGCAACCGCCTTCCTCATGCTCGCCGACAAGACCGACATCAAGGCGGGGACGGTCACGCGGCAGGATGCGGGTATCCAGGGCAAGAGTTCGAGCCACTTCGCGCCGCGCTTCATGGACAGTGCGGCCAAGTGGGCCGCGCCCGGCGCGGTCTATAACGGCGCGGCGCTCACGCGCGGGCTGGAATTCAGCGCGCGGGAGAAGGGCATCCAGTTCATGCTCAACCGCAAGATGACCGAGCTCGTGCGCGAGCAGCAAATCTCCGGACGCGTGCTGGGCATCAAGGCGCGCTACAGCCCGCGCTTCGGTCCGGACACCAAGGCGCAGCTTGAGAGCCTGTGGCAGAACGGCAATATCGACGAGCGCCGCGCCAGCGTCAACATCCGCGCGAGGCGGGCGATTTTCGTCGGCAGCGGCGGCCACAGCGCCAATCCGCAGTTGCGCAGCATGTTCTATCCCGCGTGGAACGAGCCCGCGTTCGTGTCGAGCGGCTGGGCGCTGCTGGGGCCCAACGGCGGGGATGGCAGCGGCATTGTCGCCGGCATGCGCATCGGCGCCAATCTTGCGGGCATGCAGCAGAACCTCGGCATCACCCAGAGCTTCCACATCCCGCCGCGGCTGGCGACGCGCGACACCTACACCGACATGCTGCCCGGCCACCCGACCTTTCCGTTCCGCCGCTCCACCGGCATCACGCTCGGCACCAGCTCGTACGAGCACCTGATCGCCGTGAACCAGGTGGGAAAGCGCTTCTTCAACGAGCTTGATGTCGCGAAGCGCTACTTGAGTCCCATCTGGCCGGGCGGGCCGCGCGCCGGCGTGCCCGCACACTCGCTCAAGCACGTCCAGGGCGACTGGCGCAATTGCAGCCCCGAGTGGGTGAGGAAGATGTACAACGGCAATGCCGCGCTGGATGCCGCCATGGCGATGAACGAGGGCTCGCAGGCCCCGCACTTTTACTCCGGGCCGCTGTGGGCGATATTCGACCGCGGCACGATCGAGCGCGACAACTGGGACATCAAGCCGCCCTTCACCGCCGACAACGGCTATTTCTTCAGCGCCGACACCATCGAGGAACTGGTGCGTAAGATCGAGAAGGGCCACGAGTTCCAGCGCGTGCCGTTAAAGCACTTGCTCGCGACGGTGCGGCAGTGGAATTCGTATGTGGACAAGGGCGCCGATCCCGAGTTCGGCCGCGGCAAGGACGCGCCGATGCACAAGATCGACAAGCCGCCTTTTTATGCCGCCGCGATTTGCCCGGTGTGGCACGACTCCTACGGCGGCCTGCGCATCAACGGCAAGGGCCAGGTGCTCGATACGCAAGGCGAGATCATCCCCGGCCTCTACAGCGGCGGAGAGGCCAGCGGCGGCGGCAACCAGCATGGGCTGGGCA
This sequence comes from Bordetella parapertussis, assembly GCA_945901405.1. Taxonomy (GTDB): domain Bacteria; phylum Pseudomonadota; class Gammaproteobacteria; order Burkholderiales; family SG8-41; genus CAMDLH01. Next base: position 15,551 of record CAMDLH010000049.1, on the reverse strand, counting down.
GGGCGCTGGTCCACGGCTACATCGCTGGCAGCCAGATCGCGCGGGAGCGCTCGTAGGCGCGGCTCTTCTGCAAAACCACATGACGAACGAACCTGGCAACAACGCCCCCGTAGAGCCGCACGCAGTGCATCTGACGGTTTGGGACGTGCCCTCCACAGTCGAGCCGGGCGAACGCTTCGCGCTTGCCGTCGGCGCCAGGTGCTCGGGCGGATGCGGTCTTGGAGGCCGCGAGTTGAGCATTTTCGATCAGGCAGGCGCCCTGGCCGGCACGGCGAAGCTCGGCGACGAAATCTGGCCAGGCACGGAGGCGCTCTACTTTGCACGGTGCGAAGCCAGAGCGCCGCTCGAGGCCGGAAGCCATCCATGGGAGGCGAAGATTGCCGGCTGGGATGCAGAAGTGCCGCATACGCCCGGCTCGTTTCCACTGGTTATTCGCGCCGTCACCGCGCCTGATTGCGAGGTCACGGTCAGGGCCGTCGACAGGGAGACGCAGACGCCGATCAAGGGCGCGCGCGTGGTCATGCACCCGTACCGCGCGCTGACCGACGTCAACGGGATTGCGAGAGTCAGGGTGGCCAAGGGGCAATACGACATCCTGGTGTCGGGGTCGCATTACCTGCCGGCGTGCACCAGCGTCGAGGTAACCGCCGACATGACAACCAGCGCGGAACTCGACGCCGATCAGCCGTGGGCGCCGTCAGACGAGGACTTTTCTTGAACAGGCAACAAACGCGGCCATGGAGCGCGCCCGTGTGGCCGATCGCGTTGATGATCGGCATTACGTTGACTTCGGTCACCACGGTCGGCGAGGCCCAGACGGTGAAGCCGGTGTCGGTGTGGAGCGGCGTCTACACGGCGGCGCAGAACAAGCGCGGCCAGGAGCTTCACGCGGATGTCTGCGCGATGTGTCACGGCTCGCGGCTGAACGGCGCCGGCCAATCCGAGATGCCGCCTTCGCCCGCGATTGCAGGCGCCACCTTTCTGCGGAAATGGTCGGGTCAGTCCGTTGCGGCGCTCTTCGTTATCGTGCGTCACACCATGCCGACCGACAGTCCAGGCGTGCTCACCGACCAGCAAAGCATAGACGCCGTAGCGCACATGCTTGCCGTCACCGGCATGCCGGCGGGCAACAGGGAACTGCCGCCCGATCCGGCCGTGCTGTCAGGCATCTTGATCGAGGCGCAGCCGAAGTAGCCGGCCTTATTCCATTTCTATTGCAGTAGCGAAGTAATGTTCATTTCTCACAAGGCTGATAGAACGCCAAAATCACTTCCCTATTGAAATGGAATTGGTATTACCCCGGTATACAGGGGTTTTGAAAATGATGTGTTGAGACGTGCTTCCTGGGTTCTCGCGGGCAGCGCGGCGGATTGTCTGCTTCCAAACAAGGTGATCGCCGCATGCTTGCCAAAATAATTTTCTGGATCATGGCCTCGCTCGATGTGGCGGCGCTTGGTCTCGTGTTGGTCCTGGGTCTCGCGTTCGCCGGGCCGTCGCACACCCCGCGCATGAACTTCGTTGCGTTCATGCTGGTGCCTAGCGGCGTGTTGGCCGCGGCGGTGGCGCTTTTCGTATTCGCGGCCTCGCCGCTGCTGCGTGGCGCGGCGTTTATGCTGGCCGCAGCGCCGGTGATCATCGTGGCCTTCAGCTTCATTAATGCGGGCAGCACGATGAGCCAGTACACGGACGCCAACGGCAAAACCCATGAGTTCGCCGAAGGGCCGGAACGCGCGTTGGAAAAAGCCATCAAGTCCGGGGATTTCCAAGCGGTAAAACTGGCATTGCCGACGGCGAAAATCAACGCGAAAGGCATTAGCGAAACGACAGCGTTAACCATGGCGCTCGACAAGTTGCGGGACGGCAGTAACGATTTTGCAATACTGCGCGCGCTACTGGATGCGGGCGCAAATCCCAATGCCGGCGGTGGCACGTCGATCCTGCCGCTGGAACAGGCAATCGCACTGACGCGAACGCACGGCGCCGAGCCGATGCTGCTGCTGTTAAAGGCAGGAGCGAATCCGAACCAGAAGTCGAATTCCGGCGAACCCGCGTTCTTCATGGCGGCGGGGACAGGCATCAATGCCGCGGTGATGAAGACGCTGGCCGAACACGGCGCGGATGCGAGACTGTTGAACGGGCAGGGCCATAGCGCGGTATACACCGCCATCAACACGCAAAACTGGCCAGTGGCGCTGTACCTACTGGAAAAGGGCGCAAAAATCCCTGATGTCGCGTTGGCGCGGCTTGAGTCAGACTTGCGAATAGTCGGCGACAGCGGCGGACTGGCGGCAGTGCTGGCGTTTGTCAGGAAAGCGGACGGTGGGCAACGATAGGGCGGGCACCGACACGTGACCTTATTACGCTCTATTGAGGCGGTCACTTGGCGCGCTCACTCACTCTGGGATCAAGCCGCGGCTGCGCTTATAATGCAGATGCTGGAGTCAATACTCGCGCAGTCGAACTGCTAAATGTGGAGGCACGATGAACGCTACGAGCGAACAAACCTTGATTTCGAAGATCAGAACACTTTCGCCGCAGCAGTTGGCGGAGGTGAAAGATTTTGTGGAGTTTCTGGCGGCCAAGGCACAAAAGCGCGCGGCGCTCGATAGGCTGCTGGCCATTGCCCCCGCGCTGCAGGCGGCTGGCGCGGAACCGCTGAGCGAAGATGAAATTGCCGCCGAAGTCAACGCCGCACGCGCCGGGCGGCGCGCCAAGACGGGCAACACCACGACAGATCATTGATCCGTGCGTCTGGTTTTGGATACCAACGTAGTGTTTTCAGGGTTGCTGTGGCAAGGCCCGCCTTTTCGAGTGCTGGCGGTCAATCTGGTCGAACCCATTGAGGTGCCGCGAGTGGTGCCCAACGACCCCGATGACGATCATGTCATTGCCGCCGCGCGCGCGGCGCGAGCCGACTACATCGTCTCGGGCGATTCCGATTTGCTCTCGCTCGGCGGCTTTCAGGGCATCAAGATTCTGACTGCGGCGGGCTTTTTGGCGCATGTCGCGGCGTAGCCGTGCCCTTGGCGGTTTCAGTGTTGCAAGCGACTGATACCGACAGCGCGCCGGGTGTGGGTGGGAATTTCTATTTGACGTAAGATAGTGAAAGACACCTTGCCTTTGACACCTTGTATATTTCGCGGGCGGCGGTATTTATGCAATTAACCAAGCCCTCTATATGTCAAATAACGCCATTTCTCTTGCAATCCGCCAGTTCTTCCGCCGAGTGCCCCAGCCATTCTCCGAACACGGCGTCGTTGCTCGCACCCAGCGGCAGGCTGGGTGCGATGGGCCGACGCGGCGTGCCTTCGAATACGAGCGGTGAACCGGGCAGCACGACGCGGCCCATTTGCGGGTGATCGATCCATTGCAGGCTGCCACGCGCGTGCATGTTTTCGTCATGCATGACTTCGGTGAGCGTGCGCACCGCCGCGCAGGGCACCGCGGCCTTCAGCATGCGCTGCGCCACGTCGTGTTTGGCGAGCGTTTTCGTCCAGCTTTCGATCAATTCATCCACGGCAGCCATGTTTGCCACCCGCGTCGCGCGGTTGACGAAACGTGGATCGTCTTTCAGATCGGCACGGCCCATGACATCGAGTATCGCGCGAAAATGATGATCTGCCGGCGCGTTGAGTACCACGTAGCCGTCTTTTGTCGCGTAGGCGTTGTAGGGCGCGATGCCGAGGCCCGCGTGGCGGTTGCCGGTGCGCGCGGGGGCGGCGGCGCCGCGCGCGTGCAGCATGCCGAGATTGGAGGCGAGCGGGGCGTAGTTCGCGTCCTGCATCGAGATTTCAACGACGCGGCCCTTGCCGGTACGCTCGCGCTCGTAGAGTGCGGTGACCACCGCTGCGTAAAGATGTATGCCCGCGCTGAAATCGCAAATCGCGGCACCCGATTTCACCGGCGGCTGATCGGCGAAGCCGGTCGAATCCATGATGCCGCACATCGCCTGCATCACCAGGTCCATCGCGGGGTAGTCGCGATACGGGCCGGATTTTCCATAGCCCGTGCTTGAGCCGTAGATCAATCGCGGATTTATTTTTTGCAGATCCGCGGCGCCGATGCCGAGGCGGTCGGTGACGCCGGGCGCAAAGTTTTCCACGAGTATGTCCGCGCGCGCCACCATCTCGCGAAACAACGCGAGGCCTTTTTCCGACTTGAGATTCAGCGTGACCGGTTTCTTGTTGGAGTTCAACATCGCGAAGGGCATGTCAGCGCCGCCCATGTCGCCGCGGCTGCGCAGGTTTTCACCTTCGAGCGGTTCGACCTTGATCACATTGGCGCCCGCCATTGCCATCAGGAACGTGGCATAGGGGCCGGCGTAGATGTGCGAAAGGTCGATGACTGTGATGCCTGAGAGGGGATACTGCTGCGCGGGTGGGTCTATCGACAAGCTGCCTCCAAGGCGAGTTATCGTAACTAATTGATTATAAACAATAATTTTATATTAAATGCCTGCCGCGCGCGCCAGCACCCGCTGCGCGGTGCGATAGTGCGGCTTGTCAAGCATCTTGCCATCCACCGACACGACGCCCGCGCCGGGCGAGGCATCGAACGCTGCAATCACTTGCCGTGCCGCTTCGACATCGGCCGCTGACGGCGTGAACGCCTCGTTGATCACGGCGATCTGATCGGGATGAATGGCTGCCTTCGCCGAGAAACCGGCGCGCAGCCCTTCGATGGATTCTTGCTTTAAACCGGCGGGGTCGCGAAAGTTGGTGTAGACCGCATCGAGCGCAATAATCGAGGCCGACGCCGAGGCGAACAGGCACAACGAACGCGCAAGCTGGTACGGCGCGGCATAACGTCCATCCTCGTCGCGATTGGTGATGGCCCCCAAATCCGCCGCAAGGTCTTCGCCGCCCCACAGCATGCCGCACAGTCGCGGTATTGGCGGGTTGTCGTAGCTGCCGAGGCCGAACATGCTGCAGCCGGTCTCGGTGACGATGGGCAGTATGCGAATTTCGCCCGCGGGCAGACCATCGCGAGCTTCGAGCGCGGTGAGGTAATGCGACACGAGTCGTGCGTCGTCGCCGTTGCGGCATTTGGGCAGCATGATGCCGTAAGGGCGCGCCTTGACCACTGCCGCGAGGTCGAGCAAGGCCGCGGTTGTATCCAGCGCGTTGATGCGCACGAACAGTTTCATGCGTGCGCCCGCGGCGAGTGTCGCGGCGCAAAGTTCGCGCGCGGCGGGCTTGCGTTGCAGCGCGACTGAGTCTTCAAGATCAAGAATCAGCGCGTCAGCGGCGGATGCCAGCCCCTTGGCGATCTTGCGTTCGTCGTCGCCGGGAACGAAAAGTAGTGAGCGCATAATCGAATCCGTGTGCTAAAAATTACCCATGCCGAGGAAGCCGTCAATCGGAAAGTCTTTCATGATTTTCTTGCCGATCAGGTCTTTCAGTGTTTCGGTGGTGCCGCCGCCTAGCGTGCCGTAACGCGCGCCGCGATAAAAGCGCGACACGGGGAATTCGTCGGTGAAACCATAACCGCCATGCACCTGAATCGCTTCGCTGGTCACCCGCAGCGACATTTCGTTGACGGTGATTTTTGCAACACCGGCCAGGTACGGGTCGGGGAACGGATTCGCCGATGCCGCCGCGCGATACAGCACCGAGCGGCTGGCTTCGATGTCGCGGTACATTTCCGCGAGCTTATGGCGCATCGCCTGAAACTCGCCGATCGGGCGGCCGAACGCGCTGCGGTCGCGCGCGTATTTGACGGCTTCCTCGAATGCGCCTTCGGCAAGCCCCAGCGACACGCTGGGGTTCAGGCAGCGCTGCGTGTTGAAGGCGCTGATCATCTTGCGGAAACCACCTTCCTTGAGAATCAGGTTTTCCAGCGGCAGTTCGCAGTTATCAAAGCGAATCTCCGCCAGATTTTCGCCGCCCATGGTGTGATAGCGCGCGGTGCATTCAAAACCGGGCGTGCCGCGTTCGATCAGCACGCAGCCGATGCCGCCTATCCCCGGCAGTTTGTTTACGCGAGTGAAAACCACGAAAGCCTGCGCTTCGTCGACGCGGCTGATCAGCGTTTTGACGCCGTTCAAAATGATCTTGTCGCCTTTGATGTCCGTGTTGGTGCGGTAGTTGCCGACATCCGTGCCGGCGTGCGGTTCGGTCATGCAGATGGCGAGGATGACCTCCGAGGTACACACGCCCGGCAGCAAGCGGCGTTTGATGCTCTCCGGCGCGTAAGTGGCAATGATGCGCGCCTGCGTGCCGACTTCGCCCATCAGGTCCATCGCGGTGACGTAACAGCCCTTCGACACTTCTTCGAGCACCAGCGCGGTGTCGAGTACCGGCAGGCCCAGCCCGCCGTACTCCTCTGGTATCGCCATGCCGAGCACGCCGATTTTCGCCAGCTCGCGGAAGTTATCCCAGGGAAACGTGCCGTCCATGTATTTCAGCGCGTTGGGCTTGAAGACTTCTTGTGTAACCTCGCGCACGGTGTTGACCATGCTGCGTTGCTCTGCTGTCAGTTCAAAGTTCATCATAAAAAGCTCCTGTGGAATTAATGGCGGCCGCGCCGCTCGATGACGCTGGTCGGGTGTTTCAATAAATGCTGATATCGCTGGCGCACAAGGTTTTCGAGGGCGCCCACGTGGGTTTCCATCTCGGCGGCGGCGGCATTGCCGTCACGGCCGCGGCAGGCATCGAGGATGCGCTGGTGCGCTTTTACCACGTGAGTTTGATTGCCCACCGAATAACGGATGCCATGATGCTCGCCCGCGGCGAGGATGCTGATGGTGTTCCAGAACACCTCCAGCACCTTGTTGCCGCCCGCGCGCGCGATGATGCTGTGGAACATGCGGTTCTCGTCGAGGAACGCCGCCTGCTCGCGTTGCGCGTCGAGCGCCTTCATGCGCGTGATCGATGTTTCGAGTTCGGCGAAGTTCTCCACGGTGCCGTTGACGGCGGCCTCAAATGCAAGCGCGGGCTCGATCACCTCGCGCGCCTTCAACACCGTGGCGAAAGGCACTTCGTGCAGCCGCAGAAACACTGACAGCCCATGCGCCAGCAAGTCCGTGCCCGGTTCGCGCACGATGATGCCGCCGCCGGGGCCGGGGCGGCGTTCGAGCACGCCTTGTGATTCGAGCAGTTTCAGACTCTCGCGCAATGTCGGGCGGCTCACGTTGAACTGTGGCAGCAGCTCGGCCTCGGTGGCGAAACTGCTGCCGGGTTTTAACTTGGCGGCGATGATGCGCTCGAGCAATTGCTGCGCGACATGCTCGGCCTTGCTGCGATGGGTGTTTACTGCTTTATTCACTGTGCCGTGCCCGTGTCCGTACCAAAGCGCGGCGGGCGTTTCTCCGCGAACGCGGCGAGGCCTTCCGCATAATCAGCCGAGGTGAGTATGTCGCGCAGCGCGCGCGCTTCCAGTGCCAAGCCGTCGGCAAGCGTGGTTGCCAGCCCGCCATGGATCAGGCGCTTGGCGGTGCGCGCGCCGGTGGGTGAGCGCGATGCCAGCACGGTTGCGATGCGCATCACGTGCGCGTCGAGTTTGTCCGCCGCGACGGCGGCGTTGACGAGGCCGATTTCTTCGGCGCGTTTGCCGGTGATCGGCTCGCCGGTGAGTATCAGTTCCAGCGCGCGCATGGTGCCGATGGCGCGCGGCATGCGTTGCGTGCCGCCAGCGCCGGGGATCGCGCCGATGCGCGCCTCGGTCAAGCCGATCTGCGCATCCTCGGCGGCGTAGCGCAAGTCACACGCCAGCGCGATTTCGCAGCCGCCGCCCAGCGCGAGGCCATTGATGGCGCAGATGGTCGGCATGGGTGCGGCGCCCAGCGTATCAACCGCTGCGTTGATCGCGCGGTTGTGTTTGATGCGCGCCGCTTCATCCATGGTGCGGCGCTCTTTAAGGTCTGCACCGGCGCAGAACGCGCGCCCGGTGCCGCGCATCACAATCACGCGCGCGTTGCCCGCTATCGCATCCGTGATCGCGGCGAGCATGGCATCCACCATGTCCACGCCCAGCGCGTTCAGCCGGTCGGGACGGTTCATGCGTATCTGCACAATGCCTTCCGCGCTTTTTTCGACGACGATGCCGGAATCGGTTTGCATATTGAGTCCCTACTTGAATTGAAGCCGATCCCGGAAATCGGGATGGGCGATTGCGCGCAGCCGTGCGGCGCGCTCGTTCAGCGAACGCCCGCGCAGATCGGCGACGCCGTATTCGGTGACCACGATGTCGATGTCGGAGCGCGTGGTGGTGACGGGCCGCCCTTCGAGCGACGATACGATGCGCGAGGTTTTACCGTCGGGCGTGGCCGAGGGAAGCGCGATGATGGAGCGTCCTCCGGGGGAGGCCACCGCGCCGCGCACAAAATCAGCCTGCCCGCCGATCGCGCCCAGATAACGTCCGGCGGCGATTTCGGAATTCACGTTGCCGGTGAGATCGACTTCGATGGCGGAGTTGACCGAGTACAGATTCGGCAGTCGCGCCAGCACCTGCTGGTTGTGCGTGTAATCCGCTGAACGCATCTCAAGCGCATGGTTGCCGTCGGCGAATTTCATCAGACGCCGGCTGCCGAACAGCCCGCCGGTGACAATGCGCCCGGCGTCAATGCCCTTGCGCGCATTGGTCACCACACCTTTTTCCACCAGCTCGACAACGATGTCGGAAATGACGCCGCTGTGTATGCCGAGTTCCTTGTGGTGCGTCAGCGTGCGGCACACCGCCACCGGCAGCCCGCCGATGCCTAGCTGGATGGTCGCGCCATCGGGTATCAGCCCCGCGACGTGCGCGGCGACACGCATGTCGATCTCCGCCGGCTCCGGGTCGGGCATCAGCACTTCGTCCGCGTCGCACTCGGTCAGCACGTCGATATCTTCCGCGGCGACCAGCGCATCGTGTGCGGTGAGCGGCAGGCGTTCATCAATCTCCGCGATCACGCAGCGTGCCGCCTGCACCATCGCCGGCAGAAAATCTACCATCACGCCGGCGGTGTAAAACCCCGGCTTCGGATGCGGCCGCACGCGCAGCAGCAACACATCGATTTTGATCGTGCCCGCGCGCACCAGCGATGGCACGGCCGATACGTGCGCGGGTATGATTTCAAGCAGATTCGCGGTGCTCAACGTGCGCGTGGTGCCCGCGCCGTTAAGCCCGCGAAAGCGAAAGCGATCGGCGTGTTTGGGCTTTAATGTCTTGCTCGCCATCATGCCGACGAATAGTTCGAGCGGCGGCAGCGCGTGGCGTTGCGCAACAAGGCGGCCGCTGAGGCCCAGCGGCTCGCCCGTGCATTGCAGCCACGACACCACGTCGCCGCCGCGCACATAAGGCGAGAAATCGAAGGTGCTGCTGGCGGCGGATCGGACAGGCATGAACGAGAGTTTGCCTTTTTCACAAACAATCTGTCAAATGATCTAGATGAATTGACACCTTGCAAAGCCAGGGACTAAACTGGAAATTCACAAAAAAATTCACCAGGAAAATCATGAACATGCGATTTCGCCGGCGCAGAGGCTCGATACTTTTTTGCGCGCTGGCGTTTTGTTTCGCGACAGCCGGCGCGGCCATGGCTCAGGCGCCGGACACGAGCCGCTTTCCCACGAAGCCGATTCGATTGATCGTGCCGTTTCCTCCGAGCGGCAGCAACGACATTCTCGGGCGCTTCATTGCGCAGAAGATGACCGAACGCTTGCCGCAGCAGATGGTGGTGGACAACAGGCCGGGCGCGGATGGCATCATCGGCACCGAGCTGGCCACGCGCGCGCCGGCGGACGGTCACACGCTGGTGATCATCTCCACGACCTACACCATGAATCCGGCGATACACAAGCTGCCGTTTGATCCGGTGAAATCGCTCGTGCCCATCGCACAGATCGCGTCGGGCGCGAACGTGATCGCCACGCATCCCACGTTCCCCGCGAAAACCGCAAAAGACCTGATCGCGCTGGCGAAAGCAAAGCCGGGGCATATCCGCTACGCGACTTCCGGCATCGGTGGCTTTAATCATTTCGGCGGCGAGCTTTTTAATTCCATGGCCGGGGTCAAGCTCGGGCATATCCCCTACAAGGGCGGCGGCCCATCGATGATCGACGTGATGTCGGGCCAGGTCGAGGTGCTGCTCGGCACGCTGATACAAACGCTGCCGCACTTGCGCACCGGCAAGTTAAAGGCGCTGGGTGTCGGCTCGGTGAAGCGCGTCGCGGCGGCGCCCGACGTGCCCACCATAGCCGAAAGCGGGTTGCCGGGTTACGAATGCACGGTGTGGTGGGGTTTCCTCGGCCCGGCGGGAATTCCCGGGCCCATCGTCACGCGGCTCAATAGCGAAATCAACGCCATACTCGCCGAGCCGGAAATGGCCAAGCGCCTGTCGACCGAGGCAGCCGATCCCGTGATCGGCACGCCGGACGCGTTTGCAAAACTCATAGCAAGCGAAATGGTCAAGTGGGCGCGTATTGCGAAACAGGCGGGGATACGGGCGGAGTAAAGTCCGAGTAGGGCGCAATAACCGAAGGGCATTGCGCCGCATGGCAAACGGCGCCAGCCACATTCGGCGCAATGCGCTACGCTTATTGACGCCCTACGCACTGCTACAACGATAGAAAGAGGAAATCATGGACACAAATCACGGCAAACCAGTAGCACCCGAACAAACGCTCGACGCATTCATCGCGCTGTCGCAATCGTTGCGTTGGGAGGCCGTGCCGGAAGCCACGCGCGCGAATGTGCGGCGCGAGCTGCTGGATTATCTGGGCGCCGCCATCGCCGGGCGCGCGGCGGCTGGCATGCCGCCATGGTTGAAAGTTTTAATTGATACAGGCGGACGACCGGATGCGCGAGTGCTGGGCGGGCCGCGCGTGCCTGCCGCTACTGCCGCGCTGTGCAATGGCTACTTTGGCCACGTGCTTGAATTCGACGACACGCATGACGAGGCGGCGTTGCATGCCGGCTCTGCGGCGATACCGGCGGCGTTTGCCGTGGCGGGTTTGCGCGGATCGGTGAGCGGCAAGGAGTTGTGCGAGGCGGTGTTGCTGGGTATCGAGCTTACCTGCCGGCTGGGTGTGGCGACGCGATTGAATCTTATCGAGGGCGGCTGGATTTACACCGCGCTGATGGGGCATTTCGGCGCGACGCTGGCGGCCGCGCGTCTCATCGATCCGCGCGCGGAGTCGTTGCGCAACGCGCTGGGCATTGTCTACTGCATGGCCAGCGGCAATCATCAATCCACGCGCGAAGGTGCGCCGACCAAACACGTGCAGCCCGGTTTCGCGGCGGCGAATGCGGTGACTGCCGCGCTGATGGGCAGTGCCGGCTTGCCCGGCGTTAAACACCCGCTTACCGGCGAAGATGGATTGAGCCGGGTTTATCTGCATGAGCGCTTCGAGCCGGCGCGCGCCGTACGCGGGTTGGGCACGGAATGGGAATTCGACCGTCTTTCAATCAAGCCGTATCCGAGCTGCCGCTTTACGCATCCGGCTATCAGCGCGGCGCTTGAGTTGCACGCCAAGCTTGGCGGCGACGTCGCAAAAATCGAGCGCGTCGAACTGATTATCGGGCCGCAGGAACTCGATGTGGTTGGCCGCGACTCTGCCGAAAAGCGCACGCCGCAAACGCGCGTCAATGCGCAGTTCAGCGTTTATTGGTGCGTGGCAAATGTGCTGGCTTATGGTGAGGTGACGCCCAAGCAGCTTGCCGAGGAGATTCCGCCTTCGCCCAGGCTCGCCGCATGGATCGCGAAAATCAGCGCGGCGCCTTTTGCCAATTCCAATGCTGCCGATTGCGTCATCGGCGGCTGCACCATACGCGCGCATGGTACGTTCGGCGTGTGTGAAGTGATGCAGACGAGTGCCAAGGGCCATCCCGATAATCCGTTGAGCGACGAAGAATTGCTCGCCAAGTTCAAGGCCAACCTGCGCTACGCGAAGGTCAGCGATGAGCGCGCCGCGGAACTCGCCGATGCCATATTGAACATTGACAGCCTGTCCAGCGTGCAGCCGCTGGCGGATGCCATTGCTGGCGCGGTGGAATGAAATAGCCTCCCTGGTCTTCGATACCGTTAGTCGCCGAACATGCCCCAATTTGTAACCACCATCACGCCCGGTGAAATAGAGCGTTATCGCGCCGACGGCAGTTGGTCGGACAAAATCATTACCGATTATCTCGCCGATGCCGTCGCCGCCACGCCCGGCAAGGTGGCGGTGATCGACAGCCGCGGCAGCACGACGTATCGCGAGCTTGCGCAAAAAGTGGAACGTTGCGCGCATGGCCTTATCGCGCTTGGCATCGGCCCCGAGGACGCGGTGGCGATCCAGTTGCCGAACTGGGTAGAGTTCATGGTGCTGCATCTTGCGCTGACACGCATTGGCGCGATCACCACGCTGATCACGCCGATCAACCGTGATCGCGAGATCGTGCATATGCTGAATATTTCCGAGGCGAAACTGCTGGTGATTGCGCGCGAGTTTCGCGGCTATGACTACCCTGCGCTGGCGCGCCGCGTGGCGCCGCGGATGAAGACGCTGGTGGTGGGCGAGGCTGATGCGGACATGCTGTCGTGGGATGCGTTCATGAACACTGCGTGGGAGAGCGGGCACGCCGCCGCCGAGCTGGACAAGTTGCGCCCCAGCGCCGATGCGGTGACCGAGATCGTGTTCACTTCCGGCGCGACCGGCGAGCCGAAAGGCGTGCTGCATACCAACAACACCATCATCGCGCCGCAGCGGCAGATGGCGCGTTCGCTCGGTCTCACGCCGGACGATGTGGTGCATATTGCATCGACGGTTGCGCATCAGACCGGATTTCTTAATGGCATTCGTCTGCCCATTCAGGCGGGCGCCACCGTGGTGATGCAGGATGTGTGGCGGCCCGAGGATTTTATTGATTTGATTGAGCGCCACCGCATCAATTTCTCCAATGGCAGCGCGACGTTTCTGCTCGACATGCTGCGCGCTAAAAATCTGGCGCAGCGCGATGTGTCGTCGTTCAAAATATTTCGTTGCGGCGGCGGGCCGATACCGCGCGCGCTGGTGGTGGAGGCGCGCGAGAAAATATCGCACGTCACCATTTTGCGCGGCTGGGGCCAGTCCGAAAACGGCGTGGTGACGTTGACGCGCATTAGTGATGCCGAAGAAAAACTTACCGAGACCGATGGTTGCGCACAGCCGGGCATGCAGGTGCGCATCGCCAGCGCAGACGCCAGGCCATTGCCGCCGGGCAAAGAGGGCAAGCTGCAATGCCACGGCCCGTTTCAGTTTGCGGGCTACGCGAAGCAGGAGACGTTGACACGCGAGAGCTACATCGATGGCTGGTTCGACACCGGCGATCTGGCGACGATTGATGCCGATGGCTATATACGCATCACCGGACGTGCCAAGGACATCATTATTCGTGGCGGCGAAAACATTCCGGTCAAGTTCGTCGAGGACGTGCTCTACGAAAACGCCAACGTGCAGGATGCCGCGATCGTCGGCATGCCCGACGAGCGGCTGGGTGAGCGCGCGTGCGCTTATGTGATCTGCCGGCCGGGCAAAGCGTTTAACATGGCGGCGATGCAGGCGTTTCTCGGGGAGAAGGGCGTTGCAAAGCAATGGTGGCCAGAGCGTCTGGAGATCGCGGATGAGTTGCCGCGCACGGCAAATGGCAAAATACGCAAGGCGGATTTGCGGGCGCGGCTGGCAAAAACGGCAAAACCTTAGACGCAGATTAACGCAGATGATCGCAGATTTGTCCGTGGGGTAATCTGCGTTAATCTGTGTCAAAAGAGATGTTAGCGAACTTTCAATTTCAGTGGCGAGGACTGTAATGACTTTTGAAACCATCAAACTCGAAGTGGACCGCGACGGCGTCGCCGTGCTGGAACTCAATCGCCCGGAGCGGCTGAACGCCTTCAACGTCAAAATGATCATCGAGTGGCGTGCGGCGCTGGCGCAGATCGCCGACGACACCAACGTGCGCGCGATGGTGCTGACCGGCGCCGGGCGCGCGTTTTGCGCGGGCGGGGACGCCTCCGACATGAGCATCATGCAGTCCGCGAAAACCTTACCGCGCCGGGATTATCTGTGGAAAAACATCCAGAAGATTCCGCTGGCGATGGAGCGGCTGGAGATTCCGGTGATCGCCGCGGTGAACGGATTGGCGCGCGGCGCCGGCGTGGACATGGCGCTGATGTGCGACATCCGCTACTGCGGCGCCTCAAGTTCGTTCGCCGAAAGCTATATCAACATGGGCGTGATTTCCGGCGACGGGGGCACGTGGTTCCTGCCGCGCGTGGTGGGTGCGGCGCGCGCGCTGGAGATGTTGTGGACCGGGCGCGTGGTTGATGCGGCGGAGGCCGAGCGCATTGGTCTGGTGAGCCGCGTCGTGCCCGATGCCGATCTGCGCAACGAAGCCATGGCGCTTGCGCGCAGTGTCGCCGCGCAGCCGCGCGAGGCGGTGGCGATGATGAAGCGCGCGGTTTATCACGGGCTTTCCGGCGGCACGCTTGCTTCCCACCTCGACATGCTCGCCTCGCACATGGCGGTGGTGTTCGGCACCCCGGAATTCGACGAAAGGCTGGCGGCATTCCATGCGCGAAGTAAGAAGTAAGTTATTGTTTTTATGGATTTTTTTGTGCGGCGCTCATGTGGAGGCGCAGGCGCAGACGTATCCCGCAAAGCCGGTGCGCATGGTTGTGGGCTTCGCCACCGGCGGCGGCACCGATACGCTGGCGCGCGTGTTAAGCCGCAGGCTCGCCGACACCTGGCCGCATGCGCTGGTGGTTGAAAATCGCCCCGGCGCCGATGGCTCGATTGCCACCGAGATCGTCGCCAAGTCGCCGCCTGACGGCTACACCCTGGTGATGATCACCAACGCGCATACGATAACGCCGTTCCAGCGCAAGCTCGCGTACGACCCGGTGAAGGATTTCGCGCCGGTGACATTGACCGCAACCACGCCGAACCTGCTGGTGGTGCATCCATCGCTGCCGGTAAAAACCGTGAAGGAATTCATCGCGTTTGCAAAAGCGCGCGGCGGGCAACTGACGTTCGCCTCCAGCGGCACAGGCACGTCACCTTATCTCGCGATGGAGTTATTCAAGTCGCTGACCAACGTCGACATCGTGCATGCGCCGTACAAAGGCACGGGCGCCGCGGTGATCGATCTCATGGGCGGGCACGTGCAGGTGATGTTCGGCTCGGTGTCGGGCACGCTGCCGTTCGTGCGCTCGGGCAAACTGCGCGCGCTCGGCATCAGCAGCCCGCAACGCTGGCCGACGCTGCAAGAAATTCCAACCGTCGCCGAATCCGGCGTGCCGGGCTTCGAGGCCAGCACCTGGTACGGCACGCTCGCACCCGCCGGCACACCGGCCGCGGTCGTTGCGAAACTTCAAGCCGATATTGCCGCCGTGTTGCTGGCGCCCGATGTCAAAAAGCAGATACTCGACATGGGCTTTCATTCCGTGGCCGGCACATCAGCCGAATTTGCCGAGGTGATTCGCAATGACCTCGCGCGCTGGGGCAAGCTGATACGCAGCCTGGAGCAGAAGCAGTAGGTCGGAACGCGCAGCGGTTCCGACAATCGGCGGCGCCGAGGATGCACATGCGTCGGAACCGCTGCGCGTTCCG
>CAMDLH010000048.1 GCA_945901405.1 Bordetella parapertussis | reverse complement strand
CATCGGATGGCCAACCCAGTTCATGACCGCGCCGTATCAGCACTGCTGCAAGAGTTAACCCAACAGGGTTTCCAGCATCCGGAAACCGGGCAAAAAATGATTTACGAGCTTGTCTGACATAACCACCCCATTGCAAACGCAATCCGTGTCGCTGCCCTTGTCATTAGGATTGCAGCCGAATGTGCCGAAAAAAGTGCAATGCCATTTCCGCCCGGATCAAGACTTCTGAATCTATGCACACATCTCCATACTCTGTCCCCTCGCCCCGCTTGCGGGGAGAGGGCCAGGGTGAGGGGTAATTGACGTAGCACAGGGTTGCCGCCCCTCACCCCAACCCTCCCCGCTGAAGCGGGGCGAGGGAGCCGTGACGTGGAGATGTGTGCATAGATTAGCCCTTGAGGGAGGAGGCGGGGAAGGGGGTGAAAAGGTCGAAATTGCAAAACTACTCGCTCTTGATCCCCGCTGCCTGCGCGGTCTTGCGATAACTCACCAATTGCGTTTGCAAAAACGCCGCAAGCTCCGCCGGGCTGCTGCCTACCACATCGGCGCCTTGCGAGTCGATGCGGCCGCGCGTGACGGGGGACGATACGATTTGTCTTAATTCGTTCTCCAGCCGTGACAATATACGCGGCGGCGTGCGCGCGGGTGCGAACAGCGCATAAAATTGCGGCACTTCCAGGCCCGGCAACCCGGCTTCGGCGGTGGTGGGCACGCTGGCCAAATGACTCGAACGCTTGCTCGCGGCGACCGCATAGGCGCGCAGCCTGCCACTTTGCACATGCGGGCGCGTGACCACCATGTTGGCGATCATCATGTTGACCTCGTTGCCCAGCATGCCGGTGACGGCGGTGCCGCCGCCCTTATACGGCACGTGCAGCAGGCTTACGCCGGCCAGCAGCGCGAAGCGCTCGCTCGCCAGATGCGTGGTGCCCGCCGTGCCGCCGGAGCCGAATTTGTATTTGCCGGGGCTGGCCTTGAACAGTGCGATCAATTCCTTCAAATTTTGCGCCGGCAGACTCGAATGCGACACCACCACGTTGTCGAGCTTGGCGATTTGCGTTAGCGGCGCAAAATCGGCGAACAGATCGTAAGGGGTCTGCTTGCCGATCGCTGGAAAAATAATATGGTTATCACCCAGAAACGTCAGCGTGTGCCCGTCGGGCGCGGCCTTGGCGGCGATATCGGCGCCGATAATGCCGGAAGCCCCCGCGCGGTTATCCACCACCACCTGTTGCTTTAATGCCGCGCCCAGTGGCTCGGCGACGATGCGCATGATCGTGTCGTACGACGATGCGGCGACGAAGGGCACCAATACGCGGATGGGGCGCTCGGGGTAGGTTTGCGCGTGCAAAGTCGAAGTGGATGCGACCGCGGCGGCAATCAGCAGCGGCGCGCAATAGAGGTTTTTTTTCATCCGGCAAATTTTGCGCGCGCTGTGGCGCAAGCGTCAACCGCAGTAAAATCTGCCACTCAAACCGGGAGCACACCATGCGCGTAGGCATCATCGGCGGCGGCACCATAGCGCGCCTATTCATCGAACACATCAATCGCGGCGACCTGGGTGATGCGCAAGTGGTTGCGGTCGCAGGCCGCGGCGACGCGTCACGCGGCGTGCCGCTCGCACGCGAAAACAGCATTACCTTCACCACCACGCTCGAAGAACTCATCGCCACACGGCCCGATGTCGTGGTCGAGGCCGCATCACACGAAGCCGTGCGCGACTACGCCGAGCCGCTGCTGACACGCGGCATCGGCGTCATCGTGCTCTCTGGCGGCGCGTTATGTGACGACGCATTGCGCACCCGACTCGAAACCGCGGCAATCAAAAGCGGCGCGCTGCTCTACGTGCCCTCCGGCGGCATCTGCGGGCTGGATGCGCTCAAAGCCATGTGCATCGCCGGTGTGGACGAAGTGAGCATCGCGGTGACCAAACCGCCCGCCGCCTGGAAGGGCATTGCCTACGTCGAAGAGAAAAAATTCAACCTCGACAACATGAGCGGGCCGCTAACGCTCTATGAAGGCTCGGCGCGAGAGGGCGTGCCGCTATTCCCCGCCAACGTAAACATAGCCGCCGTGCTGAGCATGGCCGGCATAGGCTTTGACCGCACGCAACTCAAAGTAGTGGCCGACCCCGCGCTCACCACCAACACACATTACATCACCCTGCGCGGCAAGACCGGCAAAGTGAGCATCAAACTCGAAAACGTCCCCGCGCCGGATAACCCCAAGACCGCGTGGCTTGCGTGCTACAGTGCGCTGGCGGCGCTGAAGATGGCCAAGTCGCCGGTGCGGTATGGGACGTAATCCGAAGTTGGGCAATTCCGGGCAGGTACGCTTGACCAGGCCATAACAAAGTATATACTTAAAAACTATACTTTTAAGGGAAATGCCATGAAAACAGCCAAATTATTTCGCAACGGGCAAAGTCAAGCAGTGCGGCTTCCCAAAGAATTTCGTTTCGATGGTGATGCGGTATTTATCAAGAAATCCGGCAGTGCCGTGGTGCTGATTCCGTTGACCCATTCGTGGGATTCCCTGATCGGCAGCCTGGATAAATTCAGCAAGGATTTCATGAAGGAGAGGCGGCAACCTGCGCAGCAAGAGCGCGAGGCGCTATTCGAATGAAGATAATGTTCGATACCAATACCTGTATTGCGCTCATCAGGCGAAAGCCGCCACAGGTATTAAGACGGTTGAGTGCGTTCAGAGTTGGGGAGATCGGTATTTCATGGGCAACGCTGGCCGAGTTGGAATTTGGCGTTGCGAAGAGTCAGCACAAAGAAAAAAACCAGGAAGCCCTCGATGAATTTGTTTTGCCCCTGGAAATCGCAAGCTTTGATCGCGAGGCCGCCAGGGCTTACGGACAGATTCGTACTGCGCTGGAAAAAAAGGGAACGCCAATCGGGGCATTGGATCTGCTGATCGGCGCGCATGCCCTTTCTCTCGGCGTTACGCTCGCCACCAATAAAACCAGGGAATTTTCTCGCATTAAGGGACTGGCTATCGTCGATTGGCTGGAAGGCGATTCGTAGTAGTAGTATTGCGGCACTGTAATTTCGATACATCGTTACCAATGTAAAGTCCCTTCCCCGTCAGGGGGAAGGTTAGGATGGGGGTGGGGTAGCGCGTTGGCGCGACAGTCGGTATCGCTCGTTACCCCTACCCCCATCCCAGCCTTCTGCTTCGCTTCAAGTGTGCCCTTGCCCGTGAAGGGGAAGGAGTTTCTCTGAACCGTATACATCTCCAGGACATCACTTTGAATCGCACCCGAATCACACTCGTTCCCCGGACGAAGCCATAAATATGGTAATATGGGCCAATGAAGACAACGCTTGAACTTCCCGACCCGCTTTTCCGTAAAGCGAAGTCCACCGCCGCAGTGCGAGGTCAATCGCTAAAAGAGTTTTTCACGGAAGCATTGCGCGACAAGCTGGCGCTCGACACCGGTGGCGCATATGCCGCCGAGCCCGAGTGGATGAAAGGTTTTGGCAAACTCAAGCGATTGCATAAAGAGACTCTTCACGTGCAATCCGTGATCGACAATGAGTTCGAGATCGTCGAACCCGAGGATAAACGTTGATCCTTGATACAAACGCACTATCCGCGTTTGTCGACGGAGAACCCGAAGTTGGCGCGATCTTGCGCTCGCAGCATCGCGTCGCGATTCCAGTCATTGTTCTGGGTGAGTTTCGCTACGGCATCATGGCATCGAGACATCGAAAAACCTACGAACAATGGCTTGAAACCCATCTTCGCCATTTTGATTTGCTGGCGATAACCGCTGAAACGGTCGTGCCCTACGCCTCGCTGCGTGCCACGCTCAAACGGCTGGGCCGGCCGATCCCCGCGAATGACGCGTGGATCGCTGCGTTAGCAATGCAGCACAGCCTGCCAATACTGAGCCGCGATCAGCATTTCGATGCGTTGCCGGATGTGCGGCGAATAAGTTGGTAGAACCGTAGGGCGGGAGACATCCCGCCTTCCGTGGTCACTACGAAAGGCGAGATCGTCCGGCGCGCATCCCGCTACACATCCTCGGAAACACGCCGCGCACTATTCACCCAATCGGTAACGCTCCGCATCTTCGCCGAAGTGTCTGGGTGTGCCATCCCCGCATGCCCTCTGCAGCTTGCCGTAAATGGACTTATGGCATAGTATGCCAATGCATCGATTCCCAATAGCGAGGTTCCCATGCCAACCCGAAATGTTGTCCTCACCGACCATCAAGCTCAATTTGTTGAACAGCTTGTAACTTCCGGGCGCTACCAGAACGCAAGCGAAGTCTTGCGCGAAGGATTGCGGCTGGTAGAGCGGCTAGGGCACGATGATGCGCACAGGCTTGGATGGATACGGTTGAGCCGCAAGCGGCGCGCAAACAAGAGCTGTCGTTCCCGCGAAGGCGGGAACCCATAACACAGTCAGCCAGCGTGATGACTTCAAATTGAACGACTCAAGTCGCATGCCGCACCGCCCGTCCGCCGTCGATGGTGAGTATGGCGCCGATGCCGCGCGATGCACCGGTGACCAGCGCGTTGAGTCCACTGAGTTCGAGATTCATGCGTTTCCGTAAGTCATTGTTTTTATTGAACTATTTAAATTAGCACTTCACACTCGTAAACCAAGTGTAGCGCGGATGCGTTCAGGCGTTACGCGGCAGGCGCCAGCACTATTGCTCAATCTGCCGCAAGTCTTTATTGTTGTGCTGCTCGCTAACTGCTCTACCCACAAGGAGGAATAAAAGCATGAAACGTTCGATATTAGCCGTTGCTGTTGCGTCACTGGTGTTTGGCACCGCTGCGTTTGCGTACCAAGTCACCGGCCCGGTGCTCGAAGTCACCGACACCAAGATCATCGTCGAAAAGGGCAAGGAGAAATGGGAAATCGCCCGTGACAAGGACACCAAGGGCGCCAAGGATATCAAGAAGGGCGACCGCGTCACGGTTCAGTACAACATGACCGCGACCGACATCGAAAACAAGTCCGCCAAGAAGGACGAGAAGAAAAAAGCCGAGGCGAAGAAAGACGACAAGAAAGCCGACGCCAAGAAAGAAGAAGCGAAGAAGGACGACAAGAAGGCTGACGACAAGAAAGCCGACGCCAAGAAGTAACGCGCGGCGTAGTAACGAAAAAGGGAGGCACGAGCCTCCCTTTTTTTATTTGTGCACGCCTGGCGCAATGTCAGTTTTCCGTAACGCCGGCCTCCTTGATGGCTTGCGCCCATTTGCGAATTTCACGCGGCAGATAATCCGCGAAGTACTTGGGCGTCGAAGGCATGGGGTCGAACGCCTGCGACTGCAAATGTTTCAGCACCTCCGCGCTTTCCAGCGCTGCGGCGATCTGGCGATTCAGCGCGTTGACGATGGCGGCGGGCGTCGCGCGTGGCGCGAGCATGCCGTACCAGGTGCCGGCCTCATAACCCGCGACGCCGGATTCGGCTATGGTCGGCAGTGCCGGCATCAGGGGCGTGCGTTTTTCGCTGGATACACCCAGTGCGCGCAAGCGACCGGCCTTGATCTGCGACATCGCCGGGCCCAGCGGCAGAAATGTCGCTGGCACTTCACCGGCGAGTACTGCGGTCATTGCCGGATTCGATCCCTTGTAGGGCACGTGCGTCATGCGCGTGCCCGACATGCTTATGAATAACGCCGCCGCCAGATGCGTGATGCCGCCCGCACTGCTCGACGCATAGTTGAATTTGCCGGGGTTGGCCCTGACCACGGCTAAGAATTCCTTCAGCGAAGTCGCCGCAAAGCCCGGATGCAACACCAGCACCAGCGGTTGCGATGCAACGAGGCTGACCGCTTCAAAATCCTTGATCGAATCATAGGGAAGTTTTTTATAGAACGCGGCGCTGATCGCGAACGATGCCGTCGCGAGCAGCACCGTGTGCCCGTCGGGCGCGGCGCTGGCGGCAATCTGCGAACCCAGCGTGCCCGCCGCGCCGGGCCGGTTGTCGATGAGGAAGGTCTCGCCGAAGTTCTCCGATAGTTTTTGCCCCAGCGCGCGCCCGACCACGTCGGTGCCGCCGCCCGGCGGAAACGGGATGATGAAACGCACCGGGCGCTGGGGGTAACTTCGTGCGGCTGGTTTTGCCATGGCGCGTGGCGTATCCGCGCCAAGCGCGGCATCGCAGCGCATGGCCGCGCATAACATCACGATGAGGGCGGTATATCGTTTGATGGAATTACCATAATTACCCATGGCACGACCTCGATCCGAATAACGTCAGTTCAGTCTAATCTTCGCGGTCTTGACTACTTTTTCCATCACTTCAAGTTCAGCCTTGATATGCCGCGCAAACTGACGCGGCTCCTTGTTGGTGATCTCAAGCCCGTCGCGCTGGATCGCTTCGCGCACCTCGGGTAGTTGCAATATTGCCACGCCGGTGCGGTGCAGTTTATCGACGATGGCCGCGGGGGTTTGCGTGCGCACCATCAGCCCGTACCACGAGGTGATTTCAAAGCCTTCATAACCGGACTCGGCCACGGTCGGAATATCCTGCGCGACGGCGGCGCGCTTGGGCCCCGTCACCGCCAGCGCGCGCAAGCGCCCGGTGCGTACGTGTTGCAGCAGCGCCGGCAGGCTGCCGAACATCACCGGCACTTCATTGCCGAGCAGGGCGACTGACGCCGGCCCGCCGCCCTTGTACGGCACATGATTCAGATCAATGCCCGCGCGCATCTTGAATAATTCAGCGGCCAGATGTTGCGGCGTGCCGATGCCGGTGGAGGCATAGTTTATTTTGCCCGGTTGCGCCTTCGCCAGCTCGACGAATTCCCGCACGCTCTGCGCCTTTACCGAGGCATGCACCGTCAGCATGTATTGCGCGGTGGTCATCAGCACCACGGGTTCGAGTTCGCGCTCGGCGTTGACCGCGACTTTGTACAACAGCGGCGTGGAGGTGATGGAACTGCTCACCACCAGCAATACCGTGTGACCGTCGGGGTTGGAGCGCGCCACAATCTCGGTGGCGATGGCGCCACCCGCGCCGCCGCGATTGTCGATCACCCAGGGTTGGCCCAGCGCCGTCAGCAAGCGCGGCGCAAGTATGCGCGCCATGGTGTCGGTGGCGCCGCCCGGCGGAAAGCCCACTACGAAGCGCACCGGACGTTCGGGGTATTGCAGCGGCTGCGCGGCGAGCGGCAATGCCGCGCCGAGGGTGCCTGTCGCCACAAGTGCCACCAAATTGTGAGCTAAAGAAATCACGCGGTGAGCTGGCGTACAACGGTTTCGACGTAGCCTTCAGTGAGCTTTTGCATCTGTGCCACGCTCAACTGGCTGACGGGGTGCGGCAGTTCGATGTAGGGATGGCCCTCCATGCCTTTGCTGCGAAACTGATATTCGCAGGCATTGCGAAACGCACGTGTCAACACCACAGTGGCGGGGATACCGCGTTTTTCAAGTTCGATGGCGTCGTGCACACTGCACAACGTGCATGAGCCTCATCCACCCAGGCCCGCGATGGCGATTTGCGTCTCCTTCGCCATGGCGTCCAGCAAGGCCTCGCTCGCGGGCTTGGTGTAATGCTCCTTGCGCATGACGATCACGCGCGCGGCACCATAACGCTCGACCAGTATGTCGCCGATGGTCTTGAAGATCACATCGGCCTGCTCCTTGGTGTTGTCGAGCATGCCGATCACTTTGCCCGCGAGGCTCGCCGGGCGTTTCGCCAGCGGAATGATGTCCCGCGTCGGAATATAAGTCGGGTCGATGAATCCAAGCTCGCTCATGGTGTGTGCTCCTATGTTGCATCAAACATCGTATTTGCCGTGCACGCCGAAGCTGCCGCCGCCCCAGCCAAAACACACGGCGGTCTGCGGGCCGTTGCCGCCGGCCACGATCAGGTGCAGATCGTTGGCGTTCTTGATGGAGCGCACGAATACTTCGTCGTTATCGACATCGTAGCCGCATTGTTCGCCGCGTCCGCGCCGCCACTGGCCGCCGCCCCTGACGTCACGCAGCTTGCGGCCGGCAAGTTCGGACAATTGGCGATGCACATCGGCGCGCGTCATGCCGGCGCGCGCACAAATCCCGGCATGCTCCGGGCTCATCGCTACCACCATGTCGGAGTTGGACATCACCAGATTAAACGACCCCATGCTATGCATCGAATCGGCAATGCCGGTGAGCAGCCGGTTCGGTTCCTCGCTCACGTCGTCGTGGCACACGTGCGGCGCTTCAACCATGGCGCAGGTGATCACATTGTCGTCGGGCGCGTAACCGCGCGACACCGCGAGTGTTTCCCACGGACTGGCATCGATGTTCTCCGTCAGGCATGCGGCATAACGCAGCGGCGAGGCAAACACGGTGGCCGAAGCGCCGCCGGGCATCGCGCCGCCAAGGTTGAACAGCATCAGCCGAATCGCGCGCCCGATCGACGCATTGGCGCGAAAGCCGGGGCCGAAGCAGCCATTGCCGCCATGCAAGCCGATTTGTTTTGCGTGAGGGCCGTTGACGATCATCAGCGGCGCCACCGGCCCCATCGTGCCTTGCACGCCATTCAAATTGAATTCCTTGCGCAGCATCAAGGGCACCGCGCCCAGCAGCACCGGCAGGTATTCCGGTTTGCACCCGGCCATGAGCGCATGGATCGCCACGTTGCGCACGGTGGCCGGCCCCATCGCGGGCGGTATATGCCCCAGCTGTTCCTCTGGATCACGCTGGGTGGCGGCGAGCATGCGCTGCACACGCGCTTCGGTGGGCGTGACGACCGGAAGGCCGTCCGACCATGCTTTTTCGAGGAAAAATTCAAACTCATCAACCGTATCGCTCAAAATCAATATCCCTGTATCACGCGGGTCGTCGGCATGCCCGCGCCGATGTAGACATCCTGCGGGCCGGGGCCACCCGCCACCGCGATGTAGAATTCTTCGGGTACGCGCGCGCGCCACACGGTATCGGCGTCGCCGCGCCCGTATTCGCACTCGGTGTCAGCAAATGCTTTCGCGAAATGGCTGCGCGGCAGCCGTGCGAACTCCCACAGCTTTTGCTGGATGTCGCGTTTGGTGAGGCCGGCTTCGAATAACGACCGTGCATGATTCACACCCAGCAGCAGCAACGCACCGTCGCCGCCGCCGTACATCGGCGGCATGTTGCTGGCGATCTGGCGCAGGATTTCATCAGGCCCCACGCCTTCGCCGCCGGAGATGTTGCAAAAGTTCGACGCCTTGAACGCGGTGATGGTGCTTTGCTCGCGCTTGAAGCCGCGATCGACATGAAACGGCGTCCATGGATTTTCTTCTTCGTTCTCGCCGCACAGGTACGAGTAGCGCAGCGGCGAGCCGAAACTCACCTTGGAGAACACGCCGGGCAGCGCGCCGCCGACGTTGTTGCAGATCAGGCGCACCGCGCGGCCTATGGTGGCGTTCGCGCGCCAGCCGGGGCCGAGGCAACCGGTGCCGTAATTGATATCGAGTTTGTCGCGCACCGGGCCGTTGATCAGAAAAAACTCGGTCATCGGATTGGTGGTGATCTGCATCAGCTCCAGCGGAAAGCCGCGGTCGCCGATGGCATCCACCGCGGCGATGACCACCGGCATGTACTCCGGCAGGCAGCCCGCCATGATGGCGTTGACCGCGATGCATTCCACCGTGGCCTGCCCCTTGCGCGGCGGCAGTGTCGCAATGAGTTCATCGCCCTTGCGGCCCGAGGCGGCGACAAATTCCTTGACGCTGCCCGGCGTGGCGGGGATGACGGGCAGACCATCGGTCCACCCTTGATCGTAGGCGTGCTCATACGACTTGCGTATGAGATCCGCGACGGTGTCACCTTCAAGATGCGTATTCGCTTGAGTCATGTTTGCGCGCTCCTATACCGGCACCGACGAACGCACCACGCCTCGCACGCCTGCCTGTCCGCGCGCGGCACTGGCCATGCGGCGTTCGATTTCCGCCGCCGGCGTGGTGAGGCCTTCGATGATGGTCGGCATCATGGCTGCGGCGCGCGTGCGCAGGACATCGGATTCGAGTTGCCGAATCGGATTCGGCGTATCGGCGATGACGACATACGGACAGCCTTCGGTGGCTGCCATGCGGCGACCGAATTGCGTGAAAGTGTCGGTGACGATCATCACCGTGGGCACGCCGAGTTTTTCCAGGGCCGGTGTGACGTGGCTACACCACGTCGTGCACGAGCCTCAGTCGCCGCTGGCGGTGATGACCACATCCACGCGCTTGGCGAGATCGCCAAGCTGATCGCGAATGCCGTCGATGATCTTGCCCTTGTTGATCGGCACTTCGCGCATGGGTTGCTCCATCACCACGGCCTTGGGCTTGAAGCGCTCTTTTAATAGGTCGCCCACGGCTGCGAGTATGTTCACCGCGGACGGGCGCCAGTTGGGCAGCAGCCCTATGGTCATTCCGTCCAGCGTGGACGGGCGTTGTGCCAGCGTGCCGCTGCCGCTGATTTCATCGAGATAAACAGACTGCGGCGAAATAACTTCCAGACTCAGTGTTGCCACGACAGTTTCTCCTCACGGGTTGCCTGCGTGGAATGCTACGCGCAATTTTCGCGCGTCTCAATTAAAACTCTATAATCCCGCGGAATTGGTAGGGCGGGATGGCACCCGCTCTATGGATTGTTACGAAATCACGCGGAATACAATTTCCGCAATACCCGCACATCCTTCAAATTCTCAAAATCCCACAGCGCCGCCAGCAACGCCGCGCTGCGCTTCTTGCCGAGTATGGGCACGATCAAATCCAGCGCCTTTTCTTCTTCCTCGTCGTGCGTGAGCGGGTTTTCGTAGCTGCCCTTGGCCGCCATGGTTTGATGGTTCAACACGCGGCCGTCGTTCAAACGGATTTCCATCACGCAGCGCCAGCGGCGTTCTGCGTCGGTTAGAGCGGGGTCGCCCACGGCTTTGATACGTTTGCGCAGCGCCAATACCTTGGGGTCTTGCATGCGCTTGAATTCGTGCGCGGATGTGAAGGTGACGCCGCCGTCGATGAGCATCACCGCGAGCAGGTGTTGCACGCTGATATCCGGCATGTCGCGGTTGTTTACGATGTCGAGTTCCTTGTCGGGCATGCGCGCGGTGAGTTCTTGCACGTCGCCCGCCTTGAATTGGTGTTCGGCCATCAAGTCGCGCAGCACATGCAGCGGGCCTTGTATCGGCCCGCCCACCGGCCAGCGTTTGATGCCGCCGCGCATCAGTTCATAAGTTTCGCCCAGGCCCTTGATCAGTTCATTCGGATCGCCTTCGGGTGAAAACGTAAAGAAATAATTGCGCTCGCCGGAGAACACGTCTTCCACTCCGGTGAAGCCATGCGCCGCCATCAACGCGGCTTCGAGGCCGTGCTGCGCGGGCATGCCGCCCATGGCGTAGGCTTTTTCAATGTGTTCGGGGTCGCGAAACATCGTGTACAGCCCCGCCGCATGCTCGCCCGCATAAGAGAGCATGTAGCGCACTTGCAGCGGATTCAGTTTCAGCAATGCCGCCGATGCCGCCGCGGCGCCAAACAATTGACCGAACGCACCCGCGTGATGCCCCGAGCGCAAAAACGGCATCGGCCGCAGCGCGAGCAGCATGCGCGCGCAGATGTCGTAGCCGAGGATGATCGCGCGCAGCACCGTCTTGCCGGGCAATTGGTCGCGCTCTGCTATCGCCAGCGCCGCTGGCACCACGCTGGTGCCCGGATGTGTTAACGAAGGCGGGTGCGTGTCGTCGGTTTCGTCGGCGTGCCCGAACGTACCGTTCGCCATCGCCGCGTTGGCGAGCGAGGTGACGATGCGCGAGCCGATCACGCCCGCCACCGGTTTGCCGCCGAGCGTGCGCACGTATTTGGTCGCCACTTGCCCCGGCAACAAACGCGAGCCGGAAATCATCGCGGCGAAGGTATCGACCAGATGAATCTTTGCGCGCTCGGTGACGACGCGCGGCGGCGCTTTCCTTGTGGCGCTTGCGATATATTCGCTCAACGTGCGTGTCATGGGTGAAACGGTTTGCGCGGACTTTTTCATGGCTATGGTCTCGTGTGTATTAATGTAAAGATTGTAGCGCGGCTGTCGCCTTGATCTGTATCATTGCAGTTCAATATAAATAATGTAACATATTGTTTTTTAAAGGATAATTTAATTCATGCAAGCGGCAGGGCGTTGGCTGTTGATCATAGTGCTTGTGTTGCTTGTAGGCGCCGTGGCGTATTTCGTGACGCAGCCCAAGTCCGTTGCGGTGGACGTGATGATCGCGAAACGCGAAGACGTGCAGACCAGCGTCGTGGCGAGCGGGCGCGTGCTGGCGCAGGCGCGCGTGGATATCGGCGCGACGATCACCGGACGCGTGCAGAAAGTGGCGGTGCGCGAGGGCGAGCGCGTCGCCGAAGGACAACTGCTGGTGCAACTGGAGCAACCGGAGCTCGCCGCGGCGGTGTCGCAGGCACGCGCCGCGCGCGAACGTGCGCGGGCGCGCGTGTTGTCAGTCGCGAATCTTGCGCTGCCCACCGCGCGCGAGTCGCAAACGCAGGCCGAATGGAACGTCTCACTCGCCGAACGCGAACACAAACGCTCGCAGGATTTGCTGGCAAGAGGCTTCATCAGCCAATCGCGCGTGGATGAAGCCGAGCGCCAGGTGCAGGTCGCGCGCAGCCAGTTGGCCTCGGCAAAGTCACAAGTCGCGGCGCAAAGCACGCAGGGCGCCGAAGCGCAACAGGCGCGCGAGCAATTCGCCGAGGCAGAAGCCGCGCTCACACTCGCACAGGCGCGCCTCGCGCAGACGGAGATTCGCGCGCTGGCCGCCGGCGTGGTGCTCGAACGCCTGATAGAGCCGGGCGACATCGCGCAGCCCGCAAAGCGCATGCTGAGCCTGGCACTCGACGGCCCGGCGCGGCTCATCGTGCAGGTCGACGAAAAAAATCTGCCGCTGCTGCAAGCCGGCAGCAAGGCGCTGGCGGCGGCGGATGCGTTCCCAACTCAGCGCTTCGAGGCGGTGATCGCGTACATCTCGCCCGGCGTGGATGCCGCGCGCGGCAGCGTGGAGCTGCGCCTCGATATCCCCAAGCCGCCCGTGTTTTTGAAATCAGACATGACGGTGTCGGTTGAAATCAGCGGCCCGCTGATGAAACAAATCATTGTGGCGCCCGCCGACATCGTGCGTCAATTGCAGTCGGATGCGCCCTATGTCGTGATCGACCGCGAAGGCGTCGCCGCCAAGGCGCCGGTGCGCCTGGGCGTGCAGATGCAGGGCAAGGTGCAACTGGTGTCAGGCGTGGAGGTGGGCGCACGCATGGTGCTCACGCGCGAGGTGGAGGCGGGCGTGCGGCTACGGGAGAGGAAGTAGGCGTAATGCGAAAAGATTTCAAAGAAACACGTTCTATCGTGAGCACACGTTTCTGTGTATCTCAACAACACTGCTCCCTCGCCCCGCTTGCGGGGAAGGGTTGGGGTGAGGGGCCCCAATGTGCTTCCCCTACCCTCACCCTAACCCTCCCGCCCCAGGGCTGGAGAGGGGACTAACTTTGTATGACCCTCCTCGGCTTTGAGCTAACCGTAGCACTGCGCTTTCTGCGCGAAGGTCGCATGCAGACCGCGCTCATCGTCGGTGGCGCGGCAGTAGGTGTCGCGGTGATTTATTTCATCACCGCGGTGCTGGTGGGCGTGCAGGCCGATCTCATCAAGCGTGTCACTGGCGCGCAGCCGCACATCATTTTGAAAGCGCCGGAAGAAACGGTTGCACCGCTGATCGCCGCGCGCGCAGATGCGCCGCGCCTTGCCAGTGTGCAGGCGCGCCCGCAACGATTGACCACGCTCGACGGCTGGCAGGTGATCGCGCGGCAAATGGAAACCACGCCGGGCGTCACCGCGGTGGCGGCCGTGGCGAGCGGCGCGGCACTGGCGATCAAGGGCGATGCCACGCGCTCCATCGTGTTGCTCGGCACCGATCTGGATCGTTATCAACGCGTGGTGCGGCTGGACGACAAACTCACGAAGGGCGTGCTGCGGCTCGAAGCGGCGGATGCATTGATCGGCATCGAACTCGCAAGGGATCTGGGCGCTGTGCTCGGCGACCGTTTTCGCGTGCAGTCGGGCGAGGGCGCAAGCGAGGTTTTCCAGATACGCGGCCTGCTCGACTTGGGCAACCGCGAGCTGAACCGGCGCAACGTCTACGTCAACCTGCGCCCGGCGCAAAGCCTGCTCAACATCACCGGGCGCGTCACCAATATCGACGCGGCGATCGACGACATCATGCGCGCCGAGCAGGTGGCGGCACGGCTGCGCGCGGCCACCGGCCAGCAGATCGAAAGCTGGATACAGACCAACCAACAGGTGTTCAACGCCATCGGCAACCAGAACATCATGACGCTGCTGATACGCTCGTTCGTCACCGTGGTGGTGGCGCTGGGCATTGCCAGCGTGCTGGTGGTGAGCGTGGTGCAAAAGCGCAAAGAAATCGGCATCCTGCGCGCGGTGGGCGCAACACGCAGGCAGATGATGCGCGTGTTCCTGTGGCAGGGCGCGATGGTGGGCGCCGCGGGTGCGCTGCTCGGCACCGCATTTGGCATGGGGCTGATTTCGTTATTCAGCCGCATACTGCGCACCGAAAAAGGCGAGGCGCTGTTTACGCTGGAAATCGATTTGCAACTGAGTGGAATCGTATTCATCGTAGCGACAGCGCTGGGCTTGATAGCAGCAGTGCTGCCGGCGCGCAACGCCGCGCGGCTTGATCCGGCGCAGGCCATTCGTGGATAGGGGGATAGGGTGGCGGCAGTGAACGACATCGCTTCGCCGCTGGTCGCGCTCGATGGCCTGCGTAAAACCTACAACGCCGGCCTGCCCACCGAACAAGAAGTTTTACACGGCCTGACGCTGAATATACGCGGCGGAGAATTCGCCGCGCTGATAGGCCCGTCAGGCTCCGGCAAGAGCACGCTGCTCAATATTCTCGGCCTGCTTGAGCAAGGCTCGGGCGGCGTGTATCGCCTGGCGGCGCGCGACGTTACTACGCTGGATGACGACGCACGCACACGCGCGCGCCACGCCACGCTCGGATTCATCTTCCAGTTTCATCATCTGCTGCCGGCCTTCAGCGCGCTTGAAAACGTAATGCTACCCGCGTTGATCGGTGGCGATGCCAGCGAAAAAGCATCGCGCGACCGCGCGGCATGGCTGCTCGACGCGGTGGGCCTGAAGGACGCACATCACAAAAAACCCGCCGAGC
Organism: Bordetella parapertussis; assembly: GCA_945901405.1. Classification (GTDB taxonomy): domain Bacteria; phylum Pseudomonadota; class Gammaproteobacteria; order Burkholderiales; family SG8-41; genus CAMDLH01. Next base: position 21,486 of record CAMDLH010000048.1, on the reverse strand, counting down.
TCTCCGGCGGCATGCAACAGCGCGTGGCCATAGCGCGCTCGCTCGTGCGCTCGCCGCAACTCGTGCTCGCCGACGAACCCACCGGCAACCTCGACACCCACACCAGCGACAGCATTTTTGAATTGATGCGCCAATTCAACCGCGAGCAAGGCACCGCGTTTCTGGTGGTGACGCACGACCCGCGCCTAGCGGCGCGATGCGACCGAATTATTGAATTGGTGGATGGGCGGATTGCGGGGGATCGGGTGAATGTGGCGCAGGCGCCTGCGGCCCCGGCGGCGTGAATGACGCAACCGCGTTCGTCCGGTTAGCCCGCCACACACCACTCCGTCGTTCCCGCGCAGACGGGAACCCATAACACAAGCGCAGGCGAGACAGACGGTTGCATCGGACCAAACTTGCCGACACAGAAACATATAAAATATGTTTAAAAACAAATACTTAAGTAATTAACCCGATCTACCTCAAACCGGCGCCCACTCCGCACACAGCATCTCCGCCTGCGCCAGTAAGGTTTTCACGGCGTCGTCTTGCAAGTCGGGCGAGTAGCCGTATTTGTTGAGAATGCGCTTCACCAACACGCGAATCTTGGCGCGTGCGCCTTAGCCAAGCCCAAGGTGTTTTTGAATGCGAGCAGTCAATCTCAATTCGTTTTTTAAGCGCAACTCGTGAGCCCAAATGCGCAAGACTCGCCATCCGGTTTTGCGGAGCGCGCTATTTACTTCCCTGTCTCTTTGTTGATTGCGCGCAATTTTTGCGTCCCAGTAACTTCTGTTTTGCTTTGGACACGTTCCGTGTTTTGGGCAGCCATGCCAAAAGCAGCCATCCACAAACACGCAAAGCCACTCAGCTCGAAATACAAAGTCAGGATTGCCGTGGCGCTCAACGCGCCTCGAAAGCTATTGATTTCAACACTTCCGACTGCATGCCTCCATCGTTTCGCCTGAAACTGCACATGAGTTCCGGCGAAGAAGTCATCGTTGTCTGGAACGTAGGCGATGGAATACTCGGCGAAAGCCACTGGAGAGATGATGAGTTCGCCGGCGGCTGCGGCGCTTTGCAGTTGATCGCGCCAGCGCTCCCAGCCGGCTTGTTTGCGGTAGAGCAGGATGAGTACGGAACTATCAAGGGCAGTGCGCATGCGGTTTTACTCAGCGTTTCTTGCTGGCAGGCAGCTCGACCGGCCCGCGCAATTCATCCATGACTTGCAGAATATCCCTGTCGCCCCACGGATCGGTGGCGTCACTGCCAAAGCGCTCCCAAGCTTGGGGCGGGATGGTTTTGGTGGCTTTGAGAAAGGGAGCTTCTTCATCGAATTCGAGGATGTCGCCCGGTTTTAGATGCAGGCGATTGCGAACACCGATGGGTATGGTGATTTGCCCTTTGCTGGTAAGCGTGGCTTTCATGTCTATTTTGTAAGCGTAAAAAGTAAGGAAATTTAAGTCTACTTCAAAGAGGCAGCGCTTGCAATGTTCGTCCTTGAATCGAGACGATATTCGTAGTTAAATTATTGTTTTTAAATGTAAATTAACTATATCTTTGCGACCATGGCGGGCGAAAACTAGGTTTGTCGATTCTTGTGTGTGGGTGGTTGTGCCTGGTGTTTTGCTTATGGCGCGTGGGTTATGGGTTCCGGTTTGCACGGGAACGACAGGTGGGTGGGCGCTTATGGGGTTGCGGATTTTGTGATTCCCGTAGACCGGAAAAACGCAGCGCCTTCCGGGAACTGATCTTGCCCAACCTGGGCACCATGTAAAGCACACCCCCCATGCGTGGCGTGGATGCTGCGGTTTGTCAGTAGGTCTCCACTCCCGGAGGGCGCTGCGCTTTTCCGGTCTACGGGACGGCGGATTGGGCAAGCAATAACGCGTGCCTCTGGGCCAGCGGCTTTACGTGACGATGATTATCCGCTCGGATAAACTTCGCCGCTTGTTGTTCGTAGGTTCGCAACGAGTATCTCTCGTGTTGCTTGCCCCTCACCCTATCCCTCTCCCCGCACGCGGGGCGAGGGGATTTCTTTGTTAGCGAAGCTATCGATCATGCGCATCACCGCCATCCACTCCGCCGCTGTTCCCATTGCCTCTGAAATCCGCAACGCGTATATCGATTTTTCCAAGATGAATGCGAGCGTGGTGGCGGTGGTTACCGATGTTGTCCGCGACGGTAAGCCCGTCGTCGGCTACGGCTTTAATTCCAACGGCCGTTACGCGCAGCGCGGGTTGCTGGCGGAGCGGTTTATTCCGCGCGTGATGGAGGCCGATCCGAAATCGCTGATGAACGACGCGGGCGATAACCTGGATCCGCATCGCATCTGGGCCACGATGTTTGCGAACGAAAAGCCGGGTGGGCATGGCGAGCGTTCGGTGGCGATAGGCACTGTCGATATGGCGGTGTGGGATGCGGTGGCGAAGATTGAACGCAAGCCGCTGTATCGCTTGCTCGCCGAGCGTTACAACGGCGGCAAGATGGACGACAAGGTGTTTGTCTATGCGGCGGGCGGCTACTATTACCCAGGCAAGGATGTGACCGCGCTGCAGGACGAAATGAAAAAGTATGTCGCCCTCGGTTACTCGGTGGTGAAAATGAAAATCGGCGGTGATTCACTGGCCGATGACATTCGGCGCATCGAGGCTGTGATCAAGGTGGTGGGCAGCGGCAAGAATCTCGCGGTCGATGCCAATGGCCGCTTTGATCTGCAAACCGCCATCGCTTATGCCAAGGCGCTGGAACCCTACGGTCTGTTCTGGTACGAAGAGGCGGGTGACCCGCTGGATTACCAGTTGCAAGCCGAACTCGCGCAATACTACAAACACCCGATGGCCACCGGTGAAAATCTGTTTTCGATGCAGGACGCGCGCAATCTCATACGGCACGGCGGCATGCGCGCGGATCGCGACTGGCTGCAATTCGATTGCGCGCTGTCGTACGGCTGCGTGGAATATCTGCGCACGCTGGCGATGCTGAAGGAAAACGGCTGGTCGCCGCGCCGCTGCTGTCCGCACGGCGGGCACCAGATGTCGCTCAACATCGCGGCGGGGCTGGGGCTGGGAGGCAACGAGTCGTATCCAGATGTGTTTCAACCCTTCGGCGGCTTTGCGGATAACACGCCGGTGGTCGATGGTTATGTCACCATGCCGGATATTCCGGGCGTGGGGTTTGAGGCTAAATCGAAACTGTATGCGGTGATGCGTAAGTTGATGGAGTGATCGTAAGTAATTGTTTATTAACGATATTTTACTTTTTTGCGAGCGCTGCGATTCCTTGGCCGTCATTCTGGCGAAGGCCAGAATCCAGTACGTTAACGCATGCGTAGCATCTGACTTTAGCGCCTTCGGCGTGGGTTACAACCTGGGTTCCGGCCTGCGCCGGAACGACGATGTTGGTTTATCAAGTATTTCAAACGTTGGCCAATACGATACAAATGGACACCGCAAACAAACCCAACCCGCAAAACCCCTTCGCCACGCGTGGTGAAAACGAGCGCAAGGTTTTTCAGCGCGACAATTCGCCGTATATGTTTCGCCCGGTGACGTTTCGTTCGATCACCGCGCGCAACCGCGTGATGTTCTCCCCCATGTGTCAGTACTCGGCTACCGATGGCGTGCCCAACGACTGGCACTTTCAGCATCTCGCCTCGCGCGCGGTTGGAGGTGCGGGCATCGTGTGCACGGAGGTGAGCCACGTCGAGCCGCGCGGGCGCATTTCGCCGCATTGTCTTGGGTTGTGGAACGACACGCAGCGCGACGCGTTTGCGCGCATCGCTGCGTTTATCAAGTCACAGGGGGCGATTCCGGCGATACAAATCGGCCACGCCGGGCGCAAGGCATCCACCGCGCGCTCGTGGGATGGCGGCAAGCCGCTTGCGCCCGGCAACGGCGGTTGGGATGTGATTGGCCCCTCTGCAATCAAGTTTGACGGGAGCTACGCGATGCCGCGCGAGATGGATCAGGCGGCGATCAACGCGACATTGAAACTCTTCGCCGAAAACACGCGCCGCGCGCGCGAGGCTGGTTTTGAAATCGTGGAGTTGCACGCGGCGCATGGTTATTTGATTCATTCGTTCATGTCGCCGTTGTCGAACACGCGCACCGATGGCTACGGCGGCAGTTTTGAGAATCGCATACGCTTCGTGCTCGAATGCGTGGATGCGGTGCGCTCGGAGTGGCCGGATCATCTGCCGCTGTTCGTGCGCATCTCGGCGACGGACTGGATCGACGGCGGCTGGGACCTCGACAGCAGCGTGCAGCTCGCGCAAGCGCTCAAGGCCGGCGGCAAGGTTGATCTCATCGATTGCTCCAGCGGTGCGCTGGCGCCGCAGCAGAAGATCCGCATCCATCCCGGTTATCAGGTGCCGTTCGCGGCGGCGATACGCGAACGCGCGGGCATCGCGACCGGCGCCGTGGGCCTCATCAATGGCGCCGACATGGCCGAACAGATCATCGCCAACGGTCAGGCCGACCTGGTGCTGATCGGGCGCGCGATGATGGGGGACCCGTACTGGCCGTTGCACGCCGCCAAGACCCTGCGCGCGAAAATTCCGTGGCCGGTGCAATACGAGCGCGCGGATATTTACTGAGCGCGTTAAACTTCGCATAACTCACACTGCAATGGAGGAGACCATGCGGCGAGTGTTTCGAAACATCGTGTTGTTTGTGTGCGCGTTTTCGGTGACGGCGCTGCCGGCGGCCGACCTGGCGAAAGTCAACGAGGCTGAGGTTCAGCGCTTGACCGAGACCTATGCCAACGGCGACGACGATCGCAAGTTCATCGCAAAGCGCCTGACGAGCTGGCGCGAGATGATCGATTCGTCGAAGAATCGTGCGCTCGACGACAACGGCAAGCTGAACGTGGTGAATGATTTCGTGTCGCAGACGCCGTTTTTCTGCGACGCGGTGCAGTGGTGTCTGGATGACTATTGGGCGAAACCCACTGAGTTTCTCGCGAGCGACGGCGGCGACTGCGAGGATTTTGCGATCGCCAAATACTATGCGTTGCGCGCGATCGGCGTGCCCGATGAAAAGCTGCGCATCGTGTATGCGATGTATCGCCAGGGCAAATTCAGCGGCGCGCACATGGTGCTGGCGTATTACCCCACGCCCGACGGCGAGCCGCTGATACTCGACAATATCAATTCCAATATTCTGCCCGGCTCGTCACGCCCCGATCTCACGCCGGTATTCAGCTTCAACACCCAGGGCCTGTGGTCGGCGCAGGAGCTAAAAGGCCGCAGCACCACGCAGCACCAGTCGTGGGGCGAGGTGTGGCGCAAGGTGCAAACCGACTCGACGCTGCGCGTGATCACCGCGGAGCAGCGCAAGTCGGCCGAGTGCCAGACGCTGCGCACACGTTCGCCGTGGTGCAGATAATCTCAAAGGATAAGCATATGCGTGGTTTTCATATGACGGCGATTTTTGCCGCGGGGGTGCTTTTGCAACCGCTCGCGCACGCGGCGGAAGCGTTTCCCACCAAGCCGGTGCGCCTGGTAGTGGCGTTTCCGGTGGCGGGCGCGACGGATATACTCGCGCGGCAATTTGCGGTGAAGTTGTCCGAGCAGCTCGGCTATCAGGTCATCATCGATAATCGTCCGGGCGCGGGCGGCACCATCGGCTCGCGCATCGTTGCCAATGCGCAGCCCGACGGCTACACGCTCACCATGGGCACCACCAGCACGCATGCCATCGGGCCGCATCTTTACGCCAACAAGCCGTACGATCCGGTTGCCGACTTCACGCACGTCACGCAGATGGGCAACTCGCCCACGGTGCTGATGGTGGGCGCGCAGTTGAAGGCGAATTCGGTGAAGGAGCTTCTCGCGATGGCGAAAGCGCAGCCTGGCAAACTGAATTACGGTTCATCGGGCATCGGCACGCAGTTTCATTTGTCGGGCGAATTATTAAAGCTGCTCGGCGGCATCAGCATCGTGCATGTGCCCTATAAAGGCACGGCGCTGGTCTATCCCGACGTGATTTCCGGGCAGATACAAATGTTGTTCGACGTGCCGCCGGCGGCGCTGCCGTTCATCAAGCAGGGCCGCGTGCGCGCGCTCGGTGTGTCGGGCAGCAAACGCGCGGCGGTGTTGCCTGATACGCCCACGATCGCCGAAGCCGGCGTCGCGGGCTACGAAGCCGAGTTGTGGTGGGGTCTCTTCGCGCCGCCGAAAATGGCAAAAGACCGCCTCGCGCGCGTGCACGCCGAAGCGATCAAGGCGCTCAACGCGCCTGATGTGAAAGATCGCTACACGGCGATGGGCACCGATGTCGTCGCCAACACGCCGGAAGCATTCACGCAGTTTCTGAAAATCGAAAGCGCGAAATGGGAAAAGGTGGTGAAGGCTTCGGGCGCGCGTGCGGATTGAGGGAATGGCTAAAACGCACTTGACCTTAGTCGTTATATAAAATATTGTTTTTAAAGGATAATTTGTAATGAACGGTGCGGAAAGTTTGGTTCGCACGTTGCTCAACGGCGACGTGAATGTGTGTTTTGCCAATCCTGGCACCTCTGAAATGCATTTTGTTTCCGCGCTTGATCGCGTCGAAGGCGTGCGCTGCATTCTTGGTTTGTTCGAAGGTGTCGTCACCGGTGCGGCGGATGGTTATTACCGCATGACGGGCAAGCCGGCGGCGACGTTGCTGCATCTAGGCCCCGGCTTGGGCAACGGCCTCGCCAATCTGCACAACGCAAAAAAAGCGCGCTCCGGCATCGTCAATGTCGTCGGCGAGCACGCGACTTATCACATCAAGCACGATGCGCCGCTCACTGCCGACATTGAAGGCGTCGCGCGCCCGATGTCGGATTGGGTGAAAACTTCACCGTCGTCCAAAACAATAGCCGCCGATGGCGCGCTGGCAGTGCAGGCCGCGCGTACCGCGCCGGGGCAGATTGCGACATTGATTTTGCCTGCGGACACCGCGTGGGGCGAGGCGGATGGACCGGCGCAAGTTGCCGACCCCGCGCCGCGCGCGGCGGTTTCATCGCAAGCGATAGCCGACGGCGTGCGCGCACTCAAGAATGGCAAATCAGCGACATTGTTCCTGGGCAATGCCGCGGTGCGCGGCAAGGCGCTCGACTGGGCCGCGCGCATCGCGGCAAAAACCGGCTGCGCACTTATCAGCGAATCCGGCAACGCGCGCATCGAGCGCGGCGCGGGCCGCGCACCCGTGCGGCAACTGCCGTTCGTGGTCGATAGCGCGCTGGCAATGTTGAAAGACACGCGTCAACTGGTGCTGGTCGGCAGCAAACCGCCGGTGTCGTTTTTTGCGTATCCCGGCAAGCCCAGCGTGCTGGTGCCCGAAGGCTGCGAAGTCATTAAAGTGGCGGGCGCTGAAGACGATCTCGAAGGCACGCTCGAAGCGCTCGCCAGCGAACTCGGCGCGCGCGACTCATCGCCCGTGCAAAATCCGCCGACCTACACCGGCGCATTGCCCACCGGCGAGATCACGCTAGATGCGCTCGGCGCGTTGTTCAACGTGCTGCTTCCCGAAAACGCCATCGTGATCGACGAAGCCATCACCAGCGGCCGCGCCTTTACCAACTCCACCATGGGCGCGCGCCCGCACGACTGGCTCTCCATCATGGGCGGCTCCATCGGCTGGGGCATGGCGGCATCGGTAGGCGCCGCGGTCGCCGCACCCGACCGCAAGGTCGTGGCACTCGAAGGCGACGGCAGCGCCCTCTACACGCAACAAGCGCTATGGACCATGGCGCGCGAAAACCTCAACGTCACCGTAGTCATCTTCGCCAATCGTGCCTACAAGATTTTGGTAAACGAACTCGCCAACGTAGGCGGCGGCACGCCTGGGCCGAACGCCACCAGCATGTTGACACTGGGCAACCCATCGCTCGATTGGGTCACCATCGCCAATGGCTACGGCGTTGAAGGCGGCAGGGCCATCAACCTCGACGAACTCGCGGTGCAGTTCAAGCGCGGGCTGGATCGGCATGGGCCTTATTTGGTTGAGTTGGTGATGTAGATCACCGTAGGGTGCGCACCGCGCACCGTTCAAAATTATTTCCGCGTGCGCAGTGCGCACCCTGCGTTTCAATATACCGAGGCATGAATGAACACAGCATCAAAAGCACTAAAAATCGGCATCCTCGAAGGCGACGACATAGGCCTCGAAGTGGTGCCCGAAACCATCAAGGTCATGCGCGCGGCGGCGGCAAAGGCGAGGCTCGCCATCGACTGGCATCCGGTGCCCATTGGCAAGAAGGCCTTCGATGAACTCGGCAACACCATGCCGCCGGGCACACTGGATAAACTCGATACTCTGGACGGCTGGGTGCTGGGGCCGATCGGGCATCAGGCGTATCCGAAGAACAATCCGAATTCGATCAATCCGCATCCGATCTTGCGGCGGCATTACGATTTATTCGCGAACATTCGTCCGTCAAAGTCGTATCCCGGCATTCCGTCGATTTACAACGATGTCGATTTGATTCTGGTGCGCGAGAACAACGAAGGATTTCCGCCGGATCGCAATGTACACCTGGGCTATGGCGAATTTCGGCCGTCGCCCGACATGACCATCGGCATCCGCGTGATCACGCGCCAGGGCTCGCAAAAGATCGCGCGCGCGGCGTTCGAGATCGCGCGCACGCGTGCACGCAAGATCGTCACCGCCGTGCATAAAGACACGGTGTTCAAACTCGCCTGCGGCATGTTCGCCGAGGAATGCCGCAAGGTGGCGCAGGAATACCCGGACGTGGCGTTCAATGAAGTGCTGGTCGATACCATGGCGGCGAAGCTCATCATGAAGCCACAGCAGTTTGATGTGATCGTTACCACCAATACCTTCGGCGATATTTTGTCGGACGCGGCTTCCGCGCTGGTTGGCGGGTTGGGGCTTGCGCCGGGTCTGTCCGCCGGGCCGCAGCGCGCGATGGCGCAGGCGACACACGGTTCGGCGCCCGATATCGCGGGCAAGGGCATCGCCAATCCGTACGCGATGATCATGTCGGGGCAGATGCTACTGGCGTGGCTGGGCCACAAGCACAATGTGCCCGCTGCCTTGCAGGCGGCGGAGTTGATGGAGCGCGCCACTGAAAACGTGGTCAAGGCGGGCCGTGTGCTGACTGCTGATCTTGGCGGCAAGGCATCCACGCGCGAGATGGGCGATGCGATTGCGGCCGAGGTGGACAGGCTCTAACGACCCGCACGTAAATGCACCGTGTACTAACCGTGGCGATGTTTGCTGTTGCGAGCCAACATGCAATCGCGCAATCCGCATATCCATCAAAACCGATTCGGCTGGTGGTGCCGTATCCGCCCGGCGCGGGCACCGATCTGCATGCGCGCGCCATCGCGCAAAAGATGAGCGAAAGCCTGGGGCAGCAGGTACTCGTCGACAATCGCGGCGGCGCGAATGGCACGCTCGCCATGGAGTACGTCGCGAAGAGCGCGCCCGAGGGCTACACGCTGGTGTATGCGCTGCCCGCGCAGTACGCGGTCAATGCGGCGCTCTATCCAAAACTTGCCTACGACCCAGTGCGTGATTTTGAACCCATCATGCTGGTGGTGAGAACGCCGCTGGTGTTGTTTACCCACCCGTCACTGCCGGTGAAATCCGTGGCGGAATTGGTCAAGCTGGCAAGATCAAAACGCGAAAGCCTGGTGCTGGCCTCCGCCGGCAACGGCTCCGCGGGCCATCTGTGCATGGAACTGTTCAAGAACATGTCGGGCACGCAGATACTGCATGTGCCGTACAAGGGCGCCGCGCCATCGATGATCGATTTGATCGCGGGCCATGCGCAGCTTTCGTTCTTGGCGTGGAGCACGGCGGGCGGCTTCGTCAAGAGCGGAAAACTGCGTGCACTGGGAGTGACATCGGCAAAACGAGCCAGTGCGCTGCCCGATTTGCCCGCGATTGCGGAGACGCTGCCGGGTTACGATATCTCGAATTGGTACGGCATGGCGGGGCCCAAGGGCATGCAAAGAGCCGTCGTCTCCAAATTGAACACCGAGATTCATCGTGCGCTGGCCGCACCCGACGTTCGAAAATCATTTGAGCGAGAGGCGATTGAAACGATAGGCAGCACGCCGGAGGAATTTGGCGAATACGTGAAAACTGAATTGGTGAAGTGGGGTAAGCTGGTGCGCAGCAGCGGGCTCAAATTAGACTGAGCATTAATCCAAGTGAGACAGCATTTGAATATCGATATCCACGCGCACTATGTGCCTCGGGCGTTGCTAGACGATCTGGTGGGCAAGCGCCATGCGTTTTCGTCGGTCAAGACCACGGCCGACAAGGGCGCGATACGTGTTGCGTTTAATCAGGAGGAACCCAAGCGCCCGGTGATACCGGCGATGAGCGACGCTGCGCTGCGCCGGCACTGGCTTGAGGAACAAAGCATCGACAAGCAGGTCGTCGCGGGGTGGGTGGATCTGTTCGGCTACAGCCTGACGCCGGCGGAGGGCGCGGACTGGGCGCGCTTTCTCAATGAGCATATGTTGAAAGGCATCAAGGAGGTCGAACGCTTCGTGCCGCTCGCCACCGTGCCGATGCAATCGGGCAAGCTCGCGGCGCAAGTGCTTGAAGAAGCGCTCAACGTCGGTTTTCACGGCGCGATGATAGCCACGCAACCCAGGGGGCAGGCGAGCGGATTGGATGATCCCGATCTCAATCCATTCTGGGAGGCGGCCAATGCACGCAAGGCGACGCTGTTCGTGCACCCGACTTTCGGCGCGTGTGATGACAGGCTCAAGGCCTACGGCCTGGTGAATGCACTGGGGCGCATCACGGATACCACGATTGCGGTATCAAGGCTGCTGTATTCGGGCCACTTGCAGAGGTATCCCGATGTGAATCTGGTCATCGCGCATGGCGGTGCTGCATTGCCGATGGCGCTGGGGCGGCTACGTTCCAGTTACGCCAGCAGCCCCGACAAGCGCGCTGATCCAGTCGAGGGTTTTAACAAACTGTATTTTGATTCGGTGGTGTACGATAAAACCACGCTGCAATTTTTGTGCGACATGGCCGGTGCGTCGAAGGTGATGATGGGCACCGATCAGCCTTTCGCCAACAGCCAGAAAAACCCGGTGCAGTTTATCGAGGCGTGTTGCGGGGCGGGCACGGCTGATTGCAACGCGATCCTTGGCGAAACTGCCGCTCGGGTCTTTAACATTAATTCAGGCACTGAACACAAGGAGAGACCATAACCATGCCCGCGGTTTCAATGACGGTAAATGGCGCGCCGGTAAGCGGCGAAGTCGAGGGGCGCACGCTGCTGGTGCAGTTTCTGCGCGAGCATCTGAAAATGACCGGCACGCACGTCGGTTGCGACACCAGCCAATGCGGCTGCTGCACGGTGCATGTGAATGGCAAGGGTGTGAAGTCGTGCACCGTGCTGGCGCTGGCGTGCAATGGCGCCGACGTGATCACCATCGAGGGGTTGGCCACCGGCGACAAATTGCATCCGATGCAAGAGGCGTTTCGTGAGCATCACGGCCTGCAATGCGGCTATTGCACGCCGGGCATGATCATGTCGGCGCTGGATATGGTCAATCGCAAGGGGCACGATCTCGACGAGAAAACCGTCCGCAAGCAGCTCGAAGGCAACATCTGCCGCTGCACCGGGTATCACAATATCGTGCTTGCGGTGCAGGCGGGCGCCGCCGCGATGAAAACGTCGCAATAGTTCACGAGTTCAAGAGGAGCATACGCGATGTACGATTTTGAATATCACAGACCCGCAAACCTGAACGACGCGGCGGCCTTGCTCGCAGGCGGAAATAACAAACTGCTGGCGGGCGGCATGAGCTTGATTCCCAGTCTGAAAATGCGTCTGGCCAAATATGCCGCGCTGGTGGATTTGGGCGCGCTGGATGCCTTGAAGGGCATACGCCGCGAAGGCAATACGCTGGTGATCGGCGCCATGACGCCGCACGCCGACGTGGCCGCCAGCGCTGAAGTGCAAAGTACGATACCGGCATTGATTGCGCTGGCCGAGGGCATAGGCGATCCGCTGGTGCGCAATCGCGGCACCATGGGCGGTTCGATTGCCAATGCAGACCCGGCGGCGGACTATCCTGCTGCGGTCGTCGGGCTGGGTGCGACGGTGGTTACCAACAAACGCGAGATTGCAGGCGATGCGTTTTTCACCGCCGTGTTCGAGACGGCGCTGCAAGCGGGCGAGATTATTACCGCCGTGCGCTTTCCGATTCCGCAAAAAGCGGGTTACGCAAAATTGCGTCAGGCGGCTTCGCGTTTTGCCATCGTGGGCGTGTTTGTCTCCAAGTCGGGTGATGGCGTGCGTGTCGCGGTGACCGGAGCGGGGCCGTCCGTGTTTCGCGTTAAGGAGGCCGAAGCCGCGCTTGCAAAACGCTTCGCGCCGGCCGCGCTTGACGGCATCACCGTCAAAGCTGATGGATTGAATTCGGACATACATGCCAGCGCCGAGTATCGCGCGAATGCCGTGGTTGAAATGACCAGACGCGCTGTTGCGGCAGCCTTATAGGAGACGATGAAAATGTCTCTAGCCCCTATAAGCAATCTCATCGGCCAACCCGTACGCCGCAAGGAAGACCAGCGTCTGCTCACCGGCAAGGGCCGCTTCAGCGACGACGTAAACGTGCCGGGCCAACTCTACGCGGTGATGCTGCGTTCGCCGCATGCACACGCGCGCATACGTGGCATTGATAGCCGCAAGGCGCAGGCGCTGCCCGGCGTGGTGGCGGTGTACACGGGTGTGGATTTTCGCGCGGATGGCTTGAAGCACATTCCGTATAACGTATTTACGCTGCACCCAGCCGAGGTGCAGTTGGTCAATACCGACGGCTCGCCGCCGTTTGTGGCGCCGTGTTATTCGATGGCGATAGACAAGGTGCGTTATGTCGGCGAAGTCGTCGCCGTGGTGATCGCGCGCACGGTCAATATCGCCAAGGATGGCGCGGAACTGATCGAGGTCGATTACGAAGTGCTGCCCGCCGTGACGCAGACGCGCGCCGCCGCTGAAGCCGATGCGCCGCGCCTGTGGGACGACGCACGATCCAATGTGTGCGTGGACGCCGAGGTGGGCGCGAAGGATGCGACCGCGGCTGCATTCGCGAAGGCCGCGCACATCGCCAAGATAGAGACGTGGATACAACGTGTCACCGGCGTGCCGATGGAGCCGCGCGCGGCCGTCGGTGAATATGATGTGGCGACACAACGCTACACCTTGCATGCGGGCAGCGGCGGTTCGGTGCGCCTGAAACTTGACCTCGCGCTGATACTCGATGTGCAGCCGGAGAAAGTTCGCGTGCTGATGGATGATGTGGGTGGCAACTTCGGCACGCGCGGCATGATCTATCCTGAATTCGCGCTGGTAACGTGGGCCGCGCGGCGTGTCGGACGGCCGATCAAGTGGACATGCGAACGGCACGAGGCGTTCGTCAGCGACTTTCAGGGCCGCGATCTGGCGGTGACGGCTGAGTTGGCACTCGATAAGGACGGCAATTTCCTCGCCATGCGCGGCTCGAACATCGGCAACTCCGGCGGGCACACCGGCAGTTTCACGCCGCTGCAAAAAGGCGTGGAAATCATGTCGAGCATTTACCGCATGCCATGCGCGCATTTTCGCGCGCGCGCGGTGGTGAGCAACACGGCACCCACACGCCCGTATCGCAGCTCGGGCCGGCCCGAAGTGATGTTCGTGATGGAGCGGCTGATCGACATTGCCGCGCACGATTTTGGTTTTGACCGCATCGAACTGCGGCGTCGAAATTTACTTAAATCGCAGGAACTGCCCTACACCAACCCGTTCGGCATGCACTACGACAGCGGCGATTACCACGACGCGATGGACAAGGTTATCAAGCTTGGCGATTGGGCGGGTTTTGCCGCGCGCCGCGCCGAGGCGAAGCAACGCGGCAAACTGCTCGGCATCGGCATCGCTAATTATGTAGACACGGCAACCGGCGCGCCGCGCGAACGCGCCGAGATCACCGTGCATGCCGACGGCAGGGTTGATCTGGTGCTGGGCACGATCTCCAATGGCCAGGGGCACGAAACGAGCTTTGCGCAACTGGTGCATGAGTGGCTCGGTGTGCCGATTGAAAACGTGCGTCTCATCACCGGCGACACCGATATCGTGAAAGTCGGCGGCGGCACGCACTCCGGCCGCGGCATGCGCATGGGCAGCGTGGTGATCTGGAATTCTTCCAAGCAGATCATTGCCAAGGGCACGCGCATTGCCGCGCGCTTGCTTGAAAGTGACCCAAGTACGGTTCGTTTTGAGAGGGGACATTTTCTCGCGGAGGGCGCGAATCGTTCGATCAGCATTTTCGAGGTTGCCGCGGCAGCAGGGCAAATGAATGATCTGCCCGAAGACCTGCGCGGGCCGCTGGCTGCGTTCTCGGATGAAACCTTCAACGAGGCGAGTTTTCCCTATGGCTGCCATGTGTGTGAAGTCGAAGTCGATCCCACGCTCGGCACCCTGGATATCGTGCGCTACTCGGCGGTGGATGACGTGGGGCGCGCGGTGAATCCTATGATTATTCACGGACAGGTTCACGGCGGCATCGCGCAGGGCGTGGGGCAGGCGCTGTGGGAGCAGATGTATTACGACCCGGCCAGCGGCCAGCCGCTCACCGGCTCGCTGATGGATTACGCGATGCCGCGCGCGGATAACTTTCCGTTCTTTGACGCGGAATTCACCGAGGTGCCGTGCACCACGCATCCGCTGGGCATGCGGCCCGCGGGCGAGGGCGGCACCACGCCGGCGCTCGGCGTGGTGATCAATGCGGTGGTGGATGCGCTGGCGGAGTTTGGCGTGAAGCACATCGAGATGCCGGCGACGCCGGAACGTATCTGGTGCGCGATCAGAGGCAAGGGCGCGTGAAGACGGTTGTTTTTGTTGCGGCAATTGCGGCATTGTCGGGCTTCGCGCAAGCGCAGTCGTATCCGAATAAACCTATCCGCCTGATCGTGCCGTTTCCGCCCGGCGGCGGCACCGACGCAACGGCGCGCATCATGACGCAGGCGCTGGCGGAGAGCGCGGGCTGGCACATCGTTGTCGAGAATCGCGCGGGCGCCACGGGACGCATCGGCACGGAACTCGTGGCCAAGGCGCCGCCCGACGGCTACGTTTTACTGTTGGGTACTGCCGGGCCGAATGCGATATTGCCCAGCACGGGGGTGAGGCTGCCGTATGACGCGGTGAAGGATTTCACGCCCATCAGTCTGATCGACTCCGCCGATTACGCGCTGGTGATTCATCCGTCGCTGCCGGTCACTAACGTCAAGGAATTGATCGCGGCGGCGAAGGCGCGTCCGGGGCAAATCGCCTTTGCCTCTGCCGGCAATTTGTCGGTGGCGCATCTGTCGGGCGAATTTTTCAAGCAACACGCGAAGATTGATGTCGTGCATGTGCCGTATAAAGGCGGCGGCCCCGCCGTGGTTGCAACGGTGAGCGGCGAGACCGCGATTTATTTCGGCGGCCCCAGTGTCGTGCAGCAGTCGAAGGTGGGCCGGCTGCGTGCGCTGGCCACCACGGGTGCAAAGCGCTCGAAGATTTTCCCCGAGTTGCCGGCCATTGCCGAAACATTGCCAGGCTACGAAATCTCGCAGTGGGTGGGTTTGCTGGGGCCGGCAGGATTGCCGCGCGACATCGTTGCAACGCTGCATGCGCAAGTCGTCAAGACCTTGGGCAATCCGAAGGTGACGCAGCAGTTTATTGCCGCCGGCTCGCAGCCGGTGGGCAGCAATCCCGATGAATTTGCCGCGCACATCAAAAAAGAAATCACCAAGTGGGAAAAAGTAGTGAAGGGTTTCAAGGGATCAATTGAGTAATCATTGTCGGAGCAACGATCAGTGTCATTGAGCGCGCAAAGCAACCGTATCGGCGAACCCGTGCGCCGCAAGGAAGACCTGCGCCTGCTCACCGGCAAGGGTAGCTTCAGCGACGACGTGAATGTGCCGCATCAAGTCTACGCGGTGATGTTGCGCTCGCCACATGCGCACGCGCGCATTGTTGCGATCGACAGCCGCAAGGCACTGGCAATGCCGGGCGTGCTTGCCGTGCTCACCGGGGCGGACATGCTGGCTGATGGATTGAAGCCGCTGCCGCATGTGCTGCAATCTTCAAGCCCCGCCGAACCACAGCTTGTGAATCGCGAAGGGTTCAAGGGTTTTACCGCGGCACACTATCCGCTGGCGGTCGACAAGGCGCGCTACGCAGGTGAGGCGGTCGCGGTGGTCATCGCGCGCTCCATTGACAGCGCCAAGGATGGCGCGGAACTGGTCGAAGTTGAATACGAAGTGCTGCCCGCGGTGACGGGCACGGTTGAGGCAACCCAAGCCGATGCGCCGCGCTTGTGGAGCGACACCACATCAAATGTGAGCCTCGATGCCGATTTGGGCGACAAGGCCGCGACGGAAGACGCCTTCGCCCGCGCTACGCACATCGCGCGGCTCGATACGTGGATACAACGCATCACCGGCGTGCCGCTGGAGCCGCGCGCCGCCGTGTGTGAATTTGACGCAGGCACGCAGCGCTATACGCTGCATGCGGGCAGCGGGGGTGCTGTGCGTTTGAAGACCGATCTTGCGCGGATACTCAATGTGCCGGCGGAGAACGTGCGCGTGCTGATGGGGGATGTGGGCGGCAATTTCGGCACGCGCGGGATGATTTACCCGGAGTTTGCACTGGTGGCGTGGGCCGCGCGGCGCGTGGGGCGGCCGGTGAAATGGTTGTGCGAGCGGCACGAAGCATTCTTGAGTGACTATCAGGGCCGCGATCTGGCGGTGAGCGCGGAGCTGGCGCTGGATGCGCAGGGCAACTTTCTCGCCATGCGCGGCTCGAACATCAGCAACCAGGGTTCGCACCCGACGAATTACGGGCCGCTGAAAAAAGGCGTCGAGATCATGTCGAGCCTCTATCGTGTGCCCGCCGCGCATTTTCGCGCGCGCGCCGTGGTGAGCAACACCATGCTCACGCGGCCCTATCGCAGCGCCGGGCGGCCGGAGGTCATGTATGTGATGGAGCGGTTGATCGACATAGCCGCGCGTGAATTTGGCTTTGATCGCATCGAATTACGTCGCCGTAATTTGTTGCTGTCGAATGATCTGCCTTACAAAAACCCCTTCGGCATGCTCTACGACAGCGGTGACTACCATGACGCGATGGAGCGCGTGTTGACAAGCGGCGATTGGGCGAGTTTTGCCGCGCGTAAAGCCGAAGCGAAACAGCGCGGCAAGTGCCGCGGCATCGGTATTGCGAATTACGTTGATACCGCGACGGGCGTGCCGCGCGAGCGCGCGGAAGTTACCGTGCACGTTGATGGCCGTGTCGATGTGGTGATCGGCATTGTGTCGAACGGGCAGGGGCACGAGACGAGTTTCGCGCAACTGGTGCACGAGTGGCTGGGTGTGCCCATCGAGGCCGTCAACCTGATTGCCGGCGACACCGACATCGTGCAGGTCGGCGGCGGCACGCATTCGGGGCGCGGCATGCGCATGGGCAGCGTGGTGATCTGGAATTCGGCGAAGCAGATTATCGCGAAAGGCACGCGCATCGCGGCGCGGCTGTTGGAAAGCGATCCGAGCGTGATTCGTTTCGAGCACGGCAGGTTTCACGCGAGTGGATCGAATCGCTCGATCAGCCTGTTTGAAGTCGCCGCGGCGACAGCGCAACGGAACGATCTGCCCGATGATTTACGCGGGCCGCTTACGGCGTTCTCCGACGAGACCATGCATGTCGCGAGTTTTCCCTATGGCTGCCATGTGTGCGAAGTCGAGATTGATCCGGCGCTCGGCACGCTGGAGATCGTGCGCTATTCGGCGGTGGATGACGTGGGCCGCGCGGTGAACCCGATGATTATTCATGGGCAAGTTCACGGCGGCATCGCGCAGGGCGTGGGGCAGGCGCTGCTGGAGCAATGTTATTACGACGCCGCCAGCGGCCAGCCGCTCACAGGCTCGTTCATGGATTACGCAATGCCGCGCGCGGATAATTTTCCATTGTTCAATACCGAGATCACCGAAGTGCCGTGCACCATGCACCCGCTTGGCATGCGCCCGGCGGGCGAGGGCGGCACCACGCCCGCGCTGGGCGTGGTGATCAACGCGGTGGTTGATGCGTTATCTGAATTCGGCGTGAAACATATCGAGATGCCGGCCACGCCGGAGCGTATCTGGCGAGCGATAAACCAACGTAAGTAATTGTTTTTATTAACATTTATTCTGCCTCAAACCGGCGCAGGATGTATTAAGTGGAGAAGTCGGCATCTGTGCTGAAAGACAGTGTCCGTCAGCATATAGTAGTCATTGTCTTCCGGTTACGACAGGCCACGCATACGATCAAAATGACTGTCGTGGTTGGGGGTGCTCAACGGCAGCAATGCAGCCGCTTGCAGTCTGTGGCTTACGCTGGACTGGCTTCCGTAACCGGCCATAAGCAGACACCTGCCACGGCCTCCCAATTTACAGAATAAATCTGTTAAATATCTTATTTAAGCGGTTTTTCTTCGAATTCGTCATTGCTTGATCACTAATGAATATTCCCTTGACGGAATATTCCGTTGGAGTTATACTTGATTTATGAGCTGGGACGTTGAATATACGGATGAATTCGGCGATTGGTGGAATAGTCTGTCCGAAGACGAGCAAGTGTCGGTGGCCGCCTCAGTTCAGTTATTGGAGGAGCGTGGTCCGTCGCTGGGCTACCCTCATAGCAGTGGCGTCAACGGGTCAAGACATGGTCATATGCGTGAGCTGCGTACCCAACATGCTGGACGCCCATTCAGAACCAGCCCTTTCAAGGTGGTAAGTCATTGATTTTATTGCCCTCATAGAGGGGAGCCTAAATTTCACCGTGGTTTTTCAAGGGCGAAAAACTTGCCTGATCGCGCTTTCCCAGATGGAAACCGATAAAAAGCATCACCTTGAAAGGGCTGCCATTCAGAACGCTATACGCCTTTGATCCCCGCCGTATGGCCATTTTACTGATTGGCGGGGACAAAACGGGCGACAACCGCTGGTACGAGGTGAACGTGCCAATTGCTGATCGCCTGTATGACGAACATCTGCAACAACTGCATTTTGAGGGAAAGAACGATGGCTAAGAAATTCACTGCACTACGTTCACGCATGTCTCCCAAAGCGCGTGAAATGGCCGCTGATAAAGCAAAAGCGATGCTCGCCGAGATGCCATTGCATGAGCTTCGTCAGGCGCGAGGCCTTTCGCAAAAGATGCTTGCCGATGTATTACATGTTCAACAACCATCCATTGCAAAAATGGAAAAACGCACGGACATGTATTTATCCACGCTTCGCAGCCATATTGAAGCTATGGGCGGCGAACTGGAAGTAATTGCTCGTTTTCCAGACGGAGCGGTCAAGATCAGTAACTTTTCGGAATTGGAAGCGCAAACGTCGGACTAACGGAGTCACAACCGAAGTTGTTACGTAGGGTCGCCGCGAATTTTGCTAGGATCTTGGCCTATACCCCGGGACAATAAGGAAGAGTCATAGCTTGAGCAACGGCGACCGAAGCTAGTTTTCAGAGATGCTCTTGAGATGCGAAGTGTGGTCCCAGGCACATTTCTGAGGCAAATTCATCTCGCCGTACGCGGCCCAGACCAGTCGCTTCATTGCTAATCCGACTTAGCCCGGGCGGGATTCTACGCATTGGCACAATAACGCAGAAAGACGCTCACTTGTCCAAAATCCACGCGATTGACTGTTCGGCTGTCGGGGAATAGATTGCCCGTTCGTGAGAAAGGGGGTTTGGATTTCGCATACTGTCTATAGCCTGCTCGATTGCCTGACCCTTAGCTGGCTAACCTCAATAATTGCATCACACGCGTTCGTCGAGAAAAACGCGAGTGGGTAACCGGGCACGCTCACCAGCGGCGTCGGCGACATTGCATCAATCACCGGCGTGAGCCGCGCGGCGCTGCCCGACACCAAGGCACGCACCAACCCAGGCTCCGTGCCATTGACCTTGTCATACAGCGCGGTCATCGAGACGGGCAGATCGGTGGCGGCCTTTGCCGCCGCATGCAGCGAGGGGCGTAGACCCACGGCCACTATCGACATCAAATCAACGGTCGTTGAGAACAGCAATTGCCGGGTGTATTGCCGTTCACGGTGTTGCTCAAACAGGTCATCGATCCACTGCGCATCCAGTGCTCGCCCCAGCGCCAGATGCGCCATGACCGTTACCGGGCTGTGTTCGATAAACCGCGCAACGACTGTATCCAGTGCCATGTGAGTCTCTCCCTGTTGTGATCAACGTTGAGGAGTCTGCCCGGCACCGTGCAAAAAGTACAGCGATACTTGTTGTAACCCTTTCAATCCATTCGCTTTTTTGGCGGAAATGAGTCAATTCCAGATGCCCTTATCGACACCTTGAAAGGGCTGGTATTTGAAGCGCCTTCTTTCCGCCACGAGAAGCAAGGCACAGATTTAATCTGTCGCTGATTTTCAGGTCGGATTCCGGTTTCTACAGATGAGGTTCAGTCGCTTGCCTCGTGCAATCAATCCACCCGCGCGCCGGTCTGCTTCACGACCTTTCCCCACTTGGCAATCTCATTGCGGATGTGCGCGGTGAATTGTTCCGCCGTTCCGCCCACGGGATCGACGCCGCCGCTCTTGAAGCGCTCGCGCACGTCGGGCATGGCGATGATCTTGTTGATCTCTGTGTTGAGCCGCGTCACGATGTCACGCGGCACGGCGGCTTGTGTGACAGTGCCGAACCAAACGCTCACTTCGTAACCCGGCACGCCGGATTCATCCACAGTCGGCACTTCGGGCGCGAGTGCGGAGCGCTTGAGGCTGGTGACGGCGAGCGCCTTTACCTTGTTGGCCTTGACCAGCGGCAGCACGTTGGGCGTGTTGTCGAAAATCATCATCACGTGCCCGCCGAGCAGATCGGTGAGCGCCGGCGCGCTGCCCTTGTAGGGAATATGTACGATGTCGGTCTTGGTCAGCATTTTGAAAAGCTCCATCGACATGTGGTTCGAGGTGCCGTTGCCGGTGGAGGCGTAGTTCAACTGGCCGGGCCTGACGCGCGCCAGTGCGATCAATTCCTTCACGCCATTGGCCGGCACCGACGGATGCGTGATCAACATGTTCGGCGTCATTCCGGCAAAAATAATCCCCTGAAAATCTTTTTGTGTATCGAACGGCAGTTTTGAGTAAAGCGTGGCGTTGACCGCGAACGGCACCGCCACGCCCAGCAGCGTATAGCCGTCAGGCGGCGCTTTTGCCGCGATGTCGGTGCCCAGTGTGCTGCCCGCTCCGGGGCGGTTGTCGACGATGGCTTGCGCAAAGCCAGTCTCGACAAACTTCTGCGCGATGGTGCGGCCTAGCGTGTCGTTGAACGCGCCCGGCGGAAACGGCACGATGATGCGGATGGATTTGGCGGGGTAGGTTTGCGCCAATGCCACGAGCGGAGCGGAGAACATAAACAGCATGCACGTTGCCAGTAGTTTTGCCATGGTGTTACCCGGTAGTTGGTAAGGCTGCAAGAAAATATCCGCACTGTCGTTCCCGCGCAGGCGGGAAC
>CAMDLH010000047.1 GCA_945901405.1 Bordetella parapertussis | reverse complement strand
CGCTTCACGCAATTTCGCACTTTGCCGTATCGCCACCATGCGCCGGGGCGCGCCCCAAGTGCCTGCCTGGTAGTCAAACTCGCACAACTCCAAACCCGGCTCCAGCGCCCACCAGCCGCGTGCATTCATCAATTGCTTTTGCAGGGGGGGCCACGAGCTTGGCCGCCACCACGTAGTCGGTGCCGCTATCCTCAAGGGTCTTGAGCCTCCCAGCCCCCGCTTCGCGGGACCCGGCGTTCGCAGAGAAACATGGCGGGTTGCGCTAAGGCGTGCATTGGCACTTAGTTTGCGCTAAAAAGCGAACGGCAGCGCCGAGATGACCGACATAGCATTGGTGCGAGCATACGCGAGTTCGGCGCCATGACCGACGACTTGAACGCGATGGCCGACTGGCTCATCGCGTGCGGCGTCGACACCGTGGCCCTTGAGTCAACCGGCGTGTATTGGATTCCAGTCTACGAGGTGCTCGAGCAGCGCGGGCTGAAGGTTTGGCTGGTGGATGCACGGCAGATGAAGTATGTGCCTGGGCGCAAGAGCGACGTGCAGGATTGTCAGTGGCTGCAAAAGCTGATGAGCCTGGGTTTTTTGCGTGCGGCTTGGCGTCCTGACGGCGAGGTCTGCGTGGTGCGTGCCATAGCGCGCCAACGCGAAGTGCTGATCGCCGAGCAGGCGAGCTGGGTGCAGCGCATGCAAAAGGCGCTGGTGCAAATGAACATCCAGCTCACCGAAGTGCTCACTGACGTGATGGGTTTGACCGGCCAGGCGATTATGCGCGCCATTGTGGCCGGCGAGCGCGATCCGAAGGTGTTGGCGCGCCACCGCAATGGCCGCGTCAAGGCCAGCACCGAGCAGATCACCAAGGCGCTGACCGGGAACTGGCGCGAAGAGCACCTGTTCGTGCTGGGCCAGTCATTGGCGATGTATGACGACATTGCACGGCACCTGGGCGAATGCGACACGAAGCTGCACGCGCTGCTGACCGATTTGGGGCAGTCGAAGGTCGATCTGGGCAAGGTGCCGCGCGCCGGCAGCAAGCTGCGCGAGGCATTTGATGCGCGCCAGATACTGGCCAACTGGGCCGGCGTGGATCTGACGCGGATCGACGGGCTGGGCTTGAGCGCGGTGATGAAGATCTTGTCGGAGATTGGCACCGACCTGACTCGCTTCGAAACGGTCAAGCACTTTTGTTCGTGGCTGGGCCTGTGTCCGGGCACCAAGATCAGCGGTGGCAAGGTCTTGTCGGCCAAGACCAAGCGCTCGGCCAACCGCGTGCGTCAGGCGCTGAAGATGGCCGCGATGAGCCTGTCGCACAGCGATTCAGCGCTCGGCGCGTTCTACCGCCGCCTGTGTAGCCGCATGGACAAGCCGCGGGCCAACACCGCGGTGGCGCACAAACTCGCACGCATGGTCTACTTCATGCTCACTCGTGGCGAAGCGTTCGTCGACAAAGGTCAACAACACTACGAAGAGCAGCAACGTCAGCGCAGCGTCGCCACCCTCAAGCGCCGCGCTGCGGCGCTTGGCTTCGAGGTTCAGCCGGCGTTGGCCACGGCATGAACAATTCATTTAAAAACAATTCGCTATCCTGTTTTGTTTCTCAGGAGGTGAGGTGTCCTTTTTGCGGAATTTCTTCGGCTTACCCGTGCGACGCTGCGCGCGGGTGTCACGGTTTTTGGATTAATCCGCCTTGCCCTTGAGTATGGCCTCCACATGTGCCGCAAAATCTTTGTAGTGGATGGGCTTGGCCAGGTAGTCGTCAAAGCCCTTGGCGAGCAGGCGCTCGCGCTCGCCCCGGATGGCATACGCGGTTAACGCCGCCACCTTGATGCCCGCGGTGCGCGGGGCTGCCCGCAGTTGCTTCAACGCGGCTATGCCATCCATATCGGGCATTCCTATGTCCATGAGTATGAGATCGGGCGCATGGGCGAGCGCTGCTTCCACGGCTTGTGCGCCGTTCACGGCCTTCAGCACCTCGTGGCCCGCCCTGGCGAGCATGGTGGTCGCGAGCAAGAGGCATGTCGGTTCGTTGTCCACCACAATTATTCGTGCCCTGACGTTTGCTCCTATCGGATTCTATTTGAACTGCGGCGGCGTGCCGGCCGGCGGCTGCACGTCGTGCGCGAGCAGCGTCATCGCCATCATCATGTAGTAGCCGATGATCCCCGCGAGTTCCACCACGCCGCGTGTGCCGAATGTATCGAGCGCGCGCCTGTAGCTTGGCGCGGAGATGCTGTTGTTGGTAGTGAGTTCGTTGGCGTAATCGTAGAGAGCGGCCTCGTCGGCCTGCATGTTTTGCGGGCGGCGGCGCTCGCGGATCGCCTCGATCACCGGCTGCGCCAAGCCGCCTTTTTGCGCGTGCTGCTCGTGCGCGAACCATTCGTACTGGCAATCGAATCGGCGCGCGACGATGAGGATCGCCAGTTCGGAAAGCCTGGGCGCGAACGTCGTGTCGTAGCGCAGATACGCGCCCAGATTCTGCAGGCGGTCGCACATCTCCGGTACGTGCAGCAGCGCCAGAAACGGCCCGCGCACGCCGCCGCGCGGCGAGTTGGCGATCTTGTCGTAAACGGCGCGGCCTTCGGTGGTGAGGGCGGCGGGATCAACGGGTTGCAGACGGCTCATTCGAAGCTCCTATGATGGGTTCCTGCTTGGATTAGCGAGCGCGGATCACGCCCTGGGTTTTCAGTTCGGCGATCGCATCCGGCGCCATCTCGAGAAAATCGCGCAGCACTTCCTCGGTGTGTTCACCGAGCGAGGGCGACATTGAACGTATGGTCGCCGGCGTCTCCGACAATTTGGCCACCGGGCCGACGATTTTGGTCTTGCCGATTTTCGGGTGATCGATGTCGATCAGCGAACCGCGCGCCTTGACTTGCGGATGCTCGCACACTTGCGCGAGGTTGTTGATGGCGCCGACGGGGATGCCGCTGCTGACCAGCAGCTCGGCCCACTCGTCGTAGGTGCGCGTGAGAAAAATCTCCTGCAGCGCTGGAAGTAGCGTATCGCGGTTCTTGCGCCGAAGCGGGTTGGTCTTGTAGCGCGGATCGTCCGCCCACTCGGGGCGGCCCATCACGGGGCAGAAGACTTTCCACAGCTTTTCGCTGCCCACCGCCAGCGCCAGATCAACGGTCTTGGTGCGAAAGGTCTGATACGGCAACAGCGCGTTGTAGGCGGTGCCCAGGGATTGCGGCACGTTGCCGTCGGCCAGATAGTTGCCGATCATGGTGTTAAGCAGCGACATCTGCCCCTCCATCATCGAGACATCGACGGTCTGGCCCTTGCCGGTTTTTTCCTTCACGCGCAGCGCGGCCATCACGCCGAATGCGGCGTTCATGCCGGCGGTGAGATCGGCGATCGACACGCCGCATCGCACATTGGGCCCGCCCACGGGGCCGGTGACGCTGATCATGCCCGACTCCGCCTGCAAGATCAGATCGAGCGCCGCGCGGTCCTTGTAGGGGCCGGTCTGACCGAAGCCGGAAATCGAGCAATAGATGATGCCCTGATTGACCGCTTTGGCCTTCTCATAATCGAGGCCCAGCTTCTTTAATGTGCCGACACGGAAATTTTCCAGCACGATGTCACAGCGTTTGACGAACTCAAAGTAGATATCCTTGCCGCGCGCGTGCTTGAGATTGAGTTCAATGCCTTTCTTGTTGCGGTGAAGTGCGGCGAAGTAGGCGGTCTCGCCGCCGGGCAGCGGCGCGCCCCAACTGCGTGCAATGTCGCCCGCGCCAAAGGCTTCGAGCTTGATCACGTTCGCACCGTAGTCGGCGAGCATGGTCGAGCAATACGGCCCGGCGAGCGCGTGGGTGAGATCGAGTACGTTTACACCTTCGAGCGGTAGTTTCATTGTGTTTGGCTATCTGGCTGTGTTTCTTGCGGGGCGGCGCCGGTGAGCCAGCGCGCAAGCATGGCATCGAAGTCCGGCACCCGGATTGGTTTGGTGATGTAGTCGTCCATGCCGGCGGCGAGGCACTCCTCGCGATAGCCGGCGAATGCATGCGCGGTCAACGCCGCGATCGGCGTGCGCGCCGCCTTGCGTCCTTCTTCCACCGCGCGGATGATGCGCGTGGCCTCGAAACCGTCCATCAGCGGCATCTGGCAATCCATGATCACCAGGTCGAAGGGCGAGGCACGAAACGCCGTCACGGCTTTTTCGCCGTCGGCGGCATGAGTGACCTGCAAGCCGCGATTGGCGAGTAACACGCCGGCGATGCGCGCGTTGATCGGGTCGTCTTCCACCAGCAGGATTTTTTTGCCGGCGTAGCCGGGCGCCGCCGCCGGCGCGTCACCGACAGCGGCCCCTGCCGCCGAAGGCGGCAGGGGCAGCAAGAACCAGAAGCGCGCACCGCGGCCGGGCGTGCTCTTCAAGCCAATTGTGCCGCCCATCAATGACACCAGTCCACGCACGATGGTGAGCCCCAGCCCCGCGCCGCCGTAGGGGCGCGTCATCGAGCCGTCGGCCTGCGCGAACGCCTCGAAAATCCGCTCCTGCAACTCCGGCGCGATGCCGATGCCGGTGTCGCGCACCTCGAAGCGTATGCATTGCACGTCTTGCACTGCTTCGGTATTGACGATGATTTCGACCTCGCCCTCGTTGGTGAACTTCACCGCGTTGGCCACCAGGTTGGTGAGCACTTGGCGGAGCCGCGCGGCGTCCCCCGTCACGTAGTGCGGCAAATCGGGTGCGATGTCCGCCGAGAGCGTGAGTTTTTTCTCGTTAGCCCCGGCATCGAAAAGCTTGACGACATCGTGTATGACCCGCGGCAGATCGAACACCGTGCGCTCGATCACAAGCTGGCCGGATTCGACGCGCGAAAAGTCTAGCACGTCGTTCAACACGCCAAGCAGCGACAGGCCCGAGCGATGAATGATTTCAACGTACTCGCGTTCACGCTCCTTCAGCGGCTCGGTGAGCAAAATCTCCGTCATGCCGATGATGCCGTTCATCGGCGTGCGTATCTCGTGGCTCATGTTGGCGAGAAACTGCGATTTCGCCCGGCTCGACGCCTCGGCGGCGGTGCGCGCGGCGACCAGCGCTTGTTGTTGTTGTTTGCGCGCCGTGATGTCGTGAACGAAAACCAGAAACGCCTTGCGGTCTTCTATTTGCATTTCGGCGGCGGAGATTTCAGCGGGGAATTCGCGGCCATCCGCGTGCACGAAGTGCATTTCGATGCCGCTCAAGTTGCCGTCTTTCTTCTCGCAGGTATCGAGAAACCGCTGAAAGGTTTCGCCGCGGCCTTGGAGCATGCGTGGCGCGAGCAGCGGCAGCACGTCCGCGCCGGTCAAGTCTGCCGCAGAGCGTCCGAACACCCTGCTCACCGCCGGGTTTGCGTATTCGATGCGGCCCAGCGTGTCGACGATGATGGCGGCGTCGCTGGCGGTCTCCCACATCGTGCGGTAGAGCGCCTCGCCGCGGCGCATGCGCGAGCGCATGGCGCTGACGTAGCCGCCCATGAAGGTAAACCACGCCAGCACGCCGCCCAGCACCAGCCACTGAAACGCCTCAAGACTCGGATCGGTCGCGCCGGGATGAAAATAGTGATCCAGCACGACCAGGGCGCCGTAGCCGGCCCAAGTCAGGCCGGCGAGCCGCCACAGTTGCACGGTTTTCAGGCGAAACACGCCAAACATGAAAATCAGCAGCACCCATAACAGCACGATGCCGCGCGCCGGCCCCGCGTGATACGCGATGAACAAAAGTGCGCCGATACCGGCGAGTATCTGCAACTCGGTCAGGCTCGGATCGGCGAACTTAAGATTCAGCCCGGTGATGAAGACGCCGAAGAGCAGGGCGTTGAGTGCGGCCGCGATGATGGTGAACGTGACGAAAACGTCAAACGCCCACAGGCCCATCCATGCGCCCAAGCCCACCAGGGCCACGGCAAGGCCGTACGAAGCCGTCGCAATCAGAAACCGCTTGATGCGTAGCGACTGGCGTTCGTTGATCGGATGGGGTGTGACGCTCACGGCGCTATTTTGAAGTGGAGCAACTTTTATCGCGCCAAGTTCGGGCAGAGTGCAAATTATACAGGCTGAATCAGGATTCAATCCCTGCGCAAAATCTTCCGCGGCTTCCCGTGAATATGAACGGATTACTTTTTGGGCATGTACAAATCGGTGATCGAGCCTTCCGCGATCTCCGCCGCGAATGCCACCGTCTCCGACAACGTCGGATGCGGGTGTATCGTCAGACACAGATCGGCCGCATCGGCACCCATTTCCAGTGCAAGCACGGCCTCGGCGATCAACTCACCCGCGTTCACTCCGACGATGGTGGCGCCCAGCACGCGCCGCGATTTTTTATCGAACAGCAGCTTGGTCATGCCGTCGTCGCGCCCGGTTGACAGCGCGCGTCCGCTCGCCGCCCACGGGAACACCGCCTTGTCGTAGTCGATGCCTTGCGCTTTCGCTTGCGTTTCAGTGAGGCCCATCCACGCGATTTCGGGATCGGTGTAGGCCACCGAAGGAATCGTGCGAGCGTCGAAAAATGCCTTGTGGCCGGCGATGACTTCGGCGGCGATCTTCGCTTCGTGCGTGGCCTTGTGCGCGAGCATCGGTTCGCCACAGATATCGCCGATGGCGAAAATATTCGCGACATTGGTGCGCATTTGTTTATCCACGAGAATGAAGCCGCGCTCGTTCACCGTGACGCCCGCGGCATCGGCCTTGATTTCGCGCCCGTTGGGGCGGCGGCCAACCGACATCAGCACCGCGTCGAAGGTATCAGTGCTCTGCGTACCATTGGCGTCAAACGTAACCTTGAGTCCTTCCTTCAACGCTTCTATTTTGTAAACCTTTGTTTTTAAAAGGATTTTTTCGTATCGCTTGCCGATGCGTTTTTGCAGCAGGCGCACCGCATCCTGGTCGACACCGGGAATCAACGAATCCATCAACTCCACCACGGTGATCTTGCTGCCGAGTGCGTCGTAGACCGTTGCCATTTCCAGACCGATGATGCCGCCGCCGATCACCAGCAGGCGCTTTGGAATCTCGCGCAACTCCAGCGCGCCGGTGGAATCAACGATGCGCGGATCGTCGTAAGGAAAGCCGGGAATGCGCGCCACCGATGAACCTGCGGCGATGATGCAGTGTTCAAATGCAATCGTCTTCACGCCGTCGGCGGTTTCAACGCGCATGCTGTTGGGCGAGGCAAACTCGCCGCGCCCGGTGATGACTTGCACCTTGCGCTGCTTCGCCAGCGCGGACAAACCCTTGGTGAGTTTGCCCACCACGCCGGATTTCCACGCGCGCAGCTTGTCGATTTCGATTTTCGGTTTGCCGAACGTGATACCGGCGTGACTCGCTTCATCGGCCTCGGTGATCACTTTCGCGATGTGCAGCAGCGCCTTCGACGGTATGCAACCCACGTTCAAGCACACGCCGCCCAGCGTCGGGTAGCGTTCGATCAGCACCACTTTTTTGCCCAGATCAGCGGCGCGGAATGCAGCGGTGTAACCGCCGGGGCCTGCGCCGAGCACTACTACTTCGGTTTGGATGTCGGCTGCACTTGCGTGAGACGTGGGGCGTGAGGCGTGAGGCGTGGGTGTTGGTGGAGCGGCAGGCTTCGCTGGTTCCGCGGCGGCTGACTCTTCTGTTTCCAGCATCAGAATCAGCGAGCCTTCCGACACCTTGTCGCCGAGTTTGACCTTGAGTTCCTTCACCACGCCGGCAACCGGCGCGGGCACGTCGAGTGTTGCTTTATCCGATTCGAGCGTGACCAGCGAATCTTCGAGCCGCACCGCGTCGCCCGGTTTCACCAGCAATTCGATCACTGGAATATTCTTGAAGTCGCCAATGGCGGGGACTTTGACTTCGATCAGTTTTGGCATCAAAAACTCAATAAAAACAATTAGTTACAAATAACCTTCCTGCTCGCCTTTTTCTCCCCGCGCCTGCATCCAGTGTGCGAGTTCACGCAGGTCCGCCGGCAGTTCGCGCGCCATCAATTGCTCCAGTACGACTTTATCATGGCTGGACAGCGGTGCGCGCGCATTGAGTTGCGTGAGTTCATGCACGCTCATTTTCCACGGCGACCACGCCAGGCCGCACGCCTGCCACAGCGCGCCCGCGTCGAGAGCGATGTTGATGCCGGCGGGGTCGGGGTCGCACGCGATGTGCGCGGGCGCGGGTTTGAATTGCAGTATTTGCGTCACGCAGGTTTTCCACCAGCCCGGCGCAAAGCCCGGCAGCCAGATCACGCCGTCGGTGCCGCCGTGTTCGCGCGCCGCGCGCTCGAAGCTGGTGCGATTTTCGATGATGCGCCAGCAAGCGATTTCGCCGTCCACGCCGTCGAGCAACTCCAGCGTCGCGGGTGAAATGCCGATCATGTCGGGTGCTGCCGCTAGATCGATGGTCTTGCCGCCGAAACGCAGCGTCAGCGGCGCGCGCAGCCACAACGCGGGCGTGTGCCGCTCGACGCCGAATGTGGTGAAATCCGGCAATGTTTCCAGCCACTTCCATTCGGCGCTGGTGACGGCCTTGGTCGTGCCGCGCGCGAACAGGGCAAAGTCGCGCCGCGTGCCAAAGCGATTTTCCGCGATCCAGGCGTCTAGCTTGCGCAGCAGCCCCACGCGTTCGAGCCCGCGCGCCGGCGGATAATCCGCGAGTTCCATCCACGGCGGCATGAGGCGCGCATCGTGCGGGGGCGCTGCAATTTCTTGCGCGAGCTGCGCGCGCAAGGCATCGCTGTCGGGCAAGCCCAATGCGCTTCGTAAGGCGGCGCGTTCGATGAATGTTACGTGCTGAATTTTCCATTGTCCGCGCTCGCGCGATTCGTCGGTTTCGACAAGGCCCGCGCGCAGCAACGCGTCTATCAATTCGTGCGCCACGTCATAACCCGAATTGCCGGCTTGACTGATTAACGTGCTCCAGCGGCGCCTGGCGGCGCCATCCAGCCATTGCAACAGGAGATCGCGCCACGCGGCGGGCCACGCGGCGATCACGCCAGCGTTGGCGTGCAACGCGCGCCGCAAGCGCCGTCCGCGCAAGGTGGTTTTCGCGCCGACATCCAGCGCGCGCACGCTGATGCCATCAGCACCCGGCGCGTGCCAGCCCTCAGGCGGTGTTGGCCGCACTTTCATCCCTGCGCAGCATCGCCACCGGCGGTGCCCAGCGTTCACCGGGACGTTTTTTTTGCGTCACCAGCGTGAGTTGCACGGGGCTGAACACATTAAGGTTATGCGTGCTCGGCGTGGTGATCAGATACTGCGCCTGCGTCGCGCGCAGGAACGCCGCCACGCGGTCGATGTTCATTACATCGAGATGCGCGAACGGCTCGTCGATGAACACAAAGCCGCCGGGGCGGTCGGTCTCCATCGTCAGCGCGATCAGCAGTATCAGCGACTTCATCACCTGCTGCCCGCCGGAGGCCTCGCCGTCATTCATGCCGATCATGCCTTTCTGATCGAAATTGAATTTCACATGCAACCCGGCCTGCGCCAGCGCGGTGTCGTCGTTGGTGAGATGCGGCATCTCCCACTCGACCTCGATGCCGGCTTTCATCCCCAGTTCCTTCAGATGCCTGCCGTAGTTGCGCACCGTGGCGCGCAGCACGTTGAGATATTCGCCGCGCGCGCCCTCGGTGATTTTTTTCGCGCGCTCGCACTGGCCGCGGCTGGCGTCCACGCGCTCGCGCTTGGCGCGCACGTCCTCGGCGAGCTTGTCGCGGCGCGCGATCACCGTTACGTCGGTTTCCCATTGCCCTTGTTCGAGCTGGCGCTGAATCTGCGTGATGCGCGCGGTGACGTTTTGCAGCGAAACTTGTTCGGCGAGCAATTTTTCCAGCGCCTGCTCGTCCAGCCACGCGGCGGGCATGCCGCTGCGCAAGTGCGCCTCGCGCTCGGTGCGTTTTTGCTGCTCGTCGGCCTGCGCGTGGATTTGCTGCTGCGTCACCGTCAACGCGCTGCGCGCCTGCTGCAATGCGGCCTCGACCTGCCGCTGCTCCGCGCCCAGGCGGCCTTGTTCGCCGCGCAATCGTCCTTCTTCTTCCATCGCCGCTTGCTGTGCGGTGTTGGCTTGCTGTTCACTTGTTTGTTCGGTCACCAGGCGCGTTTCGGCGGCGGCGAATTCCTCGGCGCGGCTCGCCAGCATCGCGGCGGCGTTTACCCCTGACACAACCGCCTGATCGCGGCTGATGCCGGCGAGTAGGGCTTTTTCTTCCGCGGCGAGTTGTTCGAGTTCGGCGGCAAGTTGCGGAATTTCATCTTCCAGCGCTTTCTGTTGCGCGCGGCGCGCCGCTTCGCCAAACCGAAAATCGCGCGCCGCCACGCCGCTGTGCCGCGCGCCGCGCCGCTCGCGGTGGTAGCCCGCGCGCGTGATCCAGTCCTGCCGCGCGTCCAGCTTTGCGCCGGCGGCGGCATCCCCCACGCGTTGCACGCGATTCAGCCATGTGGTCAGCCACTCCGGCGCGTCGCCGGTGAATCGCGTGATCTCAAGCATGCTTCCAGCCATCGGCGCGGGCGGCGGTTCGAGATCGGGCGTGACAAAGCTACGGTACTGCAAACGCTCGCCGATGCGCCACGCGGCGTCGCGGTCGCGCGGGCGTTTGAGCAGCGCCAGATGACGATAGGGCGCCAACAGGGCCTCGACCGCCGCCTGCCAGCCGGCATCGGTGACTTCGACGATCTCGGTCAGCATTTGATGTTGAATGCCCGCTTCATCCAATGCGCCGCGCAGTTGCGCGACGTGATGCTCCAGCGCGGGCTTGCCACCGCGCATGGCGGCGAGACGCGCGCTGGATTCGGCATGGCGTTCGGTCAGTGTAACGGCGCGCGCCCTGACGTCCGCCAGCTTGGGGCGATTCACCTCCAGCCGTGACGCGGCCTGCGCGCTATCCCTGCCCGCCGCCTGCGCCTGTTCGCGCAGGCGGTTGCGCTCGTTCAGCATGCTGCGCGTTTCGGTGACACGCGTCAGCGCCGCGTTGTGCTTGAGCGTTGCGTGCTCGCGCGCGGCGGAGGCGTTTTTCTGCTGCGTGGCGGCATCTGCCAGCGCGTCGGCGTTGCGCGCGAGCCGCCGCTCTTCATGCTCGATTTGTATCTGGTGATCGGCGGCCTGACGCCGCAAAACCTCGAGCCGGTGTTCGGCGCCGCGCATCGACTGGCGCAACTCGGCGATCTCGACGCGCGGGCGTATCTCGGCTTCGAGCAGCGTTTCCTCGTCTTTCAGGCCGCGCCATTCGTGATAGCGGTTGGCGCGCTGGATGAACGCCTCATGTTCGTTGATCGTGCGCGCAAGGTCGCCGTCGAGTTTATCGAGCTCGGCTTCGCCATCGCGCTGATCGGCGCGCGCCTGCGTGTAATCGTCGAGCACGCGCTTGTCGCCGAACACATGAAACACCAGATCGAGCAGCGCCTTGGGCGTGTATTCGCACAGACGGTCGGTCTCGCCCTGCTCGAGCGACAGCACCTGCGCGATCGCCGCGGAGAGCCCGCCGCCCGCCAGGCGCCGCTCGTAATCGCGCACGCCGAGCCAATCGGGCGAGCGTTCCATCGCTTCATCAATTGGCGCGTCGCCCGGCGCGATCAAGTACTGGCGCTGCCAGTCGCCGCCCTGCTTGCGAATGCGGCACACCAACGTGACTTCGTCGTCATTTAAGGGCCAAAACGGATTACTCGCCCTGCCGATGCGCCGGTTGTCCACCACCGCGCGCAGCCACGCAAAAGACTCGCCGGAGTGACGCACATAGCGCTTGTAGTCGCGCTTGCCCGCGCATTGCAGCGCGAACAAAGTGCGCAGCGCATCCAGCAAGGTGGTCTTGCCCGAACCGTTGGGGCCGACGATGGCGACGATGTTGGCGTCGATGGTCTGGCGAAAGCGCTGCCAGTAATCCCAATGCACGAGCTCGATGCTTTTAAGGTGAAACACCGCGCTACTCCTCGCCTGGTTTATCGGCCATGCGCGTGGCGAGCAATTCGGCCAGCGCGCCGTCGAGGATGCGCGGCGCGAGCACGCCGTGATCGAGCGCGAGATCGAGCAGCGGGCCTTCGCGGATCACGCCCTGATGCCGCTCGATAAAACCGTGGCGCGACAATATGCCGAGATTAAAACCAATGCGCGTCTTGCCGCCGAGCTGCTTGCCGAAATCCGCGATCAGCGTGCGCTCGGGCAGACTGCCTTCGATATCGCCGCCGGTGGGGATGGGTTTTTCCAGCCCGAACATGTCATTCTGCTGCGTCCCGGTATTGTCGCGGCGCGACACCTGCCGTTCGCGCTTGGGCAAAATCAGCAAGGCCCACAGCACCACCAGCAGCGCCACGCAATCGCGTGCAAGATTCAGATTGCTCGACAGCCATTGGCCGTCGCGCGCCAGCACCGGT
The DNA here is from genome assembly GCA_945901405.1 of Bordetella parapertussis. Taxonomy (GTDB): domain Bacteria; phylum Pseudomonadota; class Gammaproteobacteria; order Burkholderiales; family SG8-41; genus CAMDLH01. The sequence continues at coordinate 24,534 of CAMDLH010000047.1, read as the reverse complement.
TCTTCGGCGGCGTTGGCGAGGCCCAACGCTATATGCGTTGCATACGGATTGTCGAGCAGGCGCAGGCCGCAGGCGGCGAGGCGGCGTTCGATCTCCTCGCGAAAATCCTCGTCCACCAGTACGCGTCTGGCCAGCGGCTCCGCGCGCGGCACCCAGCGCTCGGCGATGAGACGCGCGATCAGCACTTGCGCCTCATCGTTACTATGGGTCATGCGGTGTTCTCCGGCGAGGGCGTCAGCAATCCGCGGCTGATTTGCGCTACTTCAGCACGCACCACGGTTTCATGTTCATCGGATATCGTTACACCGAGCGGCAGGCGCGCAAGATCGGCGACGCGCCCGCGCATTTCGGCCGACTCCGGATCGCCGATCAGCGCCAGCAGCGACAGACGGTACGCCGACAGCGCATAGCCGCCGTCGATCACCGCATCGGCAAGCTGCGTGGGCGATTTGATCTCGCCCAATTCGCCAATGAAGCGATTCAGTGCGGCAAAGCGCTCGGTGGACATTTCGCTGGTGGCGGGCGCATCGCACGGCGGCGGCAGCGCGGTGTTTTTCTGCGCGATGCGCTCGCGTTCGAGTAGTTCATATTCGGCGACATCGATCATCAGGTCGCTCATCGCAAAAGGCAGCGGCTGCATACCGCCGTAGGCATGCGCGCCGAGCGCGGCAAGGCGCTCCTGATCAAGCGTGCGCAGCCACTGCACCACGTCTGACGAAGACAGGCCGCTGCCGCCCAGCGACACGCTTTGCAATTCAAGCGCGTGCAGCGTGCGCTGGAACGCGGCATGCATGCGCAGGAGCCGGCTTTGCGCCTGGCCGATGGCCTGCGCGTTGCGGTACATCGCGTCTTCGAGTTCGCCGTCCTTCATCAGCGAGTGAATGATGTCGTTGCCCTTGGCGACGGTGGCCTCGACCGCGTTGAATTTGGCACTGGCCTGGCGGATGCGAAACTCCGAGCCGCTGACCAGCGCATCGTCGAATTCTTTTTGCAACTCGCGATATTTGGTGAGCAGCAGATTGAGCGCTTCCAGCGAGGGCCGCCCTATGGATTGCCCGGCGGCGACCTGCGAGGTGATGTATGCGAGATCGGCATCCTCGCCCTCCGGCAGCGCCAGCACATTCGCGAGCGCCGACAACGCAACGCGCGCGGTGCCGCTCAACTGATAAGTGCGATCCTCGCTGTCCCACACCAGCAGACCAAAATCTTTCAGCCGGTCGAGCACGGTGTTCAATTTCACCGCATCGAGATAGGAGAAATGTTGCGCGAGTTCCTGCGGGCTCCAGCGCGGCGCATCCGGGCGCGCGCCGATTTCGCGCATCACCAGCAGGCGGATCAGGATTTCCGCCTCGCCACCGCGAAACACCATGACGAAGGCGTTGAGCATGCCGCGCGCGTTCATCAAGGGTGCAAGCGCCTGCAAGTCGCGCTCAAGCACGCCCTTGGCCAAGAACTGGGTCAGCGGCAGGTCTTCGTTCTGTTCGGAAATGTTCTTGTCCATACGTTACGAAGCGGCACCCCATTCGTCTGGGGTGCATAACTATTTGTTTTTAAAAGCTATTTTCTGATATGGCCGTCGCCGAATACGACGTATTTGAGCGAGGTCAGACCTTCGAGACCCACCGGCCCGCGCGCGTGCAGCTTGTCGGTGGAAATGCCGATTTCGGCGCCCAGGCCGTATTCGTAGCCGTCGGCAAAACGCGTCGAGGCGTTGACCATCACCGAACTCGAATCAACTTCAGTGATGAAGCGCCGCGCGCGCGTGAGGTCTTCGGTGACGATGGCGTCGGTATGGCGCGAGCCGTATTTCGTGATGTGATCGATGGCTTGGTCGAGGCCGTCAACCACGCGCACCGACAAAATCGCCGCGAGGTACTCAGTGTACCAATCTTCTTCTTTCGCCGCATTCATCGCCGGCACGATGACTCTTGCTGCTTCATCGCCGCGCAGCTCGATGCCTTTGTCTAAATAAATCTCGCACAGCGGCGGCAGAATTTTTTGTGCGATGCCGCGCGCCACCAGCAGCGTTTCCATGGCGTTGCACACACCCAGGCGCTGCGTCTTGGCGTTGTCGGCAACTTTGATGGCTTTATCAAAATCCGCCTTGTCGTCGATGTAGACGTGGCACACGCCATCCAGATGTTGAATCATCGGGATGCGCGATTCGCGCAACAGCCGCTCGATCAGACCCTTGCCGCCGCGCGGCACGATCACATCGACGAATTCGCGCATGGTGATGAGCTCACCCACCGCCGCGCGATCCGCGGTTGCTATCACTTGCACCGCCGCTTCGGGCAAACCCGCTGCTTTCAGACCCTCGCGCACGCACGCGGCGATGGCTTGATTGGAATGCAAGGCCTCCGAGCCGCCACGCAAGATCGCCGCGTTGCCGGATTTCAGACACAGCCCGGCCGCATCCGCCGTCACGTTCGGGCGTGATTCATAAATGATGCCGATCACACCCAGCGGCATGCGCATTTGGCCCACCTGTATGCCCGACGGACGAAATTTAAGCCCCGTTATTTCGCCCACCGGGTCGGGCAGCTTGGCGATTTGCACCAAGCCGTCGGCCATCGCGGCAATGGTTTTCGGTGTCAGTATCAGCCGGTCTATCGCGGCATCGTCGAGTTTTTTGTGGCGCGCTTCGGCAACGTCGCGTGCATTTGCTTCGAGTATGGGTTTTTCCGCGCGCAACGCAGCTTCGGCGGTGGCGGTGAGCGCCAAGTTCCTGGTGGCGGTATCGGCGCGCACCATCAGCCGCGATGCGGCGCGCGCCTGCTCGCCCACGCCCTGCATGTAGGCTTGCACGTCCAATGGAGTGTGTGTGTTCATGCGAGGATTCTACCTCTGATTGGCGAAGCACTGGCACGCGATACACACAGCAAGACGCCGCGTTACTTCTCCGCCAGCCCCGCGCTTTTCACCACCTTCGACCACTTCGCCGATTCCGCCCTGACGTGCGCGGCGAATTGCTCCGGCGTCGATGGCGTGACATCGATGCCTTGCTCCTCCATGCGCCGCTGCAAGTCGGGCGAGTTCAATACTCTTACGATGCCTGCGTTGAGCTTGGCAACTATGCCCGCGGGCACGCCCGCCGGCGCGCAGATGCCGTACCACGCGGCAACTTCATAACCCGCGACGCCGCCTTCGGCAAAAGTGGGAATCTCCGGCGCGCGCGGATTGCGCTTGGCGGTGGTGACCCCGAGGCCCGTCACCTTGCCCGACTTGATCGCCGCCAGCGGCCCGCCCGGCAGATTACCCGTGCTCAACGCGATTTGCCCGCCCATCACATCAGTGAGCGCGGGTGCGGCGCCCTTGTACGCCACATGCACGATATCGATGCCCGCCATGTGCTTGAACAACTCGATCGACATATGCGGTCCGGTGCCCACGCCGGATGAACCGTAATTGAGCTTGCCCGGATTCGCCTTGGCATGCGCCACCACGTCGCCGACGTTTTTCATTCCCAGCGAAGGGTGGCCGACCAGCACATTCGCGGTGGCGCCCATCAGCGCGATGAACGAAAACCCCTTGATGTGATCGTACGGCAGCTTGCGGCGCGCGGGGGTGATGGCGTGCGAACCCAGTGTGCACAGCATCACGGTATAGCCATCCGGCGGCGCACTTGCGGTGATCTCGGTGCCAATATTGCCGCCCGCGCCGGAGCGGTTATCCACCAGCATGGTTTTGCCCCACAACTCGGTGAGCGCGGTGGTCACCAGCCGCACCGTGATATCGGTTCCCGCGCCGGGTGGAAACGGCACGATGAAGCGCACCGGCTTCGCGGGGTAGCCCGGTGCAGGGTCTGGGGCGGCCGCGGCCGATGCACCGCTGTAAGCCACGAACATCGCAACCATCGCCGCACGCCACATGTTTATCTCCGTGTTTGCAGTATCGCCAGCGTGCGTGCCATTTCATTGGTCTGGATCATCAGCGCCTCATCCGCGCCCAGGCCGGGCTTGGACAACATGAAATCCGGCTGACACGCCAGCCCCATGTGGGTCGAGATGCGTGTGGAGTGATCGGTCTCGTTCGCCGTGCCGCCAAGACATGCGCCCATGCCGTTCGCCTTGCAGTAGAGCACGGCCTCGATGGTGTTGTGGATGCTGCCCAGATCAGGCGTCTTGATCTGCACGAAATCCGCCGCCTTGGCCTGCGAAAACAATTTGATATCGGGCAGGGTATTGCACCACTCGTCGGCGATGAGCCCGACGTCGATACCCTTTTTGTTGAGCAGGCCGCGCAAGGCGCTGAATTTATCGATCTGCTCCTGCTGCGTCTTGGCGATCATCGGCGACTCGACCAGCAATTTATAGGCGCCGGATTCCTTACGCAACTCACCCAGGTAATCCGCCAGCGGCTCGACCTGCATCGAGAACAACTCGCCCAGCGTACCGTAAAGATCGACATGGATGCGCGGATGATAATCGGCGTCGCCGATCTCCTTGATGCGGCCGGCGACGCGGCGCACGAACGCCTTCAGCTTTTCGCCCTGCAGCCCCACGTGTTCCGACACGATCTGAAACGAAGCATGCGGCAGCAACTCGACGCGTTTCAAGATCACGCGGTCAAGTTGCCCATGGTCATCCTTGTGGCAGGATGCGAGTATCGGAATTGGCTTGGTGGAAATCGTGCTGCCGTATTCGTTCGCGATCACTTCCGCCATGGTCAGCTTTTGGCTCAACGCGGTGGCGTGCAGCAACGCCTGGCTGATGCCGTAGCGTATGGCGGTGTGCAGCCGCACGCCGCCGCGCGTGTACTGATCCATTTCCTCCGCTTGCGGCTTGAATTTGGCAACGTCGCGCCCGCGCAGCGCATCGGCGATTTCGGTCTTTACGTAGTCGATGTGGCCACTGGCGTTAAACGCCGGGTCGCGCCCCGCCACGCCGGCGAGTATCACGTCGGCGCAGTCTCCAAAGGCGATTTGCCCGTCTTCGAGCACCAGCATGATCGAAATGATTGTCGCGGGCTCGATGATGCGGGTGAACCCCGGCGACATCGGCTTGCCTTCGTAAAGACTGCCGTTGGGAACGCCGGTGCCTGATTTGATCGCCAGCAGATCGCGATGCATATAACCCGAGCGGCCTGCGGCGCAGATGACATCCTTGATTTTCATTTGGCTCTGCCTGTTATCAGTCAACGGGCAATGTATCCATCCGTCTGCGCGCAGTCAATTGCATTGCGCGGTACCACGGTTGACCATTCGAGGGTCGGACGATACATTGCTGAAAATACCTCCATTCCTGAAACGCCAAATACATGACCTACGAAACCATCAAGCTCGTCCACGAAGGCGGCGCGTCGCGCATCACGCTCGACCGTCCGCCGGTCAATGCCGTCACCGTGCAGTTGCTGGAGGAATTCCTGCACGCGATGGACGCGCTCGAAGCGCGCAACGAGACGCGCTGCATCGTGCTCGCCGGCGGCGGCACGAAAGCATTCTGCGCGGGCGCCGACATCGCAGGCACGGGCGCGCAGGCGCATGGCGACTCGCGCTTTCGCACGCTGGGGCGCGAGGCGCTGGCGCGTATCGAAACCCATCCCAAGCCGGTGATCGGCGCGCTACGCGGCTGGTGCATTGGCGGCGGCTTCGCGCTTGCCATGGCTTGCGACGTGCGCATCGCCTCGACCACGGCAAAGTTCCGCACCGGCGACGCCTACATCGGCGTGGTGCCGTCGTGGGGCATGAGCTTGACGCGCCTGGTGCATTACATCGGACGCAACCGCGCGCTCGACATGCTGATCCTCGGTGAAGATTTATCCGCCGAACAGGCGCACGCGCTGGGTCTGGTCACGCGCGTGGTCGCCGATGCGGAATTCGACGCCGAGATCGCCAAGGTCGCGGCGCGCGTGGCAAGCGGCGCGCCGATCACCTTTCGCGCCATCAAGGAAACCGTGCGCGCGCAGTACTGGGATTCACCGGCGGCCGCGCATGCGCTTGAAACCGAATGGGCCGCGCACAACGATGCCTCGGAGGACTGCCGCGAAGGCAAAGCCGCATTTAGAGAGAAGCGTAAGCCAGTGTTTAAAGGTGTTTAGTTCACGAGCGTCCAGATGATCCTGCACACCGCCTATCGCACCGCCGCCGGCGCACCGCCGCGCATCCCCGTCGAACGCATTCTGCATCCGCGCTCGGTGGCGGTGTTCGGCGCCTCCGAAAGCGTGGCTAAATTCGGCGGCCGCATCATTCATTTTCTGGTGCGGCACGGTTTTGCCGGCGATGTCTACCCTATCAATCCGATTCGCGACGTCATCGCCGGTCGCAAGGTTTATGCGCGCATCGGCGATGTGCCCGCGCCGCCCGATGTGGCGATCCTCGCGGTGCCGATGGAGCGCATGCTCGAATCCGTGAACGAGGCTGCTGCTGCCGGCGTGGGCTGCTGCGTGATCATCACCACCGGCTTTGCCGAGGCCGATGCCGCCGGCGGGGAAAATCAGGCAAAGCTGGTCGAGTTGACGGCGCGCACCGGCATGCGCATCGTCGGCCCGAACTGCATGGGCTTCATCATTCCGCATCACCACATGGCGCTGTGTTCCTCGGTGGTGCTCAACACCGATGTGCTGGGCGATGGTTCGATTGGTCTTATCAGCCAGAGCGGCGGGCTGATGGTGTCGGTGTTCGACCGTGCGCGCACCGACGGCATCGGCTTGCGCTACGGTTTATCCGTCGGCAATCAAAGCGATCTCGAAATATGCGATTTTCTGGAGTTCATGATTGATGAGCCGCAAACCAAGGCCATCTGTCTTTACATCGAGGGCCTGCTCGACGGCGCGCGTTTTCGCCGCGCCGCCGCCGCCTGCCGCCGCGCCGGCAAACCCTTGTTGGTGCTCAAAACCGGGCGCACGCAGGCGGGCGTGGTCGCGGCAATGTCGCATACCGCGAGCCTTGCCGGTTCGTGGCAGGCGTTCGAGGCGGTGTGCCGCGAGGAGGGCGTGGTGCTCGCCAGCGACCCCGACGACATGCTGCGCGCGGCGCAACTGCTGATCGAATATCCCAAGCCGAGCGCGGGTAAACGAGTCGCCGTGTTGTCGTCGTCCGGCGGCGCGGCATCTACGGCCAGCGACCGCGTGTTCGAGGTGGGGCTGGAACTAGCACCACTGACCGAAGACACGCGGCGCGCGCTGGGCACGCTGCTGCTGGCGCCCCAGGCGCGCAATCCCGCCGACATCGGCGCGCGCAAGGTTGCCGCCGACATCGAAATCGCCGGCCCCGCGACAGCGATGCTGCTGGCCGATCCGACGGTGGATTTCGGCGTGACGTTTCTGATGTCGATGCCGTTTTATCAGAAGCGCACGCTGGCGATCGCCGAGGCCGCGCGCGCGAGCGGAAAACCGGTGCTGATCGTGTGCACGCCGGGCGCGGCGGCAAACCCGGCGCGCGAGGAACTGCGCGCGAAAGGTTTCATCGTTTACGACAGTTTTGAGCAGGCGCTGCGCGTGCTGGTGATGGCCGCTGAATACGGCCGCGTGCGCGGACACGCGGCGGACGCGCCGGCGCGGCCAGCGGGATTGCCGCGGCCGGAAGCGTTGCACAAGCTCGGTGCGGGCGCGCAGCTAGAAAGCGAAGTAAAGCAATTGCTGGCCGCGTATGGCGTAACCGTTGCGCGCGAGGAAATCGCGGCAACACCGCAGGCCGCCGCTACCGCGGCTGAAAAAATCGGCTTTCCAGTGGTGTTGAAAGCGGTGTCGCGCGATATCGTGCACAAGAGCGACGCGGGCGCGGTGCGCGTGGGCCTCGCCGATGGTGCGGCTGTCGCTGCCGCCGCCACGGCGATGGGGCAGCACATCACCGCCACGCTGCCCCCCGCGCGCATCGAGGGTTTTTCGGTGCAAGAGATGGTGCGCGGCGAAGCTGAAGTCATCATCGGCATCCGCCGTGACGAGCAGTTTGGCCCCATTGTGATCGTCGGTCTGGGCGGCATCGCCGTGGAGATATTGAACGATGTCGCGGTGGCAACGGCGCCGGTGGCCGCGTCGCGCGTGCGCGGCATGATCGGGGCACTGCGTACCGGGCCGCTGTTTAACGGCGCGCGCGGCAGGCCGCCGCTGGATATCGCGGCGATTGCCGATGCGGTCGAACGCATGAGCTGGCTCGCGCATGATCTGGGCGAGCGTCTGGTGGACCTCGAAGTCAATCCGCTGATCGTGCGCCAGACATCAGGCGGGGCGGTCGCCGTGGATGGACGCGCGACTTTCAGGGCTGCATCATGAAATCGATGCGGTCACTGCTAACCTTTTGTGTTGCCGTGGTGATCGCGCCTTGCATTCACGCGCAAGCGCCGCAAGGCAAAGTCATCCGCATCGTCAATCCATTCGTGGCCGGCGGCAACACCGACGTGGTGACGCGCGCGCTGATCGACAAGCTCATACCCATACTGAAACAGCAGATGATCATCGAAAACCGCCCAGGCGCGATGACCAATATCGCCTCGGAGTACGTGATTCGCTCCGCTCCCGACGGCGCCACGTTGTTGATGGGCGGCGCCTCCAACGCCATCAACATGAGTTATCTCGCGAAGCCGCCTTACGACACCCTGCGCGATTTTGCGCCTGTCATTCTGTGCTTCAAGGGCGCGAACGTGCTGACCGTGCACCCGTCGCTGCCGGCGCGCAGCCTGAAGGAATTGATCGTGCTCGCCAAATCGAGGCCCGGCCAGATCACCTACGCCACCAGCGGGCTGGGCAGCTCGAATCACATGGCGGGCGAGTTGTTGAAGATGATGGCGAATATCGATCTTCAGCACGTGCCATACAAGGGTGTGAACCCGGCGATCATCGACACCATCGGCGGGCACGTGCACATGACGTTCAGCGGCGCGCCGTCGTTGATGCCGCATCTCGAATCAGGCCGCATGCGCGCCATCGCCATCAGCACGCTCAACCGTTCGGCTGCCATGCCCAATGTGCCGACCTTCGATGAATCGGGCCTGAAGGGTTATGAAGCAACCAACTGGTATGGCCTGCTTGCGGCGGCGAAAACGCCCAAGGATGTAGTCGCGCGGCTTAACACGGCGGTGGACGGCGTGCTGAAACTGCCCGAAATGCGCGAACGTTTCGGCAAGGAGGTGCTGGATGTCATCGGCGGCTCGCCGGAATCCTTCGGTGTTTTTTTGCGCGAGGAAATCGACAAGTACGCGCGCGTGATCAAGGCCGCGGGCATCGCGCCGCAGTGATTCCAGGGTTCGGGCGAGAAGCGCTTTGAGAGCGTTCAGCACTTACAGTTCGATCTTCGCCATGACGCGTTCGATCATCTCGGCGAATGCCGCATCCTGCTTTTGCCTGACCTCGTTCATGGCAACACTTTTGGGCGGCTCCGCGCGAACACGTATCGATAGCGAACGATTGCGCTCCTGGGTGGACGCGCCCTTGATCGAAACACGGGCACCCAGCGCTTCGGGAATGGCGGGTGCAATCATCAGCAGGGTATTCGCGCTCAATCCAGATTTATCAGAGGTGCCGGCACTACCCGCTTTAGATTCGTAAAGGGCAACCTCGACATTCAAATTTATATCCACGTGGCGCGTAAAGCGTTTCAACTCCTCGGCAGGTACGCGCCGCGCGGAAAGTACCCTTTCGTGCTCACGCACGGCCGACCGTAAGTGAACTAGGACTTGCCGCTCGACGAGATCGAGCATGCGCGACGAATCCCACTCCATGGTCCTGGCCGCCCAATCGGGATAAACGATGTTAATGCTGACAACCACTGTATTCTTGTAGCGTGCCGCCTCAAGGGTGCTCACCGATGTGCGCCACTTTTCCAGCAGGCTGCTGTTTTTCAGCAAAACGAGTGCTCCGCTCACTTCGTCAACGGTGGCGCCGCCGTCGCTGACCAACGTTTCCCACCTTGGCAGTTGGGCTTTTGCCGAATCGGGAATTTCTTGCTCAAAAGTGGCAGCGATCCCGGGGCTGTTTCCGCCAGCGCAATCCAAGCCGCCTGTCGCGGCCAAAGCGGTTCTTGCTTGAACAACAAACTCCGACCAGCGCGCGGGATGCCAGTTGTTTTGCGAGGAAAATTCGCGAATGCTCGACAGCATGTTTTGGCATTTCTGCAAGGCGTTGCGCTGTTCCGTCACGCGGTTTTCGACGGCCACTCCGCTACTATGGATCCCCACAGCCAGCAAAATGGCGACCACTATGCTCGCAACCTCAATCGAGTTGGAGGTAGTCCAAGCCGTTTGATCGCCTTGTGGCCGGTGTTCGGTTCCCGGCAATTGCCCAAGGCGCTGCAGAAATCCATCCAACGTTACATGCAGGTTGAGCCCGCTGGCGGAAAAATATTTCTCAAATGAACTCCGGAAGTTGTACGGAATGCATTTCGGACGCCAATCGGGGCCAAACGTGACAATATTGACATCCTCCCAGATATCCGGAAGCGGTACCGGCAGCACGTTCTTGGAGCGAAGCTGCAAATCCCGATAGGCATCCGCCCTGCGCACTGGACTTGGGACGACCAACACGACGCGTTGCGGATCGACACTCCTCACTATGGTTTCGAGTTCCCACCATGTTCCCTGGCTGGTGCCAGCATGCCAGATGACAACAGATGCCTTGGCCAGCACGTTTTCGATGGCGCCTTTCCAGTCGTCGTCGGATACATAAAATCGCAATGCGCCCGCGGTTTGCACCGCCTCCCCGGGCCTGCCGATGGCCACCATCGGCCCCACGCCGCGCAAGGCCAGATTGAATTCTTCCTCGAGCGTCAGATCGCGAAAGCCGAAGTAACCGGTGATGAGCATACGCAGCGCATTTAACTGGTTGATAACCAGATGATTACCCAGTTCGCCGTAGTCATCCTGCGCATCGAGGTCATGCGCTGTTCTATCCCGATTGTCTTCGTCGAACGGACGCAGGTAAACGACGGGACTGCGTTGATCCCGCTGCATGATGTCCAGCGCGTTTGGCGCAGCGATGCTCTTGCCGCGGCGTATCATGAACGGGCCAAGAAAAAAAACCGTGGTGGCCAAAAAAAGAAAAAATCCAACGAATGCGGGCGCGTTGAACACCTTGAACCAACCCTTGTTGGCAAATATCACAAGAGTGAAAATCGCCAGTATGATCGAAACCTTTCCACCAATCTGGAGTGCAATGCCGATGGGCGTGGATCTAAACGGGCCGCTGGTTGAGTTCATTCAACAATCCTGTCTCAAGAGAATTTGTGCCGCGGCGTCAAGCCGGGCGCTGGGTAGCGTACTTGTAGAAGAACATCCCCCCGAAATAGGTTATTCCCATGGCCAAGAGTATCCCCGGCGCGACGAGTAACAACGTTGGATAGCGGCCGGATGGCAAGGTGGAGACCCACGCTATAGTCAACGGGATGCAAAGCGCTACCGCCACTACCGCCGTCAGCCACAACCAGGCGCCACCTCTTGGATGGACGGCCTTATTCAGCATGATGGCCCAGAACCACTGGTTGTAGCCCTTATAACCCTGGCCGGCCGCAAAGAGATCGCCAACTTCGTACCATGACTGAGCCAGTTGCGGAGACACCTCATCGTTGATAAGCGACTGCACGATGTCAGTGCGACTTTTCCCTTCGGCGATCTGCGTGGCAATGCCTTGGAGAATTTGAATTTCCTGTTCATCCATGCGCTGAATCCTTTCGACAAATGTGTAGCCCCGCGCACCCCTCGGCAGCGCGGGGCGCTTTACCCGTGCTGGCTTAGTCCGCCTTCGCCCCGGAATCGCGAATGACCTTCCCCCACTTCGCCATTTCAGACTTGATGTATGCGCCGAACTCTTCGGGTGAACTGCTCACCAGTTCCGCGCCCAGTGCCACGAAACGGTCGTTGACACCCGGCTGCGCGATGATGCGTACGACTTCGCCGTTGAGCTTGGCGATGATTTCTTTCGGCGCGCCGGCGGGTGCGAGCATGCCGGCCCAGCCCACGGTTTCAAATCCGGGATAGCCCGACTCGGCGATGGTGGCAAGATCGGGCATGGCCGCCGCGCGTCGTTTGCTGCTGACGGCCAGCACTTTCAGCCGGCCGCTTTTGGCGTGCGGCAAACCCAGCGGGCCGGTCTCGAACATCAGATTGATCTGCCCCGCGACGAGATCGGTCACCGCGGGCGGCGAGCCTTTGTACGGCACGTGCACCATCGAAATTCCCGCGACACTCTTGAACAGCTCCGCCGACAGATGATTGGTGGCGCCCGTGCCGGCGGAACCAAAGTTGACCTTGTTGGGATTCGACTTCAGATGATCGACAAGCTCTTTCAGATTATTCACCGGCAAACCCGGATGCACGAATACAAAAAATGGCACCAGCAGCGTTTGTGAAACCGGCGTGAAATCCTTCACCGGGTCGTAAGGCAGCTTGGAATACATGCCGGGGTTGACCGCGAGCCCGCCCGACGAACCCATGAATAGCGTGTAGCCGTTGTTCGGCGATTTCGCCGCGACTTCGGTGCCGATGATGCTTGCCGCGCCCGGCCGGTTATCGACAATGAATTGCTGGCCGAGGTTATCGGTAAGTTTTTGCGCCACAGCGCGCGCGGCGAGATCGGTCGCCTGCCCGGCGGGGAAGGGCACGATGATTCTCACCGGGCGGGTGGGATACGTGCTCTGCGGCCAGGCTTGTGTTTGCATACCCAGCACTGCGGCCGCGGCAAGGAAAACTTTCAGGTGCATGTTCATGATTCCTGTTCGTGAATTCATTGATGCAGGTGCGCAGATTATCATGCATCCCCATGGCGCATGCGGCGTTCAGGTAGCGGTAGTGCGCTAAACTGGCGCAATGAATAAAATTCTCGACGGCATGGTCGTGCTCGATCTCACGCGGTTTTTTTCCGGGCCGCAGGCGACGCTGCTGCTCGCCGGCCTGGGCGCCGAAGTGATCAAGATCGACGATCCGAAAACCGGCGATCCCACCGCCTTCGCGCCGCCGTTTGACGGCCCCGCGGGCGTGTCGTTCGAGCGCAAGTCCGATCAGGACATGGGCCTGGCTTATCTCAAGCGCCAGCGCGGCAAAAAATCGATGACGCTGGATCTCAAATCAGAACGCGGGCGCGCGATTTTTTTGCAGTTGGCGGCCAAGGCCGATGTAGTCGTGGAAAATTTCAGTCCCGGCGTGGCGGCGCGGCTCGGCATCGATTACGCGGCACTGTGCAAGGTCAACCCGAAAATCATCTATTGCGCGATCACCGGCTACGGTTCAAGCGGGCCGGAGAAAGACGCCAAGGCCTACGACCTGATGATACAGGCGGCGGTCGGCATCATGAGCATGACCGGGCAGGCGGACGGGCCGCCGGTGAAGATCGCCTCGCCGATGTCGGATGCCATCGCCGGCTCGTTCGCGGCGAGCGGCGTCGTTGCGGCGCTGCTGCATCGCGAGCGCACCGGCGAAGGACAGGCGATTGAAGTGTCGATGGCGGATTGTTTGTTCGCGCTGATGTTCGACGAGCCGGTCGATTGTTACGAGCAACTGGGCATGGCGGCGCGCCAGGGCAACCGCATCATGCGTTTTTCGCCGTTCAATACTTTTCAGACCACCGATGGCTGGGTGGCCATAGGTGCGGCGACCGATGCCGAGTGGCGCGCGCTGCTCGATACGATGGGGCGAGCTGACGTGAAAAGTGACGCGAATATGATGAACGTCGGCTGGCGCATTGTGAATAACGATAAGGTCGATGCGGTGGTAACCGAATGGACAATCGATAAAACCAAAGTTGATATCGTGCAGGCGCTGAACGCCGCGCGCGTGCCGTGCAGCCCCGTGCGCTCGACCGCGGAAGTCATGCAGTGGCGGCAATTGATCGAGCGCGGCATGATTACGCCGCTCGTGAATCCGTTGACGGGTGCGGCTGCCGCCGCGCGCGGCCCCGGCTTCCCGATTCAGTTCAGCCGCACGCCGGCCAGTTACGATGCGCCGTCGCCGTTTCCGGGCGCGCACACCGCGGAAGTGCTTGCAAGATTCGCCAATCTTTCGGACGCGGAAGTACGGCAATTGAAGGAAGATGGCATCATATGAGGCCAAGCGTAACTTTTTGGGTTCGAGAGAAAGAATTGGCGGAAATACCAACAACTCAGTTCCTTCCCCTTCAGGGGGAAGGTTAGGATGGGGGTGGGTTATCACCGAGGTGACCCCACCCCCATCCTCGCCTTCTGCTCCGCTTCAAGTGTGCCCTTGCCCCTGAAGGGGGAGGAGTTTCTCTGAAGTGCCTTTTCATTGGAACCCGAAAAGTTACAGGCAATCAAGCATTCATCGCACATCACACAAGGCAGTTTCATGAGCAGCGCACCATTCGCAAGCGAAGTATTCGAAGTAACCGACTCACTGGAAGCTAACGAGCTTTATCAACGCAACGGCTGGACGGACGGGCTGCCCATCGTGCCGCCGACTGAAGACGCGGTGGCGCGTTTTCTTGCGGCAGCGTCGCTTGCCGCCGCCGATGTGATCGGTGTCGAGCCGGTGCGCCGGCGCAGCATCACCGCCGAGAAAGTCGCGATCGCGGCGGTGATGGCGGGCTGTCTGCCGGAATACATGCCGGTCGTCGCCGCCATCATCAAGGCGATGTGCCATCCCGAATACGCGCTGCACGGCAGCACCGCGAGCACCGGCGGCAGCGCGCCTTTCATCGTGGTCAACGGCCCGATCCGCACGGCGCTGGGCATGAACACCACGCACAACGCGCTGGCCAACGCCAGCCGCGCCAACGCCACCATAGGCCGCAGCATCCGCTTGTTTCTCGTCAACGTGCTGGGCGGCATACCCGGCCAGCTTGACCGCTCCACGCTGGGCCATCCGGGCAAATTTACCTTTTGCGTGGCCGAGGACGAAGAAGATTCACCGTGGCTGCCGCTGTCGGTGGAGCGCGGCGTGCCCGCCGGCACGTCGGCGGTGACCGCGCTGCAAGTCGAATCGCCGCATCAGATCATGAACGAATGGACGCACGATCCGAAGGAAATCCTCGACACCTACGCCGCCGCGATGAAGAGTAATCTGCTCACCTATTCGATCTGGGAAGGCAACTACGCGTTTGTGATCCCCAAGCAGCACCGCGAAATATTCGCCGCCGCGAAATGGAGCAAGCAAAATATTCGCGAATACATTTTCGAAACGGCGCGCGTCAAACGCAGCGAATGGCGCACGGTGGGCAAGGCCGCCGTCGCGGGGCGCAGCGACGAAGAAAAAATTTACCGCGCGCTGCGTACGCCGGATGATCTGCTGGTGGTCGCCGCCGGCGGGCCGGCGGGCGGCTTCGGCGCGATACTGCCGCCGTGGTATGGAAAAAAATCACTTGCGGTTACAGTTCCGATTTAAAGGAGAACACACCCATGACACTCAGAGTCCTTGATCCAAGACAATCCGCCCACGGCGAAGCGCTGCGCATGGCGCCGCCGCTGGCGTCGCTCAACGGCGCGGTGGTCGGCATGATCGACAACGCCAAAATCGGCACCAAGCAACTATTTGATTTTATTGAAGAAATTCTGAAGGCCGAATACGGCGTGCGCGAGTGCATACGCCGCCGCAAGCCCGACGCCACGCGGCCCGTGCCGCATGCGATGCTGATGGAGATGAGCGGCGCGGACGCGGTGCTCTCCGCCATAGGCGACTGAGGCAGTTGCTCATCGTGCAGTCTGCACGACGCGATAGAAGCGGAGCGCCTCGGCATCCCCGCCGTAGCCATCATCACCGACCGCTTCGCGCGCACCGCGCAGGCGGTGAGCACGGTGAATGGATTGAAGGATTATCCGTTCGCGGTGATCGACCACCCGGTCGCCAATAACGATGATGCCACGCTGCGTGAGAAGGCACGCTTGGTGGTCAAGGAGATTGTGCCGTTGTTGACGGTGCGGGTGGGGTGACTTCTCGTTGGCCTGGATGCATGCAAAGGAGATGTGCGTGATTGCTAAATTTGACCAGGCGGCTTTGGCAATCAGCTTGTGGTTCATGGTGTCATGCGACTTGTAGTGCAGAAGAGCAGAGGTCGCCTCTGCCCCAGTCGGGTGTGTTTATCGTGTGTGACCCATCGCTGTCGAGTTTGCTGGTTACTGAAAGTAAGGAAGATATTTCGAAATTACCACCCGGGAACCAGAGGGTGGCGACGACCGTTGATTGGCATGCGCTGATCCGGCACGACAAGAAAAATCAAATGGGTTACCCGTTGCGAACTGGCACGAGAACGCGCTCGGTGCCCTGTGGAAGGTATACCGTCCGCATCAGCGGCGGCTTTCTCAACTCAAGTGCCACTGGCGAAATGGGGGTCATTGTCTACGCCGTAGTCGAAGTTTTCCGAGGTAGCACGCCGGTGGTTGCGCCAACGGCTTTAAGTAGTTGTGATTCGGATTTGCCCATATACCGAAGGCATGCCGGCGGTTGCCCGGATGGCTGGGCACTCTCGATAGAGATCGAAAAGTATGAATTTGGCCCACAGCAGATATTGGTGTTCAAACGAGAATTTCTGAATGAAAAGAGGCAAGAACAGCGCCGCGTCGACAGAGTGCTGCTGCCGTGACCGCTCTTAGTTGCCCGGATGCAGCGCAGCGAAATCCGGGAATCGTTTTCCGGAAAACCAATGATCGCGGTGCTGCCCACGTTCGGCCCCGGAATACGCTGCGCTACTTCCGGGCTTGCTGCCGAATCACGCCGCAATCACGCCGTTTTCGCTGGCCGCGCGAACCGCAGCGCGAGTTGCAGCAATTCGTTCCACACGTCGCCCTTGCCGATGCCCTTGACCATGCGGTCGATGGCCGCGGCGTGGCGTAGCGCCGCCTCCACCTGCGCGGTGGTGTAGCGGCGCAGATTCTGTTGCAGGGCGTTCTGGTGCGCCGTGCCAAACACGCGGACCTCACGCCACAACGCCGCAAGCGGTTTGCCGGATGCCGCGCCGTTGATCAACTTGCCGATGGCGCGTATTTCTTCGGTCAGCGCCCACAGCACCAGCGGCGGCGCTTCGCCTTCGCCTTTCAGTCCATCGAGCATGCGCGACAGGCGCACCGGGTCGCCTTCGGCCACGGCTTCGGCGAGGTTGAATACGTCGTAGCGCGCGACATCAAGCACGGCCTCGCGCGCCTGCTCGAACGTGATCTTGCCCGTGGGGCACAGCAACGCCAGTTTTTGCACTTCCTGAAACGCGGCCATCAAATTGCCTTCGACTCTATCGGCGATGAAGCCCAGCGTCTCGGCATCGGCTTCCTGATTCTGCGCCTTGAATCTGCCGGTGAGCCATTGCGGCAGCGCGCGGCGCGGCACTTCCTTCGCCTCGACCATGATGCCCGCGCTTTCGAGCGCGCCGAACCAGCCGGATTTTTGCGCCTTCCAGTCGAGTTCCGGCAGCGAAATCAGCGTGATGGTATCGGCGGGAGGTGCGGCGCAAAAATCCTGCAAGGTTGACGCGCCTTCCACGCCGGGCTTGCCGTTGGGGATGCGCAGTTCAAGCAGTTTTAACGAGGCGAACAGCGATTGCGAACTTGCGCTCATCGCGAGTTCGCTCCACTTGAAACCGGATTCGACGGTGAGAATTTCGCGCTCGATGTAGCCCTCGGCGCGGGCCTTGGCGCGGATGCGGTCTGCGGCCTCGAGTGCCAGCAGCGGCTCGCTGCCGAACACGATGTAGAGGGGCTTTAATTCGCGCGCGAGTTGCTGCGGCAGTTGTTCCGTGCTGATGCGCATCGCGCGGCCGGAACGCTAGGTTTTCGCTGGCACGCGCGCCATTTGCAACTGGCGCACCATCTGGTTCACCGCGTCCGATTGCATGTCGCGGTAGAGCAGGGCTTCCTCGGATTCCTTCGACAGCGTATCGGCATCGTTGTACGACAAATCACGCCGCAGCGCGATCTCGGTGCGTGCCACGGTTTCGCGGTTGTCGCGATCCATCACGCGATAAGACACGCGATAACGCAATTGGTATTCACGCACGCGTCCGCCGGAGGACAACGACAAAATGCTTTTCTCGCGCGCCTCGTTGAGCACCTGCAAGGTCGCTTGCGCTTCCTTGGGATTGTCCACAATCCTGGTCTGGCTGCCGTTGGTGATCGAGCGCCGCAGTTGTGTCGCGAACTGTGAACCGACGGGCGCTTGTATGTGCATGGTCTCGAACGGCAGAGACGCCGCGCCGCGCAACTGAAAGCCGCAACCGGCCAGAGTCGTCAACGCAAGCAGCACCGCAGCAGTGGCGAAGTTTTTCATGGTAGGCATTTTATGCGTTACGTGCCGCACGCGACAGACTGTATGTAAGTAATTGTTTTTAAACAATATTTTATACGACGAGATTGACCAGTCTGGCGGGCACCACGATGACTTTCTTCGCCACCTTGCCGTCGAGCCATTTCACCACGGCGGCATCGGCGAGCACGAGTTTCTCAATTGCCGCTTTATCCGCGCCGCTCGGCACGCGTATCGTGTCGCGTTTCTTGCCGTTGATTTGCACCACGAGTTCGATTTCGTCCTCGATCAACGCGGCGGCGTCGTGTTCCGGCCACGGCGCAACGAGGATGTCCTTGCCGTAATTTAATTCCTGCCACAACACATGCGCGATATGCGGGGTGATCGGCGAGAGCATGCGCAGCAACAGCGACAGGCCTTCGCGTATCACCGCTTGTTTTGCGGCGGCCTCGCTCGCGCTCTTGTGCGCGGCTTCGAGCGCGTTCAACATTTTCATGCCGGCCGAGGCGACGGTGTTGAACTGATGGCGCGCCATGTCGTAGTTCGCCTGCTTCAACGCGGCGTGAATTTCGCGGCGTGCGGTGGCAAGTTCAGCGGTTAGTGACGCCATGTTTGTTGTTGACGATGCGGCCTGCGCGGCATCGTGACCGAACGTCCACAGCCGCCGCATGAAGCGCGACGCGCCCTCAACACCGGCGTCGTTCCACAGCAGCGTGTCTTCCGGCGGCGAGGTGAACATCATGAAAAAGCGCGCGATGTCCGCGCCGTATTCCTCGATCAGCGCCTGCGGATCGACGCCGTTGTTCTTCGACTTCGACATGGTGCCGATGCCGCCGGATTCCACCGGTTGCCCGTCGGCGCGCAACACGACTCCGGTGCGCGCGCCCTTGTCGTCAACCTTGATTTCGATCTCGGTCGGGTTGTAGTAGGTGATGCGGCCACTCTCTGGTTTGCGGAAAAACATTTCGTTCAGCACCATGCCCTGTGTCAGCAGGCGCGAGAACGGCTCGTCCATGGTGACCAGACCCAGGTCGCGCATCACCTTCGTCCAGAAACGCGAATACAAGAGATGCAAAATCGCATGCTCGATGCCGCCGATGTATTGATCGACCGGCAGCCAGTAATTGACTTGCTTATCGACCATGCCGCCCGCGCGATCAGTGCAGGCGAAGCGCGAGTAGTACCACGATGAATCAACGAAAGTATCCATCGTGTCGGTTTCGCGCTTGGCCGGCTGGCCGCACTTCGGGCATGCGCAATTCACGAAATCCGCGCGCTTGTTGAGCGGATTGCCGGAGCCGTCGGGCACGCAATCCTCCGGTAACACCACGGGTAAATCTTTATCGGGCACCGGCACATCACCGCACGCCGCGCAGTGAATCAACGGTATCGGCGTGCCCCAATAACGTTGTCGCGAGACGCCCCAGTCGCGCAATCGATACAGCACCTGCTTCTCGCCCAGGCCCTTGGCGTTGAGATCGGCGGCGATCGCGTCCACGGCTGCGCCATACGCTAAGTTATTGTATTTATTGGAATTTTTGCAAACGCCATTTTCCTTGTCGGCGTACCACTCCTGCCACGCGTCGGTGCTGAAAGTCTTGCCCGGCACGTTGATAACTTGCCTGATAGGCAAGTTGTATTGCTTGGCAAAATGAAAATCGCGCTCGTCGTGCG
The DNA here is from genome assembly GCA_945901405.1 of Bordetella parapertussis. Lineage (GTDB taxonomy): Bacteria > Pseudomonadota > Gammaproteobacteria > Burkholderiales > SG8-41 > CAMDLH01. Next base: position 4,756 of record CAMDLH010000047.1, on the reverse strand, counting down.
CGGGCACTGCCATTACCGCACCCTCGCCGTAACCCATCAACACATAGTTGCCGACCCATACCTCAACCTTGTCGCCGGTGAGCGGATGCTCGACGAAGATTCCTGTCGGCATGCCTTTCTTTTCCATCGTCGCCATGTCGGCTTCCATCACGCTGCCGTGCTTGCATTCGTCGACGAATGCAGCGAGCTTGGGATTACTTTTTGCCGCGTGCGTGGCCAGCGGATGCTCTGCGGCGACGGCAACAAAGGTGACCCCTATGATGGTGTCGGCGCGGGTGGTGAAGACCCACAGTTTCTCTGCCTTGCCGTCCAGCGAGTATTGAAACGCAAACCGCACACCATACGATTTGCCGATCCAGTTCGCCTGCATGGTGCGCACGCGCTCGGGCCAATCGGGCAGCTTGTCTAGCGAACTCAGCAACTCATCGGCGTATTTCGTGATCGCAAGGTAGTAGCCGGGAATCTCGCGTTTCTCGACCAGCGCACCGGTGCGCCAGCCGCGTCCGTCGATCACTTGCTCATTGGCGAGCACGGTCTGATCGACCGGGTCCCAGTTCACTACCTGCGTTTTTTTATACGCGATGCCTTTTTCGAGCATGCGCAAAAAGAGCCATTGATTCCAGCGGTAGTACTCCGGCTTGCAGGTGGCGAGTTCACGCTCCCAGTCGATGGCGAAGCCCAGCGACTTCAACTGCTTTTTCATGTACGCGATGTTGTCGTACGTCCACTTCGCCGGCGGCACGCTGTTGGCCATGGCCGCGTTCTCGGCGGGCAGCCCGAACGCGTCCCAGCCCATCGGCTGCATCACGTTGTAGCCCTTCATGCGGTGGTAGCGCGTCAGCACGTCGCCGATGGTGTAGTTGCGCACATGCCCCATGTGCAGCTTGCCCGACGGGTACGGGAACATCGACAGACAGTAATACTTGGGCTTGCCGGCGGTCTCGACAGCGCGAAACGCGTGCGTGGCGTCCCAATGCTGCTGGGCGTCGCGTTCGATAATATGGGGATTATATTTTTGCTGCATGATGCGCGAAGCCGGTATGATGCGGCGCGAAAGATACGTGTGGTTGGGTGTGATTTAATTCACGATTATACCTGCATCCATTCGGCGGCCATTACCGTAACAGCAGCGTAACAGCACTGGAACAGCGCGGAGGAGCGCATCATGATGAAGAAACTATGGTTTGTAATCGCGGCGTTATTACTGGCCGCGCCGGTGGCCGCGCGCACGCTGATCGTTGAGGGCGTGGTGAGTCCGGCGTGGGTTGAACGCAGCGGCGCGCGCGAGCCGCTCACCACCGGCATGCAGCTCAACGACAAGGATCGCATCCACACCGGCGGGGGTGCGCGCGTCGTGCTGCGCATGGCCGAGGGCAGCGCGGTCAAACTGGGCGAGAACACCACGCTGGCGCTGGACAATCTCGCCGATAAGAAAAACAGCAAGGGCGACACTGCGGTTTCAGCATCACTCGATGTGGTGAAAGGCGCGTTCCGTTTCACCACCGGCATATTCACCAAGGCGCGCGGCGAGCGTGATGTGAGCGTACGGATAGCGACAGTCACCGCGGGCATCCGCGGCACCGACGTGTGGGGCCGCTCGACCGCGGATCAGGATATTGTCTGCCTGCTCGAAGGCAAGATTTCGGTGCAGCACGGCGGCAAGGAGTTCGCCATGTCCGAGCCATTGCAATTCTTCATCGCCCCGCGCAACGCCCCGCCCAAGCCAATATCCTTCGTGACCAGGCAGCAGGTGGACGAATGGTCGGCAGAAACCGAAATCAGCGAGGGCCAGGGCGCCACGCGCGCCGGCGGCACGTTCAGAGTCGAAATCATGCGCACCGCCGATCAGTCGGCCGCGCGTGAACTCGAAGCCAAACTGAAAGCCGCGGGCTACCCGGCGGTAATAGACCCCACGCGCGACGCCAAAGGCCAATCGCAATACGCCGTGTGCGTGCTCGGCATCGCCAGCGCGAAGGACCGTGATGCATTGCGCGCGCGTTTGAAGAAAGTCATGGATGGCGTTGCGGAAAGTGCGAAGCCTGCGGAGAAGCCGAGGTATTAAGAGCGTTAGTTTTCCTGGCGTTCCTTTGCGTGTCTTTGCGCCTTTGCGGCGGTGTTTAACGCGGTGTGTATAATCCAACGCGATGAATTCTGTCGCGATGACCCCCGCTTTTCTAACCGGACTTAACGAACCGCAGCTTGAAGCCGTCACGCTGCCGCACCAATCGGCGCTGATCCTCGCCGGCGCCGGCAGCGGCAAGACGCGCGTGCTGACTACGCGCATCGCGTGGCTGATCTCAACCGGCCAGGCCAGCCCCATGGGGCTGCTTGCGGTGACTTTCACCAACAAGGCCGCGAAGGAAATGCTCACACGCATTTCCAGCATGCTGCCGATCAACACGCGCGGCATGTGGGTGGGCACGTTTCACGGGCTGGCCAATCGCATGTTGCGCATGCACTGGCGCGAGGCGAGCCTGCCGCAACTTTTTCAGATACTCGATAGCCAGGATCAACTGGCGCTCATCAAACGCCTGATGAAGCAATTAAATATCGATGATGAACGCTACCCGGCGCGTCAGGCTCAGTGGTTCATCAACAACGCCAAGGACGAGGGCAAACGCGCGAAAGACGTTGATCCGCACGACGAATTCACGCGGCACATGCGCGATTTTTACGCCGAGTACGACACGCAATGCCAGCGCGAGGGCGCGGTGGATTTCGCCGAGCTGCTGCTGCGCTCGTACGAACTGCTGATACGCAACGACGCCTTACGCGAGCATTATCGCAATCGTTTCAAATACATACTGGTTGACGAGTTTCAGGATACCAATCGCCTGCAATACCGCTGGCTGCAGGCGCTGGCGGGGCCGGACACCTGCATGTTCGGCGTGGGGGATGACGACCAATCGATCTACGGCTGGCGCGGCGCATCGTCCGCCAACATGCAGTCGTTGCAGAAGGATTACCGCATCGAGCGCGTGATCAAGCTTGAACAGAATTACCGTTCGCACGGCCATATACTCGATGCCGCCAACGCGCTTATACGCAATAACCAGCGCAGACTCGGCAAGAATCTGTGGACCTCCAAAGGCAAGGGCGAGCCGCTGCGGGTTTACGAAGCGGCGACCGATCTCGAAGAAGCCGCCTTCATCGTCGAGGAAGTCAAGGCGCTCAAGGCCGATGGTCTTGACCTCGCGCAGATCGCGGTGCTGTATCGCTCCAACGCGCAGTCGCGCGTGCTCGAACATGCGTTGTTCAACGCCGCGGTGTCGTACCGGGTGTATGGCGGGCTGCGCTTTTTCGAGCGCCAGGAGATCAAGCATGCGCTGGCGTACTTGCGGCTCGCCGCGAACCACGACGACGATGGCGCTTTCCTGCGCGTGATCAACTTTCCCACGCGCGGCATCGGCGCGCGCAGCCTTGAGCAATTGCAGAGCGTGTCGCAGACGCGCGGCATCAGTCTGTGGGCGGCGGCGTGCGCCAACACCGTCACCGGCAAGGGTGGCGCAAACATTGCCGCATTCGTCAAACTCATCGAATCACTGAACAACGCGAGCGCCGGATTGACGCTGCCCGAAATCATCGAACACGTCGTCGAACACAGCGGCTTGCAGGCGCATTACCGCAACGACAAGGACGGCGCGGACCGGCTGGAAAACCTTGCCGAACTGGTGAATGCCGCGGTCACGTTTGTGACCGAGCGTGACGTGGTTTTCGTGAGCGACGTGCCAGGCGTTGCAAGCGAGCCCGAATCGCAGGCGGCAACGGGCGACGACATGCTCGCCGCCTTCCTCGCGCACGCCGCGTTGGAGGCAGGCGAACACCAGGCCGGCGCGGGCGCCGATGCGCTGCAATTGATGACCGCGCATTCGGCCAAGGGGCTGGAATTTCACTCGGTGTTCATCAGCGGACTCGAAGAGGGCTTGTTTCCGCATGAGAACAGCCTTAACACCAACGACGGCATAGACGAAGAGCGCCGCCTCATGTACGTCGCGCTCACACGCGCGCGGCGGCGGCTCTATCTATCGCTCGCGCAAAGCCGCATGCTGCACGGACAGACGCGCTACAACACCGCCTCAAGATTCTTCGAGGAAATTCCCGACAGCCTGATGAAGCGCATCAACTCACGCGCAAGAAACAGGCAGTACGGCGCGGCAACCAGCAACTACGGCTATGGCGCGCCCGCAGCCGTTATTCAATCACCAACCCTCAATTCTGATTCCTCGCTGCCGTGGCGCATCGGACAGAGCGTGTCGCACACCAAATTCGGCACCGGCGTCATCGTCAGCGCCGAGGGGCGCGGCAAGGACGCGCGCGTGCAGGTGAATTTTCGCGATCAGGGTTTGAAGTGGCTGGCGCTGGAGTTTGCGAAGCTGACTGCGGCTTGAGGGTTACGAGTTGTCCGGCGGCTGCTAAAGCGTCGCCCGGGGGGCGCTTGCCCTTATAGCGGCATCGCCCGTAAATGCGGATTGAGGCGGGATTCACTTTCTTAAATAATTCAATAAAAACAAATAGATACGGTGCGAATGGGCAGGAGGTAAGACCAAACACTTTGCGTAGAAGTTACCCTACCCCAGCCCCGTTACGAGAGCCAGCCGATTGTGAAACTTAGGGATATAGTAATTATTAAAGTACCGTTTATAATGACGCCATTCCGCATAAATGGAGTGACCTCTCATGAAGCCAACTACCTTGGCGCGCAACGGTGTCTCTACGGAGATGGTGGAATTGATTGGGCGTCTGATTGTTTTGATTG